>VGAZ01000081.1 GCA_016870615.1 Actinomycetota bacterium | reverse complement strand
GGGGATTCATCCATGCATACAACTGGATATCTTGGGTCAAGTAACTTCTTGTATATATCTAAAACCTTTTCCATATTTGCCACAAACTCTCCATTTTCTTGTGGTGGGATTACCCACTGTTCTTTCTTCCAGGGCTTAAGTTCGTTTTTTTTAGAACCCTTCGTACTGTTTCATATGATATATTGTCAATATAGTTAAGTTCTACTGCCCTATCGGCTAAAAGCCTCAGCGACCAGCGGGCATAACCTTCGGGGGGACTGCTGCAGGAGAGGGAAATAAGATGTGCTTCAAAATCCCCGTCTGCCTTTTTCTCATAGACCCGGTCACTCTTTTTGCCGTTTAAGGCTACATCTAATCCCTGTGTGACAAATCTTTTTTTAACCCTGTCTATCTTTCTCATACTGGTATTTAGCACTTTTGATATTTCTGCATTGGTGGAACGAGAGTTTTGATACTTGCCTTCATCGCATGCCAGAAGGGTAAGTGCGTTTAATACTTTCTGGGATCTGTGCTTTCCTTTTGAAGTCATCTCATTCAAAAAATCCCGTTCCTCTTCTGTAAGTGTCACTGAGTATTTCTTCATATCTGCCCCCTTTAGTAGGAGTTGATAATAAAGAAATCATAGCATTTATTTTACGACTTTACAAGTGTGACATGACACTAGTCTGGTTAGATACGCCATTCCTACTTTTTAAAAATCTGGGCAATACCCTATACGAAATACGAATGCCCCCAGAAAAAAGCAAAATAACAAAGAATAGCACTGCAAGTACTGATAGGGGTAACCTTCGGGGTAATAGAATTTCAATAAATACCGAGACAGCAGTTGCAAGCATGCATGCAACTATTAATTTAATGTATTGTTTTGAACCTGCGTATCTCCATAAACTTCTGTATATGCCCAGTGCAAAAAAGAAAATGATAAATATTGCGGAAATAAAAATGCTGTCTATAAACGCAATTTTTATATAATCCTGTGAAATATTGCCTCAAGCCTTATTGCTAGACCTATAAAAATTGCAGAATATACACTTAATATATCAAGTATTATAAAAAAAAGTATTTTTAAAAAGTTATTTATTTTTATTTTCAAAAAATTTCTTTTCACCTCTATGCCTTTTTTTTAAACTTTTCACCAAATGTTCTTCTTGTTCTCATGTTGACGAGACCTTCTTTTATTACTCTTAGGCCTTCATCAGCTTATTCTAACTTAACTTATTTTAGTAATACAATGTGTCTAAGAGAAGGGGTTCACCCCATTCAGTAATTAATAATAGAATAATAGAAAATTCTACCATATTATTAAGAAATTTATATTTTCTTCTTATTCTTTATAAGATTTTAAAGCTTTTTATAAATTTTATCGACATAAATATAGCTAAGCATTTATTTTATTTGACACAATATTATTAATATATTAATATTAATAATATATTTTAATTTATTTTCAATGGTTGTTAAGGACTGGTGTATTAAATGGAAAAGGAAAGAACTTCAGTGCTGCTAGAAAAAGATATTATGCTTAAGTTAGAAGCTTTATCTAGAAGCACAAATAAATCCAAGACATTCTTAATACAGGAAGCTGTTACAGAATTTGTGGCTAAAAAAATCACTAAAAAGAAAATTGGCATTATTGGTATTGCAGAAAGCAAGGACCCCTATTTTGCGCAAAAAGATGAAGAATTTCTGAAAAACAGTGGATTTGGAGAAGATTAATGGAAGCAATTATTGATACAAGCGCCATAATAAGCCTGGTAGACAGAAGCTGTGAACACCATCATAAGATATCAGATATTATTGATAAAGGAGATTTCAGACTCATTGTACCTTCGCCTGTGATTCCTGAGGCATGTTATATGCTTAACAAAAAGTTTGGGTCCTCCATTGAAATAAAATTTATTGAAGAAATAATATCTGTTAATCTACATATTGAAATAATTAAATTCCCGGACCTGGTAAGGATTGCGGAAATCCTTAAAAAATACAGTACCCTGGATATAGGATATGTAGATGGTGCAATAGTTGCAATTGCTGAAAGGCTTAAAATAAACTGTATCCTTACTTTGGACAGGAAGCATTTCAATTCATTAATACCTCTGGGATTTGATTATTTTGAAATTTATCCTGAATAATTGGGAATATGAAGACAGTTCTCTTTAGTTTAGGGCAGGGCATTACATTTCCAGAAATATCTGCCATGGAAGTATTTTTATTCAATAAAGCTCCCTTGGGTATTTTTCCTGGCTCACAACCAGGATATGCTTTATTTTTCCATCTCCCCAAAGCACTTTAATGCTTTTTAATCCTTTATCAAAAATCATTCTGCCGCTTTTTATTTCAAGGGCAACTGCTTTATCAGCTGCTTACATAGCCTGAAGCATTCCTATAAATTCTTTCCATCTCATCAATGAAGTTTTTATCAGAGCGCCAGAATGCAAGAGATCCTAAACGTTTGGGAAGAGCCGCATGTAATCCAACGTGAGCAGCACCACTTGTACCAATAACTGTCGCAGAACTTTGTCCCCAGAACAGGCTGGAATCTGTGGGCAATGGATCATGCTTAATTATTAATGCTGCAGCCCCGGTTTTGCTCCTATCTTTATCTCCTGCTGCACCAGCATGCTGGAGTGAGCCTGAGAATTCGTTTCGCTCCATACCGCGCATCTTAAAAAGCAGGAAAGGATCTTTGTCAAAAGCTTCTGCCATCAAATAAAATACTGCGGCAATGTGCTTGCAGGGATTGGACCAGTCAGGACATGAGCAGCTTGTTTCCAAATCTTTTTTCTCTTGGGGAAACAAAGACAGCCCTGCTTTTTTAAATACCGATTCAATTTCCTGCGGCATTTCATTGCCGAGCAGTTGCGCTGCAAAAATAGGCTTTTCCAAAATCCCTTCTATCGCTTTGCGCCATTGTTCCTCAGTGAAGGTTTTAAGTTTAATGCAAATCTGGTAGGCTTCTTGTCGGGAACCCTGGACTTCTGCATAAACACATCCTTTTTCAATGTCAAGACTTGCAACCTGGCCCATACGGGCATATGAACGCCCGCGGGAAAGCCTGGCGCCAATATCAAAGCTTTCAAGTGTGCAAATCCAGAGTTTTCCCCACCACTTTTGGCTAAAAGAACCGCGCTTGCTCTGCGCTTTAATGCCGCCTTTTACTTCTTTGGGCCTTGACGGTTCATACCAATCGTAATAATCATAATAATCGTAATGCCGACTCATATCTACTCTCCTAGAGCTTCGCTTCCAAGCTTTATTAGTTTACTTAAATCTTCATTGGACAGTTCGCTTAACCACTGCTGGCCACTGCCAATAACCTGGTTTGCAATACCTGTCTTTTTTTCAATCATCTCATCAATGCGTTCTTCAAGGGTGCCTGCAACAATAAACTTATGAACCTGGACATTTTTTGTCTGGCCAATCCTGAAAGCCCTGTCAGTGGCCTGGTTTTCAACGGCCGGATTCCACCAGCGATCATAATGTACTACATAATTAGCCCGGGTCAGCGTTAACCCTGTTCCGCCGGCTTTAAGTGATAGAATAAAAATATGAGGGGCATTCTCATCATTCTGGAAACGATCCACCATTTCATCCCGTTTCTTTTTACTTGTCCCCCCACACAACAGGAAAACTTCTTCTGCAAAAAGATCCTGAAAATACCGCGCCAGCAAGCCGCCCATCTCAGCAAACTGGGTAAATACCAGTATGCGCTCTTTTAATTCCCGTATTTCAAGAAGCATATCTTTGAGTCTTTGCAATTTGCCGGAGCGCTCAGCAATTGAGGAATTGTCTTTTACAAATAAAGCAGGGTGGTTGCAAACCTGTTTTAGCTTCATTAGAGTGGCAAGAACAAGCCCCCGCCTATTGATGCCTTCAGCCTGCTCAACCTGCCTGAGCATATCATCTGTAACTGCCTTATAAAGAGATGCCTGTTCCCTGGTAAGGGTGCAGTAATCCTTCATTTCCATCTTCTGAGGCAAATCAGAAATAATGGATTTGTCTGTTTTTAGGCGGCGAAGAATAAAGGGGGCCGTCAATGCTTTAAGTTTGTCTGATGAATCAGGATCTCTACATAACTGTATTGGTTTGTAAAATTTGTTTTTAAATGAGCTTTGGCTGCCTAAAAGTCCCGGGTTTAAGAATTCCATTAATGACCAGATATCGCCCACATGGTTTTCAACAGGCGTGCCTGTCAGCGCTATCCGGTATTCTGAAGTCAGCAAGCGCGCTGCTTTTGATTGCGAGGTTTCAGGATTTTTTATATTCTGTGCCTCATCAAGAATCACCCCTGCCCAGCTGACTTGCCTTAAGAAATCAATATCACGCTGTAGCAATCCATAACTGGAAATAACAATAGCATTGTTTAAAACAGCTTCTTTAAAAGACTGATTTTTATGCCTGCAGGTGCCGTGATGAACCATAACTTTAATCCCAGGAGTAAAAATCTCTGCCTCTTTGCGCCAGTTATTAATAACAGTTGTCGGGCAGATTACCAGCACCGGCTTTGTTTTGCCTGCAATAAACTCTCTCTGGAGCAAAGCCAGGGTCTGTACCGTTTTACCTAAACCCATGTCATCGGCAAGACACGCTCCAAGACCCCATTGGCGCAGAAATGCCAGCCACGAAAAACCGCGTTTCTGGTAAAGCCTGAGTTTTCCTTTAAATCCATGCGGTTGAGCCAGGGTGCTAAATTCAGCTCGCCCGGTTAATTTTTCCAGCAAATCATTTAACCAGCCTGTCGCCTGGACTATATTAACTGACAGCCCCGCAATCTGCTTACCTTCACCAAGAGCAGTAGCCAGTAACTGGCGGGCCGGGGCTGACATGCTTTTCTGTTTTTCAAGCAAAATTATGGCAGAATGGATCTGTTCCTGATTTATCTGTGTCCATTGGCCCCGAAGTTTTACCAGTGGCGCTTTTAGTCTTGCTAAAAATTTTAACTCTTCAAGGCTAATCTCATCGCTGCCAAGTGCCGCTGTATAATCAAACTCTATCATGGAATCAAGCGTCAGCGCACTACCTCCGGTTTGCATTTGCGGACTTCTGGCTTTAACTTTTAATCCCAGATGCTTTGCCGCAGCCTGCCCCACCCACCAGGAAGGCAAAAGCACTGTAAAACCACTGGATTGCAGAGCTTCTGCATGTTCTTTCAAAAAAGTTAATGCCCCGCCTGCGTCCAGGTCAAAACCTCCGGGATTTTTATTTTTTAGACTTTGTGCGACATATGGACATAAACCGGCAGCCTGCCCAAGAGCCATCAAAATAAACTCTGTGGGTAAACCCTTATACTTCTGCAGTTGTTTTACTATCCTGGATTTTTTTTCCCAGAGCTCTGCTACCGGCAGATTAAGGCTCTGGTCATCCTTTGGCTGCAGCAGATAATCCAGGCACCATTTATTTTCATCTTCCTGAGGTTCAGAGAGGCGGAAACAGAATTTAAAGGGTGAACTGGCAATTAAATCAACGGGCCGTCTCCAATCTGCAAGCTGCTTTGAAAAGTTGCATATTTCCTGCTCGTTGGCCCACACAACCTGTGGATTTTGTGCAGTCAATGCAATAGTCCATGTATCGTGCAGGCTATCGGGCTTTTTTTGATGATGGCGGCCGCCATTTCTGTTGTTTTGTGAAGAATTGGCATTTCTGATAATAGCGTCAATACTTTTTGCAAGAAACATATTCACAACTGACTGAGCTGGTGTGCCAGGCGCTTTTTCTATATCATTATTTAAGCAGCGGCAAACTGCAGGCATATCAGCAGAAAGTTTTTCAAGCTGCTTATCACTGTCGTCACCAGGTACCGGCAGCCAGCGGGCTTCCCAGGAACCATTGTGCTGAATTAAAGTTGGCAGAAATCTCTCCTGTGCTGCAAGATCGAGGGCTATTTTAAGAAGTTTTCCTGTCCAGGTAATCGAACTGGCAAAAATAACCTGGCTTTCTAAAATATTCCCGCCTTCGGCAATAGATGTAAGATTGATCAACTCTTCAATATTTAAGAGCCTGGCTAAGACCGGAAAAGAAGTCAGGCAAACTTTTTTCTTTTTATCGGGTTCTGCTTTAATTAAAGGCGATGAAGGCAAGGCTATGTTTTGGTATGATGGCAACCAGGCGGTAAGAAGCTCTGTATTGCTTTTGGAAACTTTTATGCCAATGCCAGTTGCCTTGACAGCATTTTGTAAGTCCTTAATAGCGCCAATACTGCTTGCTTCGCTCCAGATGTAGGAAATGCCATTTAAAATTGAAATATGCAATGCTATCATAAATAATTTATTTGCTGTAGAAAATATTTAGAAAGATTATATAACAAATTGGCGGGATTGGGGACGGTTCTTTTTGCTTATTTACAAAAGTGGGGTTCTGCTAAAAGGCCTCTATGAGAAAAAGTTGAAGCATTAAGAACCGTCCCCGGTCACTAATCGAGGCCTTTCTCTCATGGGTATCTTTGGCTGCACTTTTTTCGCTAGTTGGCTATTAGTCTTTTGCCACAGTAATCAAGGCCTGTGAGCTTTACTTTTTATAATGAAAGGATAAATTTGTATGCCGGCATAATATTTATTTTCATGCCATCAAATTCATAACTTTTTTCATCATATAAAGTTATAATCATGCCCCTTTTCAACCCGTATTCTTTACATGCGCTTACAAGGCCCCTAACTTCCCTGTTTAATGTTTGGGAATTGCTTGTATCTGTACACACCTGTATTGCTTCATTAATTGCCTCATTTTCTGCAATCAGGAAATCGCACTCATAATTGTTTGAATGGTAATAAACTGTTTTTTTCGATTTTATAAGCTCAAGAAGTAACACATTTTCAAGCTTCGCCCCAGTATTTTTTGAAAAAAAAGGATCTATTGAAGAAGCAAGTCCTGCATCAATTGAATATACCTTCTTTTTTGAAAATTCCTGTTTAACTGCCGATTGGAAATACTTAGGTACAAAAATGGCCAAATATATTGCTTCAACATATCCCTGGAATTCGTAAAGAGTGTCCTTGCTTATTTTATAACCCTGGGATTTTATCTCATTATAGATTTTGTGAATGCTGAACTGTCCCGAGCTGCCTGCAACTATTCTTTTACAAAAATACTTCAGTATGGCTGTCTGGGTAACATTATATCTTTCTATGATGTCACGAAATAACATCACATTAAAATACTCCTGGAATGTCTTAATTTTTATATCCTCATCAAGTTTAATAGTCTCAGGAAAACCACCCCATTTTAAAAACTGTTCAAATGCATTTGATATATAAGATAAAGATTTGCTTGAACTTAGGTTGATCTCTATGTCAAGGAAATTCAAATACTCAGAAAAACTTAAAGGATATATTTCATAACTTATGCTTCTGCCCCTAAGTGATGTTGATATTTCCCTGCTGAGCATAGTGGCATTCGATCCTGTCACATATATATTGGGGCATATCTGCTCATGTATTCTTCTTAAGAATTTTTCCCAGCCATTTACGTTTTGTATTTCATCAAATAAAAAATAACATTGGGCCAAATTTAAGCCGGGATACAGTTCTGTATATGAATCCAGTATGTCATTTAATACAAAAGTATTTTTATCTATTCTTTCATCCTCAAAATTAAAATAGAGGATATTTTTTAAGCTGGTTTTATTTTTTACAAGATTTGCTGACAGATTGTAAAGGTGGTATGTTTTCCCGCCTCTTCTGACCCCTGTTAAGACAACGATCTTTTTTGTGTCAACAGGTATAGAAAAAAGCCTTGGTTTTATTTCAGGAAGTACTCTTTCATGAAAATCCGTGATTATTTTTTTTATTATTTCTTTCCTCATAATAAGGAAAGTATATCATTTAAGTTTCCTTATGAAAAGGAAACTTTTTAACTAAAGGGGACGGTTCTTCTTGCTTATTTACAAAAGTTGGGGTCCTGCTAAAAGGCCTCTACTGGGAAAAAATTGGAGCAGGAAAAACCGTCCCCAGTCGCTTCAAAAAGTATGCTTAGGAAAGTAGGAGTAAAAAGCAGCTAGAACCGTCCCCCTTAATAAAATTACCATATGCTTTTTACTTGAGAATATTTATGGATCCTTTCATCTTTTGTAAGTATTATAGCATTCTCTTCACGGGCAGTGGCTAAAATAATCTGGTCAGCAGGATCATTATGGAAAGGTTGTGGCAAAACAGTTGATTTGTAGGCAATAGAAGGGGTTAAATGAACCAAACGCAATTTGGACATAGTTAAAGCTTCCTTAGCCCATTCTTCAGGG
>VGAZ01000080.1 GCA_016870615.1 Actinomycetota bacterium | reverse complement strand
ATAAATTTTGCAAGAGACTATAGTTTATTTTTAAGGTTTATTGAAATGATGGATTATGAACCAAAAAGCTCCAACTGCGCAACGTCTTACAATCATCAGGGCAGCAGCACCGTAGAATGCTGCAGCGGCTATATGGCAGATAGCGGAGAAAAAATAAGCGTTCAAAGCATAATCGGAATAATCAATCAGTATGGCAGCTATGAAAGGGTCAAAGAAAGAATTGGTTTTGGGCCATCTGTTTATTACAGGGATAAAAAAAGCAAAAGTTATATTGGATTTATTATTAATGACAGTTCCGCATGCAGTTACTGCAACAGGCTAAGGCTTACATCAGAAGGCAGGGTCAGGCTATGCCTGTTTTCGGGCATTGAATATGATTTGAGGGAAAAGTTCAGGAACGCAAGCCCTGATGAAGTTATTAAATCAGAGCTTAAGTTTTTTATGAAAAACAAGCCGCAGGACAGGCGACAAAGCTGCAGGCAAAACCCGGAGAAGGCAAATGCTGTATGTGGTGAGCTTGAAAAAAGCAATGAGGACTTTAAAAAAGCTTCAAATTTAAAACTCAAAGAATATATGAATAAAATAGGGGGTTGAAGATAAAAAATGAGCCAGTTGTCGCATATTGATAAAAATGGAAAAATGAAAATGGTTGACATTAGCGCAAAAAAAGAAACTTTAAGGACCGCTGTGGCGCAGGGCGAGATATTACTTAATGCAGAAATAATTGATAAGATCAGCGCCAGCAGTATTGGAAAGGGAGATGTTATAGCTGCTGCAAGGATTGCAGGCATTACTGCAGCAAAAAGAACGTGGGAGCTTATTCCATTGTGCCACCAGGCAAGGCTTACATCTGTTGATATTGATTTTAATATTTTAAAAAAAGAGAATAAAATTATAGTGGCTGCAACAGCAAAAGGTTTTGACAGAACTGGTTTTGAAATGGAGGCCCTTACTGCAGTAAGCGTTTCTCTTCTTATAATTTATGATATGTGCAAGGCGCTGTCCAGGGATATGAAAATAACAGATATAAAGCTTATAAAAAAAGCTGGCGGCAGGAGTGATTATAGCAGGCAGGAAATATATTAAATTAAGCGCAAATTATTAATTGATGATGTTTTGCAATTTGTTAAATGTGATATTGCGCAGGTAAAATGTGAACTGGTGGCCCATGATTGTAAACCTGTTCTTACAGATTGGATTAAATTATATATAAATCAGGTTTTTTAAAATGATAATTAAAAAAGGAAGGCTATGAGATGAAATTGGCCGGAAAGATTGTCTCAGTAAATATAAACGCCAAAAAAGGAGGCAGGAAATTTCCTGTAAAAGAAGCAATAGTAAATGAAGAGGGCATTAAAGGCGACGGCCACAGCGGCAACTGGCACAGGCAGGTGAGCCTGCTCTCATATGACAGTATGCTGGCATTTAATGAAAAGGCAAAAAACAAAGCTGCCAGTTTAGCAAACGGCACTTTTGTTGAAACTGTTCCCGGGGATTTCGGAGAAAACATAACCACTTCAGGCATTGATTTAAAGAAACTTCATACAGGCGACAGGTTAATATTTTCCGGCAAAGCAGGCAGCCGGGCAAGCCAAAGGCGGCAGGGCAAAGAAGATATCAGCGCAGATGGTGTAATTCTTGAAGTTACCCAGATAGGCAAAGAATGCCCCGCACCCTGCAACATATATCGCAGAGTCGGCTCATGCATTATGCCCGGGAAAGGAATTTTCTGCAAAGTCATAAGAACAGGCACAATAAAATGCGGGGACAGTATATTTATTAAATAAAGTGGATAGTTGCTATAGTAAATCTGGCAGCTCCCTTTTTGTATTATCATATTTTTAAGTAAAAATGAGGAATGGTTATAAATATGGAAAATAAACCAGGAAATTTAATTGCCAAAGAAATCAAAGTGGCTGTAATTAGTGTAAGCGATAAGGGTTTTAAGGGTGAGAGGGAAGACAGGAGCGGAAAATATATTGTGGAATATTTCAAGGATAAAGGATGGGTTGTTTCAGAATACTGCATAGTGCCAGATGAAAAGCAAATTATAAAAGAGAAACTGGCAGAAATCTGCGATAAAAATATTGCAAGCCTTATAATTACAACAGGCGGGACAGGATTTTCGCCCCGCGATATCACTCCTGAAGCCACAAAAGGCATCCTTGAGAGAGAGGCGCCCGGATTTTCCGAGCTTATAAGGATGGAAGGCCAGAAAAAAACACCCCGCTCAATACTGTCACGCGGGGTAAGCGGAATTAGAAAAAACACCCTAATAATTAATTTGCCCGGCAGCATAAAAGGCGTAAAGGACAGCCTTGAATTAATATACCGCCCACTGCCTCATGGAATAGATATACTGACAGGAAGGGATTCAGAATGCGGCAGCGATTAAAATAACTGTAAGTTGGGCGCATTTTATTATAAAATGATTAAAAAAAGAAAATAAAAGATTATGCATTTAACTGAAGAAGAGAAAATTAAAATTAAAAATACAGGTAAAAAATATAACCTGAAGCTAATTCTTTTGCACGGTTCACATGCAAAAGGCAGCCAGAAAACTGGAAGTGATCTGGACATAGCATATCTTGGAAATAAGCCTGATGACCTGGATGCCTACCTTGGTATTTATTCGGACCTTGAGGATATTTTTGGCTGCAGTTCAAAAAGGGAGCTGGATGTAAAATCCCTTCATAGAATAGATCCGCTGTTCTGTTACCAGGTTGCAAAATATTCGCAGCTTCTGTATGGCAAACTCCAGGATTATAATGAATTTCGCGCTTATGCGTTCCGAATTTATCATGATGCAAAGGATTTGTTTAAACTGGAAAAACTCCAGGTTTTAAAATATCAAAAATACCTTGATAAAAAATATGCTTGATAAAACATTTATTATAAGAAAAATAAAACTGATTCAGGAAGAATTAAGCAGGCTGGAAGATTTAAGCAAGTATTCTTTTGCTGAAATTGCAGCAGATTTTATAAAGCTTTATTCAGTTGAGAGAGCGCTTGAAAAAATTATCATGAGGGCTATCGATATAAACCAGCATATAATTGCCGAGACTGGCAAAGGTGATGAAAAAGTAAAAGGTTATGAAGATACTTTTTATGCGCTGTCAGGAATGGATGTATATACAGAAAGTTTTGCCAAAGAAATAGCGCCAAGCGCAGGGCTGAGAAACAGGCTGGTTCATGAATACAATGATACAAAAGACCAAATAATATATGAATCTGTTAAAGATGCAATAACACAGTATACCATGTACTGCAGGTATATCTTGAAGTTTATTGATAGAGAAAAAGAAAGTTAATCTGCCAGGAATTCCTATGATTATAATTTATTATCCTGAATAAGTGATATTAAATTGAAGGCAATAAGATTGTTTAATAAAACTGTCTCATGAAAGGAAACAGGATGCTTCTTGCAATAGATATTGGAAATACACAGACGGTTATCGGCCTATTCATAAACAGTGATAAACTTGCCCGGTCATGGCGCA
This sequence comes from Actinomycetota bacterium, assembly GCA_016870615.1. Lineage (GTDB taxonomy): Bacteria > Actinomycetota > Humimicrobiia > Humimicrobiales > Humimicrobiaceae > VGAZ01. The sequence goes on along the minus strand of VGAZ01000080.1, from coordinate 4,946 downwards.
TGGTGACTCCAAGGCATGAAACTGCAGATGAGATTGCTTCAAATATTTACAGCTTCTTGAAAAACAGTGATTTTAAGCCCCAGGATGTAAAAGAGGTAGCCGTAAGTTGTGTGGTTCCGACAATTCTTCTTGAAATAAATCAGATGTGCGACAAGTATTTTAAAGCGGAGCCTTTCATTATAAATACTGATATAAAAACAGATTTAAAGATAGAGTATGAATACCCGAAAGAAATTGGCGCAGACAGGATTGCAAACTCTGTGGCTGCAAAAGAGCTATATGGTTTTCCTGCAATTGTTGTTGATTTTGGCACAGCCACTACATTTGATGTAATATCTTCTTCAGGCTCTTATCTTGGCGGCGTTATTGCCCCGGGCATTGAAATATCTTCTGAGGCCCTGTTTAAGTATGCGGCAAAACTGAGCAAGGTGGACCTGAGCTGGCCGGATAAAGTTATTGGCAAAAACACATATGACGGCATAAGGTCAGGAATCCTTTACGGATTTTTAGGCCAGGCGGAATTTGTAATTGAAAAAATAATCGGGGAAATGCAGCAAAGCGATAAGGATTTTAAGCCAAAAATAATTGTAACCGGCGGGCTTGCAATAATTATGAAAGGAAAAAGCAGGTATATGAATTTACATGACCCGGATTTGACCCTCAAAGGCCTTAAGCTGCTGTTTGATAAAAATAAATTGTCCGGATAATATTCTTTACAAGGCAATTGTGTCCAGATATTCTTTTATAAATTTAGATCATAGTGAAGGCAAAGTATGGATACAGATACAAGAAATATAAAGAGTTTGGGGTACTGGCTTTAAAAGGTTTTTCGTTTATTGCCCTTGAGGGAATTTTTGCATCGTTAATCGGGCATTTTGCATACTATTATGCTTTAAAGCTTGGAGAGACTTCAAAAATAGTGCCTATAACTTCAGCTTTCCCTGTTATAACAGTTATTCTTGCTGTTGTTTTCCTGGCTGAAAAGATGACTGTTTATAAGGGAGAAGGTATTGCGCTTATTGTAGCTGGAATTTATCTTATAAGGTTTTAATATTAATAAAGCAATTAAATAGTGCGATTATCTTTAATTATTATTGCTATGTATCTAATAAGGCCGCATTTGCGGCCTTATTAGATACTTTTATTTTATAAAATCCTATTTTACCTGCAAGAGCAGCATCCTCCACTGCATCCGGGCCTGTCTTTAGTATTTATATTAAATCCAAAGCTTGAATAATTTTTCTGTATATCCTCGCTTTTACAGTCGGGACATATCAACTCTTCTTTATCCTGGCCCACGCCTGTAAGCAGGTCAAAATCATTTCCGCAACTATTGCATTTGTAATTAAAAACCGGCATATTTTCCTCCTCATTAATATTAAAATTATAATAATAGAATATAACAATATAATTATATTCAAAAGAATTATTTTGTCAAGTTAAAATTTTAACCTCTTCTTTAAAGCCCTGGAACAACAGTAAAACGCTGTTTGTACCTTCCTGAAATGGCTGTAAGGATAGGAAAAGCATCAGGGGCTTCACCCCAGGGCTGGCTTATTAACAGCTCTTAAAATATATGTAATTTTAAAATCGTAAATTCCATAAATACATGTAATTTGGAATTGACAACTCCAAAAATCTTTATAATTATATAAAGCAACGATAAACAAGAATTTTTTTTATCAAAACAGGGCTGCAGGAGGAAATGATATGAAATTATATGGAAAAGATTATGCAAAACAGGAGCTGCTAAAAAAAGTCGGGGACATTTCACAACTGGGCGGGATAATGCTTTCAGAGATGGCAGACGGACAGGCAAGGGGCGTTCGCTTTGCTGAGCTCAGGAACGCCTGTGGCATTGACATGAGGATTTTAATTGACAGGGGTATGGATATTTCTGATTTAAGGTTTAATTCGGTTCCGCTGGCATGGAAATCATCAGTTAAGGAAACTTCCCCGGCATATTATGATAAAGAAGGGTTTGAGTGGCTTAGAACATTTTATGGAGGTCTTCTTATTACATGCGGGCTGACTTATGCAGGAGCGCCAAATAATGATAATGGAGAGGAACTTGGGCTGCACGGCATGATTGCAAATATTGCAGCTGAAAATATTAATATAGACAATGGCTGGGAAGGCAATAATTACATCCTTACAATAAAAGGCACGGTCAGGCAGTCAAAGGTCTTTTTTGAAAATCTTGAGCTCAAGAGAAAAATAACTGTTCCCATGGATGAGGCAAAAATAATTATTCATGACAGCATTGAAAACTTAAGCTCAAGGACAACGCCGCTAATGATAATTTACCATATGAATTTTGGATTTCCGCTTCTTGACGGCACATCATATATTTTAGGCGCGCAAGGCAAGCCATATCCAATAACTGATGAGGCAGCTAAAAACATTGATGATTTCAGCAAGTTTGCAGAACCCCTAAAGGACTTTTCAGAGCATGTTTTCTGCCACGATATACCTGCAGGCAGTGACGGCTATTCAAACATAGCCCTTGTAAATGAGGGCTTTAACTCAGGCCAGGGACTGGGAATTTTACTGAAATATAAGAAAGAAACACTGCCTTATCTTAATCAGTGGAAACAGGCAGGATGCGGAGAATATGTACTTGGTCTTGAACCAGCAAACTGTAAAACTTATGGAAGGAAACTTGCAAGGGAAAAAGGGGAGCTTGAGTTTATAGAGCCTGGTGAAGTTAAAGATTACAAGCTGGAGCTTGATATACTCAAGGATATTGCAGATATAGACAGGATAAAAAAGTTATTGAAGCAGTAAATAATAATAAATATTGCTATTTATTCTTAACAGATAGAAATGAAAAATTAAAAGGGGCCGGTAAATATCCGGCCCCTTAAATTATTTTTACGGGCCTATTAATCCCATAAACAGTAAAAACCTGTATATGGCTGATTATGGCTTAAATAATTGCCTTATGTCCTGAACTTCTGTATTCTTTCAAGAAGTTCCATATCTCCTGCTGCATCCCCGAGGCAGGTAGGTATTATGCCGTCTACAACACCTTCAAGATCTGCTAAGAATTCTTCAGCCCTATCCATGGTTGTGCTGGCCGGCCATCCTATCCTTTGCAGGGTTTTCTGGTTCTTTTCTGTGCCAACTACAAAATATGGGTATATTGGTTTGCCAAGGCGCTTGCATTCTGCAGCTATTTCTTTTAACTTTGGCACTGATGCCTCTTCAAGCCTTAAGAAAAAGCAGAAATCCCAGCTATCCTGTATACGTTTAATGGCGCTCTCTGCAGGTACCCTTGCAGTTAACAGGCAGCCAAATTTTACATTATTTACTTTTACTGTGTTTCTTATAAAGTCCCTTACTCCTTCGGCGGGACCGGTGGACCTTCTGTATTCCAGTATTTTGTCAGGGTCTGATATTAATTCAAAACTGCCATCTTCAAATGGCCTTATCAGGCTTCCATATCTTGGAGGGTCACCAGGATCCGGAAGCATACCCTCAACGCCCATAGCTTCAGCAGCAAGCGCAACCGAGCCTATTTCTACTGTACCCTTATAATTGGTAATAAGCATTGGTATTGCTATCTTGTCAGGATAAATTTGTTTAAGCACGCAAGCTACAGCAGTTCCGCTTGGCGCAGGAGCGCCACCGGCGCTGTCAGTGATGTTCCATCCGTCAACTAAATCCTCGACTTTTGCAGCAGAGCTGACAAAGTCCAGTCTCGGGATAAACTCATACAGTAATTTCATAATTTTGTTCCCCTCTACTTGTTTTTTATTTATTATATTTAAAAGCCGCGCCAGAGCCGGCTTTTTTCCGGGATTATTTGGGCCACTTATCCAATATCCTGCCATACTGTGTACAGTTTAATGGCACTAAATGCTGAACATTATTAACTGCAGCTAACAGTTTCAAAATGCATTATAGCAAGGATTCAAAAAAACCTTAAATTATTAAAAATACCATTTAAAATTCAAAAAAATTATACTATAGACAGATAAATAAAACTATATATTTATTCTAAAAGCCGGCATCCCGGCCTCGCGTTTTAAATTTTATTGCTACCCCAAAATTTTAGATTATTGTATGCTAAAGTGCTTTGCAATAAAGCATCTTCGGGCAGCCATAAGAATTAAAATATTGCCCTGTCAAATACCAGGATTAACTATGTGCAGTGCTTTATGAACCTGCCGTTTGGCACAACTGCAATTTTTAAATTACTGTTTTGTTCAAGCGCTTTATCAATAAAAGACTGTATGTCATTTATTTTTTCAAAACCTATTTTTTCTGTCAGTTTTTCATCAAATGCTGAATACATTATTGCCCTTGCTCTTGTAAGCAGTTTTGAAACAGCTACTGCCTTATGGCCGCCAAGCACAAACTTCTGCCTGATTTTATTAAAAAGGCCCTCAAAATCTTTGACGTCCATCATCCACTGGCCAAATCTGTCCTCCCCGAATCCCTCGGCGCACTGGGCTGCAAGTATAATAATGCCACCCTCTTTCACAATATCCTTAACGCTTTCAAGTGCTTTCTGGGCCTGGTAAAGATTTATATCCTTCGGGTAACCGCCTGCTGAAGTCAGGACTATATCGGCTTTTGTATCTGAACTTATTTCATAAAAAGAATCGTAAATCTCAATTCCTTTTAAAAATGCCTCATTATTTTTCCCTGCAACAGCGCCTATTATTTTTTTACTGTCATCAAGTATTACATTGAATATAAAATCTATGTGCGCAATATTCCCGGCCTCTTCAATGTCCTGCCTCACCGGATTATTAAAATACTCTCCTGCGCGGGCGGCGTCCTCAAGCATCATTGAATGATTGGCGCAAACAGAGCGATCAGAGCAAACGCCTGGCATTACAGCCTTTGCCCCTCCTGAGTATCCTGCAAAATAATGGTACTCAATATTTCCTGTTGCAATTATAAACCCTGAATCAGCCACTTCTTCAAATATTTCC
>VGAZ01000079.1 GCA_016870615.1 Actinomycetota bacterium | reverse complement strand
TATGCTTATTTCGGAACTCAAATCAGCAATGCCCTCTGCAAGATTTCGGTGCATGACATTTACCGTCATCATATTTATTACCCAATCGCAGTAAGTCTTTGTATCCTTGTTGCCCACAGAAGGAGACACATAATATGTCCCCCCTATAAAATTCATGACCTGTTTAAATATAACCCTTACCTTCTCCCCGGGTTTGTATGTTTGTGTCTTAATGCCGTTTAAGCGGTTATTTGTGCCATATACAACATTATTTCTGTGATCAGTTATCCTTATGCCAAATATTGGCGCTTGCTTTATGTACTTACCTTCTTCTACTATACCCGCTTTTAGGATTCGTGAGATTATTGCAAGTATGGTAGTGTCTTCAATCCTTTGTTTTAGGCACTTCATAAGCCATTTGTGGTCTATTGTCTCAAAGAACTTTTCTATATCCATGTCCACAATATAGTTTACTGGTTTTGTCATTACTGCCTTATCCAGAGTGTTTAAGGCATCATGACAGCTTCTTTTGGGACGAAATCCAAAAGATACATCGGCAAAGTCGCCTTCAAAGATTGCTCCAAGGATTTTAGCAAGCCCCATCTGTACTATTTTATCTTCTACTGTTGGGATACCCAGCGGACGCATACTTACACTGGCTTTTGGAATATATGTCCTTCTTACTGGCTGTGGCCTGTATTTCTTTTCTTTTAGCCTTGTTATTAAATCCTTGATGTTTTCTTCTAAGGCTTCTCCATACTGTTTAACACTTACCCTATCTATTCCAGAAGCTTTATCCCTTTTAAGCTCCCCAAAACACTTAGCAAGAAAATCCTTGTCAAGCAGGTGTGCAAGTGAGCTAAACTTAGCCTTTGGATTTTCTCTTGCTCGTAGGGTCAGTGAACGGTATCGACCTCCGAAATGATGATTGATTTCGGGGCTTATAATGTTCGCTTTCGCTACGGCTCGATACTTCCCTCCTCTTAGCTTCATTTAGTTTGTTACATCCCTAAATGTAAGATTTGGTGCTGGGCTGGTGGCTAACCTTTGCCCAGGTTGGACTTTCACCAACAAGAACTTATATGCTTTTCTCGACGCACTCATTTTTTAATCTCCCCTTAAGGAGAGTATCTTTTAAAGATGGATTCTTTTGATGCCTTATAGTGTAATGCTTGGTGGCATTTTTTACTTCTACGGCAAATTTATTGCTTGAAATAACCATTTATTTATACCTCATGCTTGTCCCAATTGCTTAAATACCTGTTTGCCCTCCGCGCCGGCATGGCCTGTGCATTTTATTTATTAATTTATTCAGGCAAATTTAAACTATAAAAGAAACTTTTTCAAAATCAACTAATATTGCTCTAAGTTTTCAATTATTTCCTTAAGTTTTTTTGAAATTATTTTAATACTGTAATTATTAACAACATACCTTCTGCCTCTTTTACCAATATCCCTGGCTTCCTCAGCGTTTCCTGAAAGAATATTAACCCCTTTTTCAAAACTTTCGTAATCATTATAGAGAAAGCCGGCATTGCTTTTTCTTATATGATCAACTATAACTTTGGAGCCATCACTTGCTAGCACCGGGGTTTCCTGGGCCATAGCTTCCAGGGTCACTATGCTGAAGCTCTCGTTTGGAGATGGCATAGTAAAAAAGCCGGCACCGCTCATCAGCTCAAATTTTTCCCTCTCTGGGACATTGCCTTTAAATAATATGTCCTCACTGGCAGGTATATCAATTTTATTATCACCTGTTAAGACCAAACGCAAACCAGATGGAAAATTTTTTTTATATTTCAAGAAATAATCAATTAATTGGGGAAAACCTTTATTTACATCTACGCGGCCGCAATACAATATATAAGGAAAATCCAGTTTAGAAGGAGAAAATTTTATAGTGTTTACTGCCATTCCAACTACATAACCAGGAAGGTCTCCCCACAACAGTTTTGCAAATTCATACTCACTCTGTGTATTAAACAATATTTTTTTTGCCCTCTTTGCCATATATTTATATACAGAAAGATAAGCAGTCGGCTCATCATGCAATGTCGGTACAAAGACAATTTTCTCTTCCGCGACATTAAACATACCAAAATAAGTTGTGGCATATAAATATGTCAGGAATATTACGGCTTTATAGCCTGCGCCTTTTTCAGATAAGAATTCCAGTAATCCTTCCGAATAAGGGCCCTGTTTATATATAAATTCCTCCTGGAGTGCCGTTGGCCATTTAACCAGCCTGTCTGAAGGTTTTTTTGCAAAATCTTTCTTATTATGGTCATCCAGCAACAGTCTATGGAATTCACCCCAGTATTCTGACCTTTTCTGTGTAACTTTAAACCTTCGAATATTGATACCGCCATTTAATTCATCTCTTTCAGGCAGGACATTTTCCCAGCTCTCAAAATCAAGCGCTGTGGTTGTCAGGATATGGACCTCATAACAATCTTTCAATAAATTTGCATAATGCCATGCTTCGGCTTCCGAACCACCTACAACTTTTTCATGGCATCTTTGAACAACTATTGCAATTTTTTTCATAAAAACTCACTGATAAGATTTAAAAATTTTGCTTTAATTATTTCATTTGTAAAACTGTTAATATATCTTCTCCATCCCGCTTCGCCGATATAGTAGTAGTTTTCATCACTTAAAATAATTTCATTAAATTTTGCAGCAATTAAACCAGTGTTTAAATCATCAAATAAAACTCCGGCATTTCCAACAGTTTCAGTAACCGCAGTCGAGTTATAAGCGGCAACCGGGATTTTCATACTCATTGCTTCAACCAAAGGTACGCAAAAACCCTCATGATAGCTTATTAATGCAAAAATCTTTGAAACAAGAAAAAAAGATTTCAGCTGTTCATCATTTATTTTTCCTGTAAATAAAATATGGTCATGTAAAATCAACTTTTTGACCTTATAAAATAGATAATCCATATACGTTGACAAAAGCTGTTGTTGGTCTCCCACTATGATTAATCTGCTCTCTGGATTGTAGTGATTATGATAAATGTAAAATGCTTCAATCAGCTTGTCGAAACCCTTATTGGGGGCAATCCTGCCAACAGATAATATATTGACCTTTCCATCATTAAATTTTTTTAGTACATCAAAATCCGGTTTTAGATTTCTAGATACTTCAATATTGTTAAAAGGAGGGACAACAAAACATTTTGATTCATTAGTTCCCATTGAAATAATTTCTTTCATATTAAACAGGGAGTCATTTAAATACATGTCCAGATCCAGCCCTGCAATGACCTTGAGTTGTTCAATACCGCCGCCACAGGCAGAAACATAGTCGCTGCTAAAATTATAGAAGAAATCAGGGGGAGTTATATTATGATATTTTATTACCTTTTTACATTCTAAATTATAAAGTATATTTAAACCTTTAAACCAACCCATGCAAAGATGGTATATTATTAAATCATCTTTCTTTTTTATAAAGTCATATATGCAGTCAATACTATTTACATGTTTTTCCGCAGTATGTATGCTCTCTGCAAAAATGCCTGCTTTAAACTTTTGGTTCTCTAAAACATTGTACATCCCAAAAACGTCATTACTTACCGCATCCCCATAAGAAATTGATGGAGTACAAATTGCAATGTGCTTCATAATTTATACCCTATGATTGCGTAGTCTTGAGGCCCAAAGAAGTGCTCATTTAAACTTTTAATATTTTCGGAAATACTTTCTCCTGTTTTGGAAAGTATTTTATTCGGGTGGAGATTCATAATACTTATATCACCAAAACCATGGGCTTCTAAGAGAAGTTTCAGCAGCAAACTTGGCAATGGTTTATTATGGGTGGGGTCTAAATAAAAAGTGTGGCTGCCTACCAGGACATTTCCTGGATCAGGAGTTTCAAATATTACCAACCCTTCGTTTTTTAAAACACGATACGACTCTTTAATAAGTTCAACAAGAAAACCAAAATCATAATGTTCAATTAGATGAAATCCTGTAACTGCTCCTATGCTGTTATCCCTGGTGGTCTTAAGATATGAAATAGCTTCATCTTCAACCACGTTTAACCCGAAATCCCTGCAGGTTTTAATCATAATCTTATTATTATCAATACCCGTCGCATTTATTTTTTTTTCCTTTAACAGTTCAAGCCACTCTCCCCTGCCGCACCCGATATCCAGGATTGGCATGTCCCCTGAACCTATACCGGATTTTTCTAAAACAGGAAGATATATCTTAAGTCGGTTTTTTATGTCGGGGCGGTCGCCCCTTAAATTGTCTTCTAAGAAAACATAAAGGGAGTCCAGGTCAGCATCAAATTTTTTTACAATACTTTTAAGCTCTTTTTCCCCTGATTCTTTTATTTGATCTTTTTTACTGCCACTAAAAATATTATCTAATTTCCGGTCCAGCTGCATTAGGCTGTTTTTTAGATAATCCATGTTCCTTTTTAAATAAGATATTTCATTATCGATGCTTTTTATTTTTACTTCCTGGTCTGTAACTCTTGTATTAAGCTGGGTTTTGTCGTTTGCAAACCTTAAGGCATTATCAAAGCCTGTATTAATATTGTCTTGCAATATTTTTAAGACTGAAAGATTATAATCATTCTGGTTTACAGTTATTATTCTTAAAATCTTAAATAAAAAAAGAATAACCCGTTTATATATTACTCTTTTTAAAACAGGGAGTTTTTCAAGCGAAGGCAAATTGGTCCCGATACTTGCATTATGTTCTGCCTTTCCTAGTAAGTCATAAATGTTTTTATTTTGCATATCTCTCTTTTTAAACTTTTTTAGGTAAAAACATTATATTTTTTATGCCTTAAATTTTCAAGGGATCGAATTGATTTATTTAAAAAGTATCCGAAACGGTATCGTTGCTAATTTAAAAAAAGTATCCGAAAATAATTTAATAAAATGAAAAAAACTCCCTATATTTAGATAGGAAGATATTCTTCCTTAAAGTACAGGGGGTAAAAAAAAGGATGCTAAATACGAAGGACAAAAAAGCAATAACAAATGAGGTTGGGACCAGGCACATAAGGGCAAATAAAAAAGATAAGGGGAAAATACTGGATGAGTTCTGCGCAACCACAAGTTACAACAGAAAATATGCGGCAAGGATATTAAGGAATAGTCCAGGTAAAGTATTGGGATACAGCAGAATAGGTGGCAGAAAAGTTAAATATGTAATCACAAAAGCAAAAAAGATAAAGAGGACAAGAAACAGAATTTATACCTATGATGTATTTTTGGCACTGAAAAAAATATGGACAATATTTGATTTTATCTGCAGCAAGCGCCTAAAGCCTTTTATGGCTGAAGCAATAGAAATCTTAACAAAACATAAAGAGATAGATATGAGCCCTGAAGTAAAACAAAAACTGCTTAAAATATTTATTACCAGTAGAGTAATAGTATATGCTCATAGCGCCACTTACGGTTTTAATGTGTACTGTAGCAAAAGGATTTATCCAGGGGACGGCCAGTCCATGGAAAATATTTCCCGATATATCATAAGGACATCATTTTGAATCTGAGAGGCTAAAGTATTTAGCAAGGCTTATAAAAAAATCTACGACCCGTTAACTTGCACCAAATGGAGGCAGCATGCGCATTATTGCATTTATAGAGGATTATAAGGTAATAAGAAAAATACTTGACTGGCTGGGAATAGATGAATTTAAAAGGGACAGGCCTCCGCCAAAAAAATTGCAAGCTGCAGATTTATTTGATGACTTCTCACAAGATGATTATATAAATGCTGATTATTTGGATTTTTAAAAGGGGAAGTTTTAGACTTCTTATATAAGGCTCTAGCCTAAAACAGTCTGGCATGCTTGCAGATTTACATAAATTACATTTTCAGAAGCCAGTTATTACTGATTTTATCCCTAATACTTTCTATTTTTATTAAAAATCCATCTATTTGGCCAAACAATCACTAAATGGGGCTTAAAATCCCGTCGGTAATTGTATTTTATACTTAGAAGATTCAGAAGCAGGTTCTTATAAATCAGTAGCAATACCGGCAGTGATAGTAATTTAAGATAATAATTAAATAAAATGGAACCGCAAGTTTTAAAGGCTTTGGCTCTTACCTCAATTGCCGGGCTGTCCACTACAGTCGGCAGTCTCATGGGGCTTATTTTCAAGAGGGAAAATCCTAAATTCATGAGCTTTGTGCTTGATTTTGCAGCCGGGATAATGTTTGGGGTTTCTTTTTTTGAAATGCTGCCATGGGGCTTTGAGAAAATAGGCTTTTTAAAAGCAGGCATATCTTTCCTTGCAGGGTTTATTTTTATTTTCCTGATAGACTATTTTGTGCCGCATGAATATAGCGGGCACAGGGAAACAATAAATGAAAATACCATTAAAAAGCTGCTCAGGACAGGATTATTTCTTGCCTTTGGAATTGCTATCCACAACTTCCCCGAAGGAATGGCTACTTTTTACAGTTCAATAGTTGACGTAAAAAAAGGTGCTGCAATAGCAATTGCGATTTCTATACATAACATACCTGAGGGAATTGCTGTCTCTGTTCCTGTCAATAAAGCGACTGGAAGCGGGCGCAAAGCTTTTTTATGGTTTTTTTTATCAGTTTGTTGCCGAACCGGCTGCCCTGTCTCACAGGCGCTTACAGCAACTTCAATTGAGCTTGACGCGGCACTTTTAAAATAATGTTTTTGAATTCCAGGTTATTAATATGAAATATTTTGCGTTTTATTTATAGGTGCGGATAAGGCGGTTTTTGCTTTACTGGCTTATCATGATCAGGGGTGCCGATTCGGGATACTGACCTGTGGATTATAATATTTTAATTTTTAAATTTGCTTTATAATCATTTCGGAATTTAAGTCGGCAATTCCTTCAGAATTATTTTTGCGTAATACATTTATAGTCATTACGTTATTTATCCAGTCGCAGTAGGTTTTTCCGTCCTTATGGCCAATAGAAATGGTGACAAAATAATGCCCCCCTATCAAATTAATTTTTTGCCCAAAAGTAACTTTTAATTTATCCCCGGGCTTGTAGACACCCGTTTTAATGCCCAAAAGCCTGCTGTTGGTCCCATAAACAACACTGTTTCGATGGTCGGTGATTCTTATTCCAAAAATCGGGTTTTCAACTAAGTTTTTAAATTTAACTTCAAGAGTAATATGAGCCACAGCATCCGATTTGCAGAAATCAATTAAATTACCCGCTTCGTCAGACATTTCAATTTTTGTAACTTCTGCATCGCCTGAGCCGAACCTGCCCTCAAATGAAGCGCCTCCGTCAATCTTTGAAAGCTTTTCTATCTCTTCTGCAGCGACCACTTTTCTTTTGCTGTCAATTATGGACTTAAATATTTTCTTTCTTTCTTCCTTCTGCTGCTCTGCAATCCTTATGCGCTCAAGCTCCTCCACATATGCCCTGTATCTGCTGACAACCTGTATGGAATCGCCCATAAGCTCAATCTTGCCTTTTCTAAGAAAAAGGACCCGCTTGCACAAATCAGATATTGTTTCAAGGTCATGTGATACGATAATTATTGTCTTTCCCCGCCTTATAAAATCATAGATGACTTTATAACACTTGGACTGGAATGCCTGGTCCCCCACCGAGAGCACTTCATCAACAAGCAAGATATCAGGATTTACATTTATTGCTATTGAAAACCCAAGCCTCATATACATTCCTGATGAATAACTTTTTACCGGCATGTCTATAAAACGCTCAAGTTCTGAAAACTCCACTATCTGGTCGAACCTCTTATTTATTTCCTTCCTTTTTAGTCCAAGTATTGACGCATTAAGGTAAATGTTTTCCCTGCCCGTCAAATCCTGGTGAAAACCGGCCCCCAGCTCAAGAAGTGCAGACACTGTACCATTTACCATTACCTGGCCCTTTGTTGGCTTAAGCACCTGCGCAATAAGCTTAAGAAGCGTGCTTTTGCCTGAGCCGTTTGAACCTATTATGCCGAATGTTTCGCTGTGCTTTATGGTAAAGGACACATCATCAAGCGCCAGGAACTCCTCGACAGTGTCTTTTCCCTTAAGCAGCCTGTCCTTAAGCGAGGGGCTCTTCTGGTGCCTTATAATATAATGCTTGGTAACTCCCTGAACATCAACGGCCACATCCCCTGCAGTTGCCTGTTGCATATTGTTTTTTTTATTAGCATTTGTATTTTTTTTAGCCATATATATTTAGTAACCGTGTATTTTTAGTAACCGTGTATATTTGATATCAATTAATTAAAGCCTTTATGCAATTATCCTTAAGCTATACTTCCTCTGCAAACTTTGGCTCTAATCTTTTAAAGATAAAATACCCCATAAAGAAAAATAAAAAAGTAATCCCAAGGCATATCAGTATTATTTCAAGGGATGGCCAGTACATGTCTTCAGGGTATTTAACAAAATAAAATATATTACGGTAATATGATGTAAATACAGCCATCGGGTTTAGCTGCATCCAGAACTGGAACCTCTGGGGCACCATGCTTAACGGATAAATTATGGGGGTTGCAAAAAACCACACAAGCATAAGTATTGTAATAAGGTGCTGCAGGTCCCTGAAAAAAACATTGAGCGCCGATATCAGCATGGATATGCCTGATACAAATAAAACCTGCACCAGAATAACA
>VGAZ01000078.1 GCA_016870615.1 Actinomycetota bacterium | reverse complement strand
TCCCTCTCCGCCATAAAGCCAATATTTAAAGTAAAGCTATTTGTTGTAAAATATGCCATAGGCGCATATTTTACGGGATTTGAAAGGACGGAGCGAGCGAAGGCGAGTGAGTCCGCGGCTCTGCAGCGAGCCAGCAGGCGAGACGAAAGACCAAATCCCTCCCTCTCCGCCATAAAGCCAATATTTAAAGTAAAGCTATTTGTTGTAAAATATGCCATAGGCGCATATTTTACGGGATTTGAAAGGACGGAGCGAGCGAAGGCGAGTGAGTCCGCGGCTCTGCAGCAAAACAAACATTTGTTTATCTATCGGCCTTTTTATCCTCAGGTAAGAACGAATAAACAGTTAATATTAGAGTGACTGCAATGACAAAAACAATCAGATAATTAACCATTTTCTCTATTCCAATATTATCTGCAGCTTTTCCCAAGAAAATTATTGTAATTGAAGCTGTGCCTACACTGAGGCCCATAACAAGAGAGGAAGCAAGACTCATATTGGAAGGGAATATATCCTGGGATAACCTTATGCATGTGGGTAGAGTCGATATTGTAAATAAACCAGTTAATATGTAAAATACTACCGGCATAATTCCGGGTGTTTTGAACATAAAAAAAGCAAAGGGCACAGAAAAAAGAAGTCCCGCCTGCACTATAACTATTTTATGTTTTATCCTGTCTGAAAGATATCCGGCCAGGATGCCTCCAAAGCCTCCAACTAGCGAATATATGATTAAAATATAGCCGATATTTAAAAGCTTTATACCGGATGTTGTAAAATATAGTGGCATAAAAGTTACAAGAGATATCCATATAAGGTCTCTTGCATAAGACGCTGTAACAATAAGAAAGAGTTTCAATATTTTTAATTTATTTGTGACTTTTATTTTTTTTAAGAATTTTATAGAATCCCGTGAAGATTTAACCCTTAGAGGAAGGTTTAAATATTTAAACAATATTATAGCCATAATGATGCCGGGAATCATTGTAAGCGGCGCATATGTGCTGCCAAGTTTTTCAACAATGGCTATAATAAATATAGAGCCGAATGCATATCCGAAAGTGCCGGAAAAAGATATAAGTGAATTGCTGAGCCCCCGAAGGCGCCCGCCAAATTTTCCGCCTATTGCAGCAGTTGGCGGATGCATGGCTGAAATGCTTAAATTTCCAATAAAAAGGAAAATAAGCACAAGATAATATTTAGGCATTACAGGTAAAAGGCTTATAAATATTGCACTGAAAAGGGGCCCTATAATAAGGAAATACTTCATATTATATTTATCTGATAAAAATCCGAAAACCGGCTGGGTAAGGCTGTTTGCAATGCCCGTTATGGATGTAAGAAGCCCAACCAGGAAAAGAGAGAGATTAAATTTTATAGCAAGGATAGGGATAAGCCCGATAATAAAACTTGCATAAAGGTCAGACACAGCATGCCCACCCATGGCAAGCGCAATCTGGGAACGGCCATTTTTCTTTTTATTAAGCTCTGCTTTATTTTCAACTTTTATTGTTTCAGGATGCATATTTTATTAATTAAATTTACTATAAAAATATATAATATGAATTATGCTATAACATAGAGCAAAAACAGCAATAATCATTTATTATGGCATTATACAGGTAAAATATAAAAATATTACTCCTTTAAAATTTTTTATCAACTTAAATTCTTATGCTTTTAGGATTTAAAATACCGGTCTATTGATACAACAAAATATTATAGCATCATCTTATTGTTGTATTTAAAATTAAAAAGTAATTTGTTTTAAGGCCTATAGTTCTATTATTTTTAATAATTATTAAATTGAAGAACGAGAATTAATTTGAATTTAATAATGCCTTCAGTATTTGATTAGTCAATTAAATAAGTTATAATCACTTTAACCGTGCTAGGCGGGGAGCTAGCGGTGCCCTGTACTCACAATCCGCTTTAGTGAGGCTTAATTCCAGGCAGAGGTTTATGGTGGTGAGGTTTGCGCCTGCGTAAGTGGCGTTGAAGGTTGGGTCTTGTGCGGCGAAGACTTACAAATCCCGTCAGGTCCGAGAGGAAGCAGCGGTAAGTAAATTTCTTCGGGTGCCACAAACAAACCTGGCCGGAGCAAACTGCACAGGTGGCGCTTGTTATTATAAATCGAAGCCTGGTGCACGGCCTCTAATTAGAAGTATAATATTTGATAAAAAAAATTAATAATAGTAAAGATTTTTTTAATTATATTTATAAACAGGCTTGATTATTCATGAGTTATATTTCGTTTTACAGGAAATGGCGCCCGCAGTCTTTTTCTGAAATAATTGGACAGGAGCATGTAGTCCAGACACTGCGCAACTCGATTTTAAAAAACAGGATATCACATTCATATATATTCTGCGGGCCCCGCGGCACTGGCAAAACTTCACTTGCAAGGATTTTTGCAAAGGCACTTAATTGTATTAATGGACCCACTTCTGAACCATGCAATAAATGTAAAAATTGCACAAGCATATCCACAGGAACAAATGTTGATGTTATTGAAATAGACGCTGCATCAAACAGGGGTATTGATGACATACGGGGCCTGCGGGAAAAAGTAAAGTATCTTCCGGTAGTTTTAAGAAAAAAAGTATATATTATTGATGAGGCTCACCAGATTACAGCTGCTGCTTCAAATGCATTTTTAAAAGTGCTTGAAGAGCCCCCAGAGCATGTTGTTTTTATAATGGCAACAACTGAACCTCATGAGGTTATTCCCACAATAATGTCTCGCTGCCAGAGATTTGATTTTGAACCGCTAAAGTTAGATAAAATAAAAACAAGGCTGGCAGATATTGCATCAATTGAGGGAATCAATATAAGCGAATCTGCAATTAGCCTTATTGCAAAATATGCGGACGGCAGCCTCAGGGATGCAGATGGAATACTTGAACAGCTTTCATCTTTTGGCGACAGCAAAGTAACTGTAGACAGTGTAACATCCCTTCTTGGAATAATAGACCAGGAAATGCTTTTTGAATTTGCAAATATCCTTGTTGAAAAAAACATAAACCAGGGTCTTTTGTTTATAAAGAGGCTGATAGACAGCGGTCTTAATTTGAAAATATTTGTAACAGAATTTCTTGAACATCTTTATAACCTTTATGTAATAAAAAGCTATGAAAACCCCCTTGACATTGTTGATATAAATGAAGACGCAAAAGACAAATACTTTAAACAGTCGGCTCTTTTTGGCTTAGATGAAATCGAAATGCATCTTGATATCTTCTCAGAACTTTTAAAGCAGGTTAAATGGGGAGAGGGTGCAAAAACGTTTTTTAAGACTGCGGTAATTAAAGCAATAAATTCAGAAATAATAAATAATGCTAATATAAATTCCAGGTTTAAAAAAATTGATACAGAGATTGTTTTATTAAAAGAACTACTGGAAAAGCCTTCAGGCATTATTGATGAAAGCAAAAAAGTAAAAAGTACTGGCCAGCCTGTTACAGATAGCAAAAAAGATATTCCACAGTATGCGGGCAAAAGCAAAGAAACTATAAAAAAACCTGAAGTTATAAAAGAAAATACTGCAAATTCCAAGGATTCTGCATCACTGCCACCGGAAAAGGAAGTAAACCCCGAAGAAGCCGAAGAATTTTTAAGGTCAAATTATGATAATCTGCTGATGATGGTCAAAAAAAAGAATATTTCCATAGAGGCCATGTTTAAAGAAGCAACAGATTTTAAAATTAAAGGCAGCACTATTTGTTTTTATCTTAGTGAAAATAAAAAGTTTCATAAAGATCATTTAAATAAAGTAAAAAGCGCAGCTGTAATACAGGAATCCTTAAGGGAAATAACCGGCATAAATATGAAAGTGGTATTTGATTTCGAACCATGTGAGAATAAAAAAATTAAAGATAATAACAGGATTGAAGATAAAAATGATAAAATTCCTGCAGGGGATACTAAAGAATCCGGTATATTAAATGAAAATATAATTGAACCTGAAAAAGATTCTACAGAAGAACAAAAAAAACCTGGGGAAGGCGCAGCCAATAAAGTTAACCGGGATAATGATATTTATGAATACATTGAAAATAAATTCGGAAAAAAACAATAAAATAAATGAGGAGTGTAAATGAATTTTAACTACCAGCAGATGATGAAACAGGCAAAAATGGTCCAGAAAGAAATGGAACGTGTCCAGGAAGAGCTTAAAGAAACAAGGTTTGAAGCAAGTAGCGGAGGAGGGGCAGTAAAAGCTGTTGTTAACGGCGACCAGGAGCTTCTTGAGATAAAGATTAACAGGGATGCTTTTGATGTTGATGATATTGAAATGCTTGAAGACATGATTCTTGTTGCTGTTAAAGATGCAATTAACCAATCAAAGGAAGAATCAAAATCAAGGCTTATGGGAATAACGGGCGGATTTAACATTCCAGGATTTTAAAATCCCGGTTTTTTGCCATATTTAAAAGAAAATTAAGCAGGTTTTTTATAAAATCTGCAGCACTATTTAAAAATTTTTACTTTTATAATGTCTTTATATATAAAATATTTAGAAAATCTTATAAATGAGTTTAAAAAACTGCCCGGAATTGGCCCAAAGTCAGCAAAACGAATAGTTTATTTTCTGCTCAAAAGAAATCCAGGGGATATAGAAAGATTTTCAAAGTCCCTCCTTGAAATGAGTTTAAAAGCCAGGTTCTGCAGAATATGCCATAATCTTTCTGAAGATGATACATGCTCAATATGCAGTGACACCCTCAGGGACCATAACAGCATTTGTATAGTACAGGAAATCAGCGATATAGCAGTTATTGAATCAACAGGCGAGTATAGAGGCACCTACCATGTGCTGGGAAACCTGCTCTCGCCAATTGATAATATAGGCCCTGATGAAGTCCATATTCCGGGCCTTCTTGAAAGAATAAAAAACAGCACTGTAACCGAAGTTATTATCGCCCTAAACCCTACTGTTGAAGGTGAGAGCACTTCAAACTATATCAGGAAACTTTTAAAACCTTTTGGCATTGTTACTACAAGACTTGCAAGCGGCCTTCCTGTAGGAGGTAATATTGAATATGCTGATGAAGTGACAATGGCAAGAGCGCTTCTTGACAGGAAAGAATTTTAAGCAATTGATTATAGAGCTAATCATAATCAGTTATTGCTGAATAATTCAGCATTTTAAAAAAATTGATATTTACTTGAGCACAAAATTAATAAAAATTTTTAAATTTTGGCAATTATTCAGCAATAACTTATTAATCAATTTTAAAGGGCAATGTAATATAAAAAAATAATATCATGTGTTATAATTTTTTGGTTTGTTTTTAACCTTATATTTTTTATTAAGACAGGAGTTTTAAAAATGAGTGCTAAAACAGCAAATAAAGAAATGCAGTCAATGGACGGCAATGGCGCAGCCGCATATGTTGCATATGCCTTCACTGATGTTGCAGCCATATACCCGATTACGCCTTCATCATCAATGGGAGAATATACCGATGAATGGGCAGCACACTGCAAAAAAAATATTTTTAATCAGCCAGTAATGGTGGTTGAACTACAGTCAGAAGGCGGCGCTTCAGGTGCAATACACGGTTCACTTTCAGCAGGAGCGCTTTCAACAAGTTATACAGCTTCGCAGGGGCTGCTTCTTATGATACCCAATATGTATAAAATAGCAGGAGAACTTTTGCCCGGAGTTTTGCATGTGAGCGCGCGCACTGTTGCAACCCATGCCCTGTCTATTTTCGGCGACCATTCTGATGTTATGGCATGCAGGCAAACAGGCTGGGCAATGCTTGCTTCCGGATCAGTGCAGGAGATTATGGATATTGGCGGCATTGCACATCTTGCTGCAATAAAATCAAGTATTCCTTTTCTTCATTTTTTTGACGGATTCAGGACATCTTCAGAAATACAAAAAATAAATGTCATACCCTATGATAAGCTTGAAAAACTGCTCGATTACGGGGCATTGAAAAAATTCAGGGATAAGGCTTTAAATCCTGAACACCCTTACACAAAGGGTACAGCACAGAATCCTGATATCTTTTTTCAGGCAAGGGAATCACAGAATAAATTTTATGATGCAGTGCCTGGCATTGTTGAAGATTATATGAAAAAAATAAGCGGGCTTACAGGAAGGAATTATAATCTTTTTGATTATTACGGCTGCCCTGATGCTGAAAATATTATTATTGCAATGGGCTCTGTAACAGAAACAACCGAAGAAGTAGTCGACTACCTGGTTTCAAAAGGTGAAAAGGCAGGCCTTCTAAAAGTAAGATTATACAGGCCTTTTTCAGAAAAACACTTTATCGATGCACTGCCGCCAACGGTAAAAAGAATTGCTGTTCTTGACAGGACAAAAGAACCTGGCGCAATTGGCGAGCCGCTTTTTGAAGATGTAAAAACTGTATTTTATAACAATGATAAAAAACCTCTTATTGTCGGGGGCAGGTACGGGCTTTCTTCAAAAGATACAACACCTTCACAGATAAAGGCTGTTTTTGACAACCTTAAACAGGACAGCCCAAAAGACAGGTTTACTATAGGTATCAATGATGATGTTACCCATTACTCCCTGAAAACAGGCAAGGAAATTATAACAACTCCTGAAGGAACCATAAGCTGCAAGTTCTGGGGATTTGGCTCAGACGGTACAGTCGGAGCAAACAAAAACTCAATTAAAATAATAGGCGATAATACCCCTATGTATGCGCAGGGTTATTTTGAATATGATTCAAAGAAATCAGGGGGAGTTACTATTTCTCACCTGAGGTTTGGCAAAAAACCTATAAAATCCCCTTATCTTGTTTCATATTCAGATTTTGTTGCATGCCATAACCAGGCTTATGTTAGCCAATATAATCTTTTAAAGGGATTAAAAAAAGGCGGGACATTCCTTTTAAACTGCGAATGGAGTATTGATGAACTTGATGAAAAGCTTCCTGCTGCAATGAAAAAATATCTTGCTGAAAATGATATAGATTTCTATATCATAGACGCCACTAGAATTGCTGTGGATATCGGACTTGGGGGCAGGATAAACATGATTATGCAGGCAGCATTTTTTAAGCTTGCAAATGTAATACCTTTAGATGATTCTGTCCAGTATATGAAAAAGGCTGTTGTGAAGACTTACGGCGCCAAAGGTGAAGATGTTGTGCAGATGAATAATAAAGCAATAGACCAGGGTGTTGACGCTGTAATTAAAGTTGATATCCCTCAAAGATGGAAAGATGAAGTTGAAATAGCTGATATAAAAGCAGCGCAGGAACCTGACCATATTAAAAACATGCTTAGGATTATAAATAGGCATGAGGGTGACAGCATACCTGTCAGCGCTTTTGTTGGTGCAGAGAGCGGGTCGTTTAAATCAGGCGCTACTGCATATGAAAAAAGGGGAATTGCAATAAGCGTGCCGCAATGGATTAAAGAAAACTGTATCCAGTGCAACCAGTGCTCCTATGTATGCCCGCACGCTGTCATAAGGCCTTTTTTACTTGATGAAAAAGAAGCAGCCAGTGCTCCTGATGGTTTTGAAACCATTGATGCCAAAGGAAAGGGTCTTGAAGGGCTAAAATACAGAATACAGATAAGTTATCTTGACTGCACCGGATGTGGAAATTGCGCAGATGTTTGCCCCGCAAAAGAAAAAGCTCTTGTTATGCAGCATTTTTCATCACAGGAAAAACAGAAAGAACTCTGGGATTTTGCTGTGACAATTAAACCCAAAGAAAACCTTATGAGCGCTGACACAATAAAAGGAAGCCAGTTCAGGCAGCCGCTTATGGAATTTTCCGGCGCATGCGGAGGATGCGGAGAAACTCCTTATATAAAACTTGCAACACAGCTTTTTGGTGACAGGATGATGATTGCAAACGCAACAGGCTGCTCCTCTATTTGGGGCGGTACTGCGCCATCTACGCCATATACTTTAAATTCAAAAGGCAGAGGACCTTCATGGGCAAATTCACTGTTTGAAGATAATGCTGAATATGGCTTTGGAATGATGCTTGGCGTTAATCAATTAAGGGACAGGCTTGAAAACCTGATGAAAGAAATGCTTGATACCGGTATTGATTATAAAGTAAAAGAAGCACTCAAAGAGTGGATTTCAAATAAAAATAACGGACAGACAAGCAGGGAAGTGTCTGAAAAAGTCCTTGATGCTCTTTCAGTAACAAGTTTTAAGGATAAAAAAGCGCAGGATATAAAAAATGAGATATTGAAATTAAAAGATTATCTTGTGAAAAAATCAGTATGGTCAGTTGGAGGTGACGGCTGGGCATATGATATCGGCTTTGGCGGACTTGATCATGTACTTGCGTCTAACCAGGATATTAATATTTTTGTTCTTGATACAGAGGTTTATTCAAATACAGGGGGCCAGAGCTCAAAAGCTACCCCGAAGGGATCGGTTGCAAAATTTGCCACAAGCGGCAAAAGAGTCAGGAAAAAGGATTTAGGGCTTATTGCTATGACATACGGATATATTTATGTTGCCCAGATTGCTATGGGCGCAAATATGAACCAGACTTTAAAAGCTATATCTGAAGCAGAAAACTATAAAGGCCCATCCCTTATAATTGCTTATGCAACCTGTATAAACCATGGACTGCGTGCCGGAATGTCTCATGCCCAGTTAAGGCAAAAACAGGCTGTGGAAGCAGGCTACTGGCATCTTTACAGGTATAACCCTGGTGCAAAACTGCTGGGTGAAAACCCCTTTA
>VGAZ01000077.1 GCA_016870615.1 Actinomycetota bacterium | reverse complement strand
AAAATTTTATTACAACTTAAAACCTTTAAATATTCATGACTTCTTGCAAACTTTTACAACTGCAGGCCTTACCAAAAAATCATTGATTTTATAACCTTTCCTTAATACATCCAAAACTGTCCCCTCTTCAGCTTCATCATCTTCTGCAGTGACAGCAACCTCGCATTCATGGGGATTAAATTCCTTTCCATGAGGGTTTATTACTTCAACCCCCTCTTTTTCAAGGGTTTCCATCAGTTTGCCATGTATCATTATTACACCTTTGAGAAAATCATCCTGGCCTCCCATGAGGTCCTCGCCCATGGCAATTGCCTGCTCAAAACTGTCAATTACAGGGAGCAGTTTTTCAATTAAATCCTTGTTTGCCCGCTGTACTGTCTGGCCCTGTTCCCTTAAAGCTCTTTTCCTGAAATTATCATAATCAGCATGCAGCCTTTTTATCCTGTCGAGATAGTCTTCTTCCAGCTTTTTATAACGCATGAGTTCTTCACGCAGAAGTTCTATTTCGCTTTTAAGCTCTTCTATCTCCCTGTCTGCATCCTGCATAAGAACATGCTTTTTGGCGGATTTTTTCCTTGCTTTAAGCATTTCTTCTGTTATCTCATCCCCGTTTCCAGGTTTATATTTATTATTCTTTTTTTCCATTTGCGCTGCCTTCCTTCATATAGTTTCAATCAGGGACTTTTTTAACGGAAAATTAAAATGTATTATAGTATATTAAGAATTATTTCTAAATAAAAGTTTTATTAAAAACAATCTTCCATTTTCCATTTTCCTCAAAAAGGTATATATACTTTTTATATTTTCCCTCTTTGCCGTTTGAATACATAATTTTAAAATCCAGTATAACTTTGCTCATTTGATTTTCATATCCAAGATATATTATCTTCTCTATGGTTATGCTTTCAACTTCTGATAGTATCTCAGACATTTCCCTGGTAAATTTTTCCCTGCTTATTTTCCTCTTATCGCTTTCAAGCATAAAGTTTGAATAGATATAATCAGCATCTTTATTTTCCATTGCATAAACAAAATCAATTACAGATTTTTCAGGGGCCGTCTTAAAAAAATATGATATATCCATTTTGCTGTCATATTGCCTGCAGCCGGTAAAAGAAAACATCAGTAAAAAACAGAGAAATGCAATGCAGAGAACTGAAAATATTTTGAAGCTGCCGGCAAAAACTTTTTTTACAGCATTAAAGGTATTGCGGTTTTTACCGGATGCTGCCCCGGTTATGCTGCTGCCGGAAAGAAGGAGTTCTTTGAATCTGTAAAGAGTGCGGATTTGCCTGTCCCTGGTAAAAGCAGGACTTGCTATATCAGTAACGCATATTTGGGGGCGGCAATCGCTGCTGGTGTTTTCTGCCTGCCCGTTAAAGATTTTACTGCACCTGCTTTCTTCTTCAATACATGCTTTTATTACTTCAACAGCGCTTTGGGATGTTGAATTAAAATCATATCCCCCTTCAAGCACAATACCGATATTGCATGGATTTTTCCCTTTTGACCTTAGCCTGGTTGTGCTGCTTAAAAAAAGAATCAGCTTCATTATTTTATAGTATGAGCTGCTTGCAAGCATAATTGATGAAAGCGGATCGTCTTTATGCCCGTCAAAACCTGCGCTTGCAAGTATGAGGCCGGGATTGTAATCAATAAGTACCGGCAGGATAACATCTGTAAAAGCTTCGATGTAGTCATATTCCCCTGAAAAAGCAGTAAGCGGTATATTTAAATTAAAACCCTCACCTTTGTGTTTTCCCGTCTCATTCCAGTAACCGCTGCCGGGATAATGGGGATACTGGTGAAGGGATATATAAAAAATATTTTTATTTTCATAAAATATTTCCTGGGTACCGTTGCCGTGATGGACATCAAAATCAATTATTGCAATTTTTTTACATCCATAATTTGCCTCAGCATATTTTGCTGCAATTGCAATATTGTTAAATATGCAGAATCCGCTGCCGGCAGAAGCAAAAGCATGATGGCCGGGAGGCCTTACAAGCGCAAAAAATGATGCAGGGCTTTGCATTGCGCTACCGGCAGCCTGTGCGCCTTCCATATTTTTAAACAGGCAGTCAATGCCTTTAATGCATGCCCCGGCAGCAAGAGAGGCACAATCAAATGTATCTTTGGATACAACTGTGTCAGGTTCAATATACCGGAGGTTTCCAGAGGCAGAAATAGATTTTATCTTTTCAAAATAATCTTCTTTGTGCACAGCGCATATCAAGGATTTTTTTGCTGTTTGGGGAGTAATGAATTTAACAAAACGGCCAAAGAGCGGGCTGTTTTTGATTTTTAAATCCAGGGTTTCTTTTATTGCAGCAACCCTGCCCGGTTTTTCGGGGTGAAAGCTGCCTGTATTATGCCTGGTGAAAAAATCATCATATATTATGTACATAACTATATCTAAAAATCATTCTTTGAGAAAACCAAATATTGCCGATGCAATGGCGCCGCTTATTTTCATCTGGAACGCTGTGCTATTAATTTTGTCTTTATCTATAGAATTTGAAATAAACGCAGGCTCAACCAAAACAGCAGTCATTACAGTTTCCTTAAGAATTGCATAATTTGCGCCATGAACCCTGCAGTCAAGAAGTCCTGTCTCTTTTACCAGGTTATCCTGTATCATATTAGCAATCATGCGGCCGGTTATTGAACAGGATTTTGCTCCCTTAAAATAAAAACAGCTGCTTCCGTTTGCATCTTTATCAATGCAGTAGGCAAGATTTAAGCTTACAAGTATGTCGGCATTGCTTCTATTGGCAAAACTAATCCTGTCTTTTAAAAACAGGCTCATATTATCATCTTCTCCTACAGTAACCTGGGCCTCAACCCCTGTTGCGGCAAGTATGTCCCTGCAGTATCCTGCTATACTGCGGCATATATATAATTTATCTTTAAAATAGTTGATGCCTGAAACTGTATCATTGATATTTTCCCCATAATCTATAATAACTTTAAAATCTCCAGTATTCTTAAATTTTGATAAATCCTTAATAAACGGATAATTTGATGAGGAATGGGATTCTATTATTCTTTTTAAACTCTTAAGATGTTTAAGAGTTTCTCCGCCGAGTATGCTGTCTGCGCCGATTTTCATGTTTTCCTGGAATTCTTTAAGGGCATTGTGCGTTTTGAGGCAGAATATGCCGTTTTCATTATATTTATAAAAACCAAGTGTTTTAAGCCACAGCTGTAAAGTTTTTACATCATCGCCCCTGAAAGGCGGGTTTTTAAGATAAAGAAGCCTGTCGCCTATTCTGTAGCCGGCATCGACCATTTCCTGCCATGTCTCTGCGTCAATGCTTCCGGTTACAAGCAGATTCCTGTCCTGCTGAAATCTCTTTATTGCATTAATAGTGCACTGTCCCATTATTCCGTCTATTTCAGTGTTTCCAAGATCATAGCCCAGCAGCTTAAGTCTTCTCTGAACCTCCAGAGTTTTAATATTTTTATAATCTGTTTTAGTCATTTGGCGCTAACCCTTTTAGCTAAATAAAATCATTTAAGTATTTATCTGCAAATGTTGCAGCAACGGCGCCATCTGAAACTGCAGTTATTACCTGGCGAAGCTGCGTATTTCTTACATCTCCTGCAGCAAAAATACCTTCGATTGAAGTTTGCATTTTTACATCTGTTTTTATAAAACCGCTTTCATCCATGTCAAGAAGTCCTTTTACAAAATCACTGTTTGGCTTAACACCGATATATTCAAAAACACCGTCAATTTTTTTAGTGCTTTTTTTACCGGTTTTAACATTTTTCAATAAAACTGCTTCAAGTTTTTGATCACCTGAGAATTCTTCTGCCACGCTATCCATTATAAATTCAATTTTTGGCTCTGCAAATGCTTTGTCCTGCAACAATTTTACTGCCCTTAGCTGGTCCCTTCTGTGAACAATATATACCCTGCGTGCAAACTTGACAAGAAACATTGCCTCCTGCAGCGCTGTGTTTCCCCCGCCTATAACCATGACTTCCCTGTCCCTGTAAAGGGCTCCGTCACATGTTGCACAATAAGAAATACCGTTTCCCGTAAACCTGTCTTCACCTTTAATATCCAGTTTCTGGGGGCTTGCCCCGGTTGCTATTATCACAGAGCCTGCATTTATTTCAATATCCTGGCCCCTGCATATGAATATATTTTTTGCATTCTTTTTGTTTTTAATAATTTCACAGGAATCAATTGCAGCGCTTTGTTCTATCTTTACATTGAATTTTGCGCAATGCAGCAAAATTTCCTGTATAAGGTCAAAGCCGGATATTTCATCCTTGAATCCGGGATAATTTTCTATATATTCAGTAACAGTTATCTGTCCCCCGGGGACAAATTTTTCAAGTACAATGAAGTCAAGAGCTGACCTTGCAGCATATATTGCAGCACCCAGGCCCGCAGGCCCTGCGCCGATAATAATCAGCTCTTTTTTTATTTTTTTCAATATAATTCTCCAGTATTAAATAATTTACTTATATCTTTTTGCGGCATCCTTTATTCTTGCCTCAAGCTCCTCTTCCGTTTTTATCCCGGAAAGATCAAGGTCAAGATCCATAAGTAATTTTACCAGGCATCTTACAATTTCTGTATTTGCAATTTTATGGCCGCCTGTTTTTTTACATTCAATACCGAGATTTTCAAGAAAAGATACCATGCCCGAAGGCATTGTTATAGGAACCCTGAAATAATCCTGTTTTTTTTCCATACGTGTCACCTCATTAATACTTTTTTGTATTTTTATGTAAATGAGTATATATATTAAAATCTATATTGTCAAATAAGTTTTTAATATATAAAACTATTATATTAGTGTTAAATAATTATATTAAAATACCGCAGCAGCCCCGTTCTTTTATCCCGGCTGCAGAACTGTAACAATATTGTTACAAATGCTTGAAAAAAATCCTGGAATAATATATCTTATTAAATGCTTTTAATATATATTTTAGCTGTTTTTTAATTTATAAATCTTGGAGTTAAATAAAATTTATTTCAAAGGAGAAGTAAGAAATGCAGTACGAGTTTAATTTTGATGATTATACGCCAGCGGATATGGAAAAGAGGGTTGAGCAGGCAAGCGTCAGGAAAGCAAACTTAACCTGGCTGAGCCTCCTGATGCTTTCAATTTTAGCAGGTGCATTTATAGCTCTGGCATCTGAATTCTTCACACTTGTCATATTTGACTCTACCCTGCCGGTTGGCATTACAAGGCTTATAGGCGGGCTCTGCTTTTCCCTCGGGCTTGTTCTTGTAGTTATTGCCGGAGCTGAACTGTTTACAGGAAATAATCTTATCATAATGGGGTTTGCTTCCAGGGTGGTCAGCTTCAAGCAGCTATTAAGAAACTGGGGACTTTCTTATTTAGGCAATTTTATAGGTTCCATAAGTGTTGTTTTTTTGATGTTTTTTACAAACCTGTGGTCCATGAAAAACTTTATGCTTGGTGCAAAAATAGTGCAGATTGCAGCAGATAAAACAAACCTGACATTTCTTGAAGGACTTTCAAGAGCAATACTTTGCAATGCGCTTGTATGCCTTGCAGTTTGGCTTTGCTTCTCAGCAAGAACAGTAGTCAGTAAAGTAGCAGCAATAATCTTTCCAATTACAGCATTTGTCGCAAGCGGATTTGAACACAGTATAGCCAATATATATTTTATACCCATGGGTCTTCTTTTAAAAAGAAATACAAATGTCATGGGGGCATTAAATTCAGCAATGCCTGACTTAAATATTTCAAACCTTAATTTATACGGGTTTTTTGGTAATCTATTTTCAGTTACGCTTGGCAACATAGTGGGCGGCGCAATAATGGTCGGTGCTGTTTACTGGATGATAATAATACTGCCGGAAAAAATAAAAGGGCAAAAAAAATCCCTGCTTAAAGAATCAGATAAAAGCAATTCCAAATAAAAACAGGGGATTTTTTAAAATTTTCTTTTATTTTTACTTTTTTATGGTATTTTACTTATATGGAAGAAATAAAAAGGTTCGGCGTATCAATTGAAAGCGGGCTTCTTGAGAAATTTGACAGGTATATAAGCAGCAATAATTACCAGAACCGCTCCGAAGCGCTTCGCGATCTGATTAGAAAAGAGCTTGTCCATAATGAATGGACCAAAACCGGTGAAATGGTCGCAGGAGCCATTGTTATGGTTTATGATCACCACAGGCATGAAGTTGTGGGCAGGCTGATAAAAATACAACATGATTATAATAGCATCATAATATCCACACAGCATATACACCTTGACCATGATAATTGCCTTGAAATCATTGTTGTCAAAGGCAGGCTTGACAAAATAGATGAACTTTCCTCAAAGCTCAAATCCATTAAAGGCGTAAAACACGCAACTCTTTCAAAATCAACCCTTGGGAAAAATATTTAAAGGGCTTTAAACTGGATTTTTTAATCCTTTATTTATAAATTTCATATGTTAAAGTTTTAACCATATAGAGTATTAAAGAATTTGAAAAACCCGGAAAGTAAAAAGTTTAATTATGAAACAATTATTACTTTTTACATTTATTTTACATGCCTTTAATTGACTTCAAACAGCTAAAATAATATATTCAGCTTATTATGAATAAAATAACAGCATTGGAAAAAACAGGAAAAATAAATTTAAGTTTAAAAGAAGAACCCTCTTCATTAAATGAAATTGTTTCATTAAAAGGAAGAAAAACACTTATATCAGGGGCCGCCTCCGGGATTGGAAGGGCAATAGCAATAAGGTTTGCCGAAGCAGGCTCGGATCTTATTCTTGTAGATATTGATAAAAAAGGCCTTGATGAAGTTAAAGAGAAAACGCAATTAAACGGCAATGCAGTGCTTGCCTTATGCTCAGATCTTTCCGGCAAAGATGCAGTAAGGGATCTCTGGGAAACAATATCTCCTGATGTGCCGGATACTATTGTAAATAATGCCGGGATTTATCCTTTTAAGGATTACCTTCAAATAGACAGGAATTTTTATGAAAACACGCTTGAGGTAAACCTTAACTCAGTATTCTGGATGTGCCAGAATTTTATCAGGAAAAGAGGTTCAAGAGGCGGCATTATTATAAATATTTCATCCATTGAAGCTTTAATACCGTTCAAGGAAGACATGGCGCACTACAGTGTGAGCAAAGCTGGAGTAATGGCTCTTACCAGATCGCTTGCAAGGGATTACGGGAGAAAGGGATTCAGGGTAAACTGTGTTCTTCCAGGCGCAATCAGGACTCCGGGAACAGAAAGCCTTGTAAAAAAGGCGATTACAAAACTGCAGCTTAACCTTATAAGGGCCGGCATTAACTTTAACAGCAGGCTTACGCTTGGCAGGTGGGGAAAACCTGATGAAGTTGCAAAAGTGGTTTTATTTATTGCAAGTGATATGGCAAGCTATGTCCAGGGCACAATGATACCTGTTGACGGCGGATTTCTTTCCTGCTGAAATAAGAGAAATTCAAGATTAATCAATAATATTACAAACATTCATCCCGGTTCGAATCCTGCCTGGCCAGCCAGAAAATATATTGACACATTTGAACTTTTGACTATAATAATAATTAACAGATCCCAGGGCGCCTCTTTACAATGCGGACCAGCCTGGGACAATTTTTTTATATACTCAAACCAAATTGCTAAAGCTTCCAAAAACAATAGAAGAACAAATTTCTCTTTTAAGAAGTCGAAATATTATTATTAAAGATACTGATGAAGTAAAATTTTTTCTGGAAAATAATAATTATTATCGATTAATGGGTTATGCTTTTCAATTTAAATCGAATAAAGAAGTTTACAGGCCTGGAACCAACATAAATGCAATCATTGGTATTTATAATTTTGACAAATTTCTAAGACACATAATTATTCAACAATTGGAAGATTTTGAAATTTCTTTCAGGACAAAACTAGCTTATTATCTCAGTCATCAATACGGAAGCGAATGTTATTTAAAAAAAGATATTTTTCTAGATCAAAGACTATATTTTGATTTTATTAACACCATAGAAAAAAATATAAAGCAATCAGTTAATGAACAATTTGTAAAGCATCATTTTTCAAAATATGATGGAAGGTTTCCTTTCTGGGTTTTAATAGAAATTTTATCTTTTAGTGTCGTATCAAAGCTTTTCAAAAACCTTAATAATTCTGATAGAAACTATTTTTCTAAACACTATTATAATTATGATGCGGAATTTGTTGAAAACTGGATTCATCATTTTTCTGTGTTAAGAAATACATGTGCCCACTATGGAAGAATTTATAATAAGAACTTACTTCCCATTCTAAAATTTTTAAAAGAGGATAAAAATAAGTTTAATAAAACATTTAAAATATTTGATTCTTTATTTATCTTAAAAAAAGTCTGTTTCAATAATACTATGTGGATAGATTTTTTAAAAAAGCTTGAAAACCTACTGTCTGAATATGGGTCGTGCATTAATTTGGAATTAATTGGTTTCCCGGATAAGTACTTATCGATTCTGAAGAAATAAACTGAGAATTTAATAATTTAAGTTTATTTAAAACAATTCTTTTAACCTGACAATAGTCTTCAATAAATGTTTCGAAATTTCACTACCCTGGGCAGCCAAGCCGTACGAATAGGCTCCAAAATCTCTTTTTTGTGCGTAAAATCGGCATTTTTTGCCGGTTCGAACATTTTATAATCTTTCTCAAGGGCTGGATATTTGTCCACTATGGGTACAAGCCATTTCATAATTGATTTATATATTTTAAAATTATATACTTAATAAAATTCAGGTGATGGAGTTCACCCATAACCGCTCAATAATGGAGCTGATAACTCCTGCTAAATTTAAGATTTAGG
>VGAZ01000076.1 GCA_016870615.1 Actinomycetota bacterium | reverse complement strand
AGAATGCCTGTCATTAAAAATTTTTGCTATTACAGGGCATTTGATTTTGAGAAGAAAATATATATTTTTCTTTTCTTCAAGCAATGCTTCAAGATTGCCCTGGCCCTTTGATATTACAAGATCAGATTGCCCGAATGCCTCTTTAAACTGTTGCGAACACCTTGGAAGATGAGCTGCAGGCATATCTGTGCCGGTAGTTATTACCTGGGCAACTTCATCCATTTTAACCATAACAGCATCATCAATTGTTGCATCATTTAGTGCCGGCCCTCCCCTAACTGCATATATAATCCTTTGTTTTTTAAAAAGCTTTTCATTTAAAAATTTTATAAAAATTTTGTCAAATACAATTTCCCCTGCATTATCACCAACATAGAGGATTTTTTCAGCTTCCAGGAGTTCTTTTTTAAAATTTTGAATATTTTTATTATCCAGTTTCTGGCACACTGCATCATTTATTGCATCCAGGAGGTTTTGCCTGGATAGTTTTTTACCCTGCATCACATCTATGCTGTTTCCTGAAAGACAAACCCTCAAAGCAGTATCAAACCAGTCTTTTGACTTTGAAATCATCTCAACAAGATCCTGGCTTATATCCATGCATATCTTATTAAACTCAATTTTAAATTCCCTGTAAGGATCTTTTCCCTCAATATTCTTCTTGACGATATTTGCTATGTCACGGTAAAGTTCCAGGTGATTTTTATAATCAGTAAAACATGAAGCTTTTATTAGCGCTTCCTTTGCAGTTTGCTCAATAAGTTTAGCATCTTCTGTCAGAAGCTTTGCTGAGTTTATTGCTGACCTTACATGGCACGGAAGACAGTCAAGATACACTTTCATTTTTTATAATTATTCCTTTCACAATTCCCGGAAACAAACAGGATAATAAAGCAGGTCATAAATAGTTTAATGCAAGACAGCATCCAGGAAAACTTTTGTCCTTGGATGCCTTGGATTTTCAAAAATATCTGCAGCCAGGCCTTCCTCCACAATTAATCCTTCATCCATAAATATTACATGCGAGCCCACTTCCTTTGCAAAACCCATCTCATGTGTAACAACAAGCATAGTCATGCCGCTTTTTGCAAGGTCCTTCATAACATCCAGTACTTCTTTTACCAGCTCAGGGTCAAGCGCCGATGTGACTTCATCAAAAAGCATTACCTCCGGATTCATTGCAAGTGCCCTTGCTATTGCTACTCTTTGTTTCTGTCCACCAGAAAGCTGGTTGGGATAGCTGTTAATTTTATCTCTTAGCCCAACCCTTATAAGAAGGTCCGTCCCTATTTTTACAGCTTCGTCCTTTTTCATTTTAAGCACCTTAAGCAGTGCAAGAGTGACATTTCCAAGAACTGTCATATGCGGGAAAAGATTAAAAGCCTGGAAAACCATTCCGACCCTCTGCCTTACCCTGTTTCTGTCAATCTTTTTGGCAGTTATATCAACATCGTCAAAATAAATATGCCCTGATGTTGGGACTTCAAGAAGATTAATACTTCTTAGCAGCGTGCTTTTGCCGGAACCGCTTGGACCTAATATAACCATTACCTCGCCTTTATTAACATTCAGGTTTATGCCTTTAAGCACATGAAGATCCCCAAATTTTTTATGCAAATCCACTATTTTAATCAATGCGCATCACTCTTTTTCAATTTATTTTCCATATGGCTCACAAGCCTTGTTAAGGGCAGGGTTATCAAAAGATAAAGTATTGCTGCTGCAGTAAGGGATGAGGGATTCAATTTCCATGTCATCATTTCCCTGGCAGTTCTTAAAAGTTCTGATATTGCAATTACTGAAAGCAGGGATGAATCCTTTATCAGTGCCACAAATTCATTTGTAAGAGGGGGCAGGACCCGCTTAAAAGTCTGGGGTATTATAATGTATCGCATTGTTTTGATATATGACATACCCAGTGACCTTGAAGCCTCGATCTGCCCCTTATCAATTGAATCAATACCTGCCCTGAATATTTCAGTAACATAAGCACCGCTGTTTACAGACAGTGCAACTATTCCGGCAATAGGTGCAGGGAGATTTATACCAAGATATGGGAGCGCATAATATACAAAGATAATCTGCATCAAAAGTGGCGTGCCCCTGAATAAATCAACATATATCATTGCTAGCTGGTTTAATACCTTTATTTTTGAGGTGCGTATCATTGAAGTTACAAGGCCAATAATAATGCCTATTATTTCTGAAGACACTGAAAAAATTATTGTAAACAGCGCACCTTTTAAAAGGTAAGGCAATATTTCCCAGATAATTCCGACTGAGAAATATTTTTCCAGCAGATTCTGTATACCTTCCATATTTTTTTACTTCCGGAATATTACTTAAGACAAATGCAGCACTTAAAGCTTATTTCTCTCCAAACCATTTTGCATGTATTTTGTCATAAGTGCCATCTTCTTTTATGCTTTTAAGGGCAGAATTTACTGCTGCAAGAAGATCCGGTGAATTCTTGGCAAAAGCGATTCCAAGCTGCTCATCAGTTATTATTGAAAATCCCACATCAAGCCCTTCATTATTTTTTACATATGCAAAACACATATATGAATCAGCTATGACTGCATCTACCCTTCCGGCCTTTAAATCCTCAAAAGCCAATAGAATATCATCATAAGTTTTAACTTCAAGGCCCTCTATTTCTCTTGCTTCAATTTCCCCTGTTGTTCCAATTTGCACACCTGCTTTTTTACCATTTAATTTATCAGCAGAATCAATGCCTGAATCTTTTTTTACTGCGGCAGCCTGGTCTGTTTGATAATAAGGATCAGAAAAATCCATTTCCTTTTTCCTGTCATCAGTTATTGTAATTGATGATATTGCCATATCAAATTTTCCAGCAATAAGAGCAGGGAAAAGCCCGTCCCATGCCGTGTTCTGGTAATCAAGTTTCAGGCCAATCCTATCAGCAATTGCCTGTGTCAGGTCAACATCAAAACCGACAATTTTATCCCCTTCAATATATTCCATTGGGGGCCAGGTGCAGTCACTTCCCACAGTAAGCACCCCTGGAACTATTGTTTTAAGCCCTGTTGCTGCGCCTGCAGTTGTATCACCTTTTGTGCAGGATATAAATGATACTGCAAAAACTGCAATAATCAGTGCAGCAATAATTGCCATTTTCAGATTTCTTTTCATCTTATTCCTTTCCTGTTTTTTTTATTAATATGCATTTGCTTAAATTATTTTTTTCCGGCATTAAAATGTATACATATACATTTGGGTAGGTATTATACTATATAATCTTGAATTGAAATAGGAAAAATTTTATATTTAAACCAAAACAACAAATTTGTTACTGTTATCACAATTAAATAGTTTTCATATTTTGAAAATTAACAGCATTAATGCTATATGCTTGTCACTATTGTAATATTAATCATTTACATTTATTATTTACAAAATTTTAAAAAATAATTTAATAACTTTTTACTTTAAAACATTATAATTCTGGTGACTATTGGAAAAAATAAAAATAAAAGAACTTGGCGAATATATCCCTGGGTACTTCAATAGCATTACACTGGACAAGCTAAAGGAATTTACTGTTATTCCTTATTTTATAGACTGGTACCAAAGCAAGCAATCCAATAAAATATTCCCCCTCTTTTTGCAAGAAATTTCGGATTTGAACCCGACTAAATTCCAGCTGCCCGGCATTCTTACCAGGAATCCATTTTTTGATCACACCAGGATAAAGTATTTTGCAGCATATAAAAACGGTGTGCCTTCCGGCAGGATAATGGCTTTCATTGACAGCAACTATAACCGTCAGCATAAAAATAATTTTGGCTGGTTTGGCTTATTTGAAACTATAGATAATACTGAAACTGCGGAACTTTTACTGGACGCTGCCGCCAATTATCTTAAAAACAATTCCTGCAGCATTATATTAGGACCTGCAAAATTCAATGCAAGCGGCGAGATAGGCTGCCTTGTAGATGGTTTTGAATGCAAGCCTTATTTTATGGAGCCATACAATGCCCCATATTACGGCAGTTTTATAGAAAAATACGGTTTTAATAAAGAAAATGACTGGTATTCGATAAATACAGACATAGCTCTTGCAAGCAGGTATATGGCTCGTATTGAACGGCTCCAGGAAAAAGTGAACGGTACAAAAAGAGATATAAGCTCAAGCAATGGCTACTTAATCAGGAATGTCGATTTTTCAAGAATAAAAAGCGAGATAAATATAATAAGGGATATTTATAATAGTGTCTGGAATCATGGCAACCATCCACAGCAGTCATTACTTACTGAAAAGGAGTTTGATATACTTGCTCTTGGAATAAAAACTGTTGCGCTCCAGGAACTTCTTTTTATTGTTGAAAAAGATAAAATGCCTGTTGGAGTTTCGGTTACTCTCCCAAATGTCAATGAATTGATTGAAGAATATGATATAAAAAATCCCTGCACTCCCTCAAAATTTTTTTTCAGCATAAAAGATTTTAAAAGGAATTTAAATATTTTCAGCATTTTAAAAAGGAAATTGAAAGAAAAAAGCTTTAACAGCGCAAGAATACTGATTCTTGGCATTAAAGAGTCTGCAAGAAAAACCGGCATAGATACAAAACTATATTACGAAACATTTAGAACAGCAAAAGAACTGGGTTTTAAAGAAGGTTCTGGTTCACAGCTTGCAGATATAAATGTTGATATTATAAACCCCCTGTCCAGGATAGGGAAAATTGCAATGACATGGAGAGTTTACAGCTTAAAAATTTAGTTTTTACTGTTTGCTACGGCTTTGCGCATATCCGCCAGTACTAAAGCTGCTGACACTGCAAAGCTAAGCACAAGGAACAGATAAACTGCTTTCATTGCTGTAAAAAGGCTTGATTTTTCCAGTATATAGCTAAAAATCCATGGAGCTGACAATCCTTTAGTTCCGCTGCAAAGTATTATGACTGATATCACAAAATTTTTTTTATCAGGATATTTCATGCCGCCTGCTGCAATAACAAGCGGCCGTATTCCTGCCATGTGGTATTAAAAATAATTGTTTTCCTCAAACCATTTAATATTATCAGCAATTGTCTGGTTTATTGGCCTCGGATTATATCCCAGCTCTCTTGTTGCTTTTTCATGGCTTATATAAGAATTGCTGTTTACAGTCTTTACAGAATATACTGTAAACTTTGGCTTTGTTTTTGTTGCTGCATAATAAGCAGGCGCAGCAAATCCAAGAGAATAAGCAAGCCATTTGGGCAGCCTGAACCTTGGTGCTGCAATTCCGGTTATTTTTTCAAGCATTGACATAAGCTCAGGCAGTGTCAGGCGCTGCCCTGACAGTATGTAAACCTGGCCGCTTTGCCCTTTTTGTGCAGCAAGCACATGACCGATAGCAACATCCCTTGAATCGACAAAATCATATGCTCCGTCTATTATAATTTTCTGTTTTTTTCTGCAGTAATCAATAAAAAGCGAACCAAGGTTTGACACCTTAAAGTCATATGGCCCTATAATTGCAGTCGGGCATACAATAACTGTTTCCAGCCCATCCTTAGCAGCATTCATTACATCAATGCTTGCCCGTGCCTTTGTCCTGTTATACTGGCCCATTTTACTATAAGGATCAAATGAAAGTTTTTCATCAATAACTGTATTTCCTTCCTGTTCTTTAAATGCATGAATTGAACTTGTATACACCAGCCTTTTAACCCCGCATTCAATACAGGCTTTTATAATATTTTTTGTGCCACAAATATTTACCTTGTCTAAATAATTGCTGTAACCGGGCATTATGGAAATTTCAGAGGCAGCATGATAAACATTTTCTGCCTTTCTGAAAGCTTTGACAATAGAATCATAATCAAGTACATCGCCATAAAACTTCTCAGTGCAGCAATCCTTAAAACATTCTATATCAGATGTTTTTCTTACAAATAAACCCAATTCCCTGCCATTATTTAAAAGCTCACGTACAAGAGCATTCCCTAAAAGTCCCGTAGCGCCGGTAACAATATCCATTAAATTAACCACCTTATAAAAATATTATGAATCAAACTGATGATAAATAAAAAAAAATGCAAATGTAAATTATATAATATAAAACTTATAATTGAATGCTTAGGCTTTTTGCATGTTTTTTTATTGCAAAAATTATCCGGCATTAAACTATGCAGAGAATTTGATTTAATATATTATCAAAAAAAGAGGATATAAAATACAAAAATTATATATAATGCTAAAGATAATTTTGAGGATTCTTGGGATTGCCATTTATCCTTACTTCAAAATGAAGATGATACCCTGTTGTAAAACCGGTATTTCCGACATATCCTATTACCTGCCCTCTTTGCACATATTGCCCGACACTTGCAGCAAAACCTGAAAGATGGGCATAATAAGTTGCAACTCCACCGCCGTGATATACAAGTATGGCATAGCCATAACCGCCATGGTATTCAGCCTTTAATACCTGGCCTGAGTCTGCAGCAATTACAGGCGTGCCAAGAGGGGCATATATATCAATACCAGTGTGCATTCGTGTCCGCCCTGTTTTCTTACTGGTCCTTGGGCCGAATTTTGATGACAATTTACCATTCGTGGGCCATAAAAATTTACCTGATGGAGCACTTCCGTAATCATAATTCTTGAGAATGTTTGTGACTTCATTTTCTTTGGCTGTAAGCTGGTTTTCCATTGCAATCAA
Organism: Actinomycetota bacterium; assembly: GCA_016870615.1. Taxonomy (GTDB): domain Bacteria; phylum Actinomycetota; class Humimicrobiia; order Humimicrobiales; family Humimicrobiaceae; genus VGAZ01. The sequence goes on along the minus strand of VGAZ01000076.1, from coordinate 2,186 downwards.
AGCATCTTTATTAGCTTTTGCCTCTGTAAATAAATCAAGTTTTTCATTATAAATTTCTTCTATTTCCCTGTTTTTCTGAGCCGACAAACTAATAAGTTCCTCAATTTTCTTTTTGTCTGTTTCCTGCTTCTGTTTTAATTCCAGAATATCACTATTTATTCTTAAAAGCCTGGCTTTCTTTTCTTTAACTTCTTCAAGAATCTCAATATCTTTTTTTACAAGTAAATTCATAATTTTAAGCCTTGATATAAAGTCAATAAAATCCCCGGTTTTTAAAAAAATATTAAGTATATTCCTGTCATCATTTTTATATGCAGAGGCAACGCGCAGATTTAAAATGTCAGTTTTTTCTTTAAGCTCCTCTTCAAGAACTATAATTTCATTTTCATTTGACACAAGCAGCAATGTAGCTTTATCGCTCTGGCTCTTGATTTCTGCCATCTTATCATTAAGCTCTCTAAGGTCAGCCAGGACAGTAAGCAGTTTTCCTTCCACTTCTTCAACCTGCTGAGCATACTGCTCCTGATTTTTCTGTACCTCTTCTATTTTTTTTCTTGTCTGTTCTTTTTCATTCTTTATCTGTTCAAGCTGCTGCTGGGATGGAGCCGTATCAGGGTAAATATAGTATGAAGGAATTGTAGCAATAAGGGCTACCAAAAAGAAAACCGTTAATAAAAAAAAGGCATTAAAAAACCTGGAATTTTTTATTTTTATTATTTTAAGCTTATACATATCATAAAACATTAAATTTTTTATTACTTTATACCTTAAAAATAAAAAAAAGCCAAATAAGTAGCCTATTCATCATAAAAAAATTGTTTTATTTCCCGGAATTAAAAGATGTAATACCCGAAATATCTTTATCCCCGGCAAGCTTATCCCACAAAAGTTCAGCGGCCCATGCTGAAGACAGGCCCACAACATCAGGGCATTTTGTTAAATGGCCTCCTGCTTCTTCAAATGCCTTAAGCTCTTTTTTATTTATTCCAAGATTTTCCTCATCCATAAAACGAAAAGCCATGCCGAAAATTTTTATGTGAATATCCCCGCATATTATTGTGCCGTATTTTTCTTTAAATTTTTTATAAAGCTTTTGTCCAAGTATTGATGATTTAATATAGGGTTCACATTTTTCCCACTGTTTATAAGTCCTGCCAAAAAAGAAACCAAAAGCTGCAAGAGCACCTGAAAATGCCCCGCAATTGCCGTAAGTGGTAACTGCAGATCCGCCCTCAAAAGCAGAAAGGCTTTTAAATATTAGGGGATTCTTATATCCGAGAACAGACATTACTGCATGAAATGTACTCTGTGCGCAATTTGTCCTGTTGGCTTCACTTTCAAATCCAATTTTGTAAGCAAGACTTGCAGCTTCTTCTTTTGTAAGATTATTTATTCTCTTAATCTCCATCTGCTTTTCTTCGCAAATTAATTTATCACAATTTCACTGACCTGGCTGAAATTACTGACTATAATATATTTTATAATATTTACTTTTATTAGAACATTTAAGCCGCTATCTGTAAAATTTTTTAGTTCAGGATACCTGGATAGATATTCTTTCAAAATATTTCTTTCCGGCTTTTTTACTGCATTTGCTATACCGGTTAGGGTCACTGCAGTTATCATATCAGTTTGGCTGGCATATTTTTCCCTGCTATCTATAAGAAGTGAGACTGAAGGATTGCTGATAATATTATCGTATTTCCTGCTTTGAACTGGTGTGTAAAAATATAGATTTTTTAAATCTTCATCCAGTAAAAATCCTACAAGACTAAGATATGGCCCTTTATTTTTTTCTGTTGCAAGCACTGCAAAACGGGCAGCTTTAATGGTTTCTATTAACTTTTTATACATGTCTGTTTCAATAATATTCATTTTTACAAATTGAAATAATTTTATGAATAATAAATATTATAATATTTATATCCAATATAACCATAGTTTTAATTTAATTACTGGCCTCTTTATTAAATTCAGGGAGAAAAAATTCTGGATTGCCTGGATTGCTAATATTGCAGTTTCTATCGCTTATTTCCCAGCTATGCTTCTTACATTAATTTTGATGGTATAGCAATCATGATTTTTCCCATATTAAAAGAATTAATTATCCTTGTTCTATACAACCGTCAGTATTTGCAATAAAATATTTGCATGCTTATAAAAAATGTAAAAGCAAAAATACCTGG
>VGAZ01000075.1 GCA_016870615.1 Actinomycetota bacterium | reverse complement strand
TCTTGAAAGACACGGCAAGAAATCAAATATCATTACCAGCGCCCGCTCACCTGAGGAATGGCAGGCTCTTTTTCCTGATCCCATACTGGGAAACTCTTCCCTTGACAGGCTTGCCCATTCATCTTATCAGATACTTATGGAGGGAGAGTCAATTAGAAAACAGAATAGACCAAATTAGATTTATGATTTAATATTATATATTAAAATGGGGCCGGTACAATGATTGTGAAAAACCGGTACAATGTTGGTGAAAAATGACAGTAACAACTAAAATATTATTCTTTTTGTTTTTGTATATTTTTTTTATTCCTTCCTTTTTTATAAGCTGGACAGCTGCAATATTTAAATTATCCTGAAAAGTTTAAACTATACTGGGAAAAAGTCAAGTAAAATTTCGAGTATACCTGAAAATTTATAAGAAAATTTATAAGAATATCTTCTGGGTCCCGAAGTATAAATTAAATATGCAGGTATTTTTTAAGTTTTTCTGGGCAAAGTTCTTTGTAAGGAGTTATAACTTCCCTTTTAAAAATCTGCATAATTTCAATTTATATAATCATTTTGTGCGTAATCGTCAAATGAATCTGCAACAGCAAGTGCCTTAGGCGGAGGCCTTTCCCTTCTAAATTCATATATGCCCAGATAATCAAGAATCTTTTTTTTACCATAAATTCTTCTGTTTTATTTATAAATATATGATCCTAAAAAGGATAATGAAACCATATTATTGTTCAAGCGATTGCATTAAGATAAATATTTTATATAATATAAAAAGCATTAAATCAAACATTTAACAAAAACTTAAAATGGACGTAAGACTTAAAGACATTGCAAAAAAAATAAATTTATCTGAATCTACAGTATCCAGAGCATTAACAGACCACCCCAGAATAAGCAAAAAAACTAAAAAACTTGTATTAGATACAGCATCAGAAATGAATTACCATCCTAATCTTATTGCAAAAAGCCTTGTTATAAAAAAAACAAAGACAATTGGATTAATAATAGGTGATATAACAAATCCATTTTACCCTGAAATTGTAAAATCTATAGAGGAGATAGCAAATAATAATCACTTTAATATTATATTATGTAATTCTGATTATAAAGCAGAAAAAGAAATTGAGCACTTAAAAATGCTAATTTATAAAAGAGTTGATGGGATTCTGCTAATGCCTGCAGGGAAAAAGAATAAATCCATTATGTATCTAAAAGATAATAATATGCCTTTTACACTTATGGACACAACACCTTCTGAAAAATATGATACTAATTGTGTTTTTATTGACCAGGAATACGGAGCATATATAGCAACTCTTTTTTTAATCGAAAACGGTCATAGTAAAATCGCACTCGTAAATGGACCGCTTGCAATATCGCCATGTCAACAAATGAAAAATGGTTTTCTAAAAGCCCTGAAAAAAAAAATATAGTTTTAGAAAAACAATTTTTCCTTGAATGTGATTTAAAAACTTCAGGAAGTTATGAGGTTGTTAAACAATTTTTAGAAAAAAATAAAGATAACTTGCCTTCAGCATTAATTTTTATAAGTGATAAAACAGCAATTGGTGGATATAATGCCATTAATGAATTTGGCATGTCAGTTCCTGATGATTTTTCTATAATAGGAAATGATGATATAGCTGAAAGCAAGTATCTTACTCCACCTCTTACTACTGTATCCCCTCCAAAGAATGACCTTGGAACTTCAGGAATAAACCTTTTACTTGAAGAAATCCAAAACACCGGCGCTGCAAAAAGCTATAAACAGGTAAGACTGCTGCCACAATTGATAATTAGGAATTCAACCAGAAAAATCAGTTAAAACCTCTTTATTGATTTATCTGTAAAACCATATTTTTTAAGAAGAAATTAAAGTATTTTTTTATAATAAGCTTCGTGGATTAAAACGGAATTAAATAATGTAAAATTTACATTGTTGCTATTCAATATTTAAAAATTTTTTTGGATTTTCTTTATATAATAAGTCAATTTCCTCCTGGGATATCCCTTCATCCAGCATCATTGGCCGGATATTGGTAATTATATGATCATATCCCCAGCCGCCATATGCATGCAGCAGGATTTTTAAGCAAATATCATTGGAAACTAAAATATTATTTATAAACCCCTTATTAATTAACACTTTAATAGCTCTTACCCTCTCGATATCGCGTGCGAATGCTCCCCCGGCAAAACCATCACCTTTTTTAGATAAATAATATTCTTTCCCAAAATTATCAAATTCAATATATGCACCCCTTGAGCAAAGGTTTATGCAATATTCCAGATCAATATCAATATCTATATGGCATATGCATATTTTTCCAATCTCACATCCTGTTTCTTCTAATATATTCAGCGCTTTAATGCCGTCTCTCGACCACGGATATGTATGTATTAATACCCCTGTACCTTTTTCTTTTTGAGCAATTCCTGCAGCCTTCAAGACTTTCTTCTCATTATCAAGTATTCCCTTGCTCAATCCTATCTCCCCGATAACTCCCGCTCTTATCTGAGTATTGTCCATACCCTCCAGGATTTCTTTTTCAATTTTCTTTGATATCTCCTCCGTTGTTAAACTATTTACTCCATGGCAATGAGTATCCTGTGTATAATATCCTGTGCCTGCAATGATATTTAAATCCAGGGACTTTGAAATTCTATATAAAGCCAGAGGATCCCTGCCAATATCTTTTGGTGTGGCATCAACAATCGTGTTTCCCCCCATATTTTTAAAATATAAAAGTTCTTTTTCTGCCAGCTGGACATTATTAAGTACCAAATTATCTTTTACTGCATATGGATTCCTGGAAAGAACACCCAGATTAGTTATTGAAACCCTTTCTTCAGAGAGAGCAGCTTTATCTGCCTCCGTATATATATCTGCCTGGTTTCTTATGTCAATGAAAATATGCTCATGAGGTGAAATTATGCCAAGGTCATTTTCATTTTTTAACCCCTGCACAGTAATTACAGACATTAAAAACTCCTTTTCTATTCTCAATAATACTATTAAGCTTTTCTCTATAATACTTAAAATCATTCCAATGAACTTCAGAAGGAACTGAATGATCACAAAAGGGGATGTATCCGCCTTGTTTTAATAACCATTTGATTGGCTCTAAAAAATCATCGATTCTATTTTTCCCTTTAGAAATATCTAATTTGGGAATCCCGCCCATTATTTGAAGATCAGGATACTTTTTTCTAATCTCTACCAAATCCATACCGGTACCAACTTCCATAGGCCATAAACCAGTTATTCCAGCATCTAAAAATAATGGTATTAATTTACTGCAATTACCATCAGTATCCAGTAATATATTTTTCACCCTTTTACTTTTTAAAAAGCTGGTTATTTTCTTATAATAGGGGGTCATAAATTCTTTAAATATAGCCGGAGATATCATAGAGCCAGTACCCATAGATACATCTTCCCATAAATGCAGACAATCAATATCTACTTCTGATGTAATCACCTCCCAAATTGCAATCCAAATACCAGTAATTGTATTCAGCATATCCCTTAAAAGACCAGAGTCATCATGGTAGAGAAGAAACAGCCTTTTATAGCCTAAAAGATGAGCAAGAGTACCAAAAATTCCAACCGGGTACCCGCCTATTGCTATCGGATATTCTCTGTTTTTATAAATTCTTATAAGTTTTTCCCAATTATTCGGGAACCTGCTTTTTATATTATCTATTTGTAATTTTTCCTCCTTGATATTATTCCAGCTATCCCATCCTTTTATAGGCCAATCTACGGCAGTGGGTATAGTAGATTCCTTTTTCACAAAAATTCTTTTAACTCCATCAATATCTATATAAGTTATCTTCGAATCATCTTCTTCAATTAATTCTATTTTAAAATGAGGAAAAAATAATTGCTCAACATCTAACAGGCAAACAGATTTGTCAAAATCAAAGAAACTTCCCACATCTTCATCCAAGGGCAAGCCCTGTGTGGGTCTATATATATTACCCCATACTGCAATGCCGTCCGGTAGTTCAATAATTTTTTTACTAACCTCTTCATTTTCTCTTGTGCCATAAATACTATATTTCCAGGCCCTTAAGTAGAGTGAAGTTGTTATAGTTGTTATACTATCCGGTATTATTGGATAATTCTTCTTTGGTAAACCTTGATTATACCAATTTTTAATAGTTGAGCCCCAATAAGCATATTCCCATTTTAGTGATCTTACATTCTTATTAAAGCTCATTATTTCATTAAATAATTCTTTTGTATTCATCAATACTCTTTCGAAAATAAATAATAATTACCTTAATAATATACATAATTTTTTGTCATTTCTTTTGTACTTTCAAATAGCTAACAGTTTACCTGACTTATAAATAGAATATATGATTAATTATATTGATTCATTTACTATAAGATATTAACAAACTCAAACCGACATTCTAAAACTCCTATATTTATAGCACCCGTGTACTGTCTATAATCTCATTTAATTTATTTCTATAATATTTAAAATTTTCCCAGCTTATGTTCGGAGGCACCGCATGATCTATATAGGGAATATATCCTCCAAAAGGAATCATTCTACTGACTTTTTCCAGTTCCAGATCAATTTTTTCTTTGCTTTCCAATGCTGTCTTATCAATCCCGCCAAGAATATGGAATTTTGGGTATTTATTCCTTATTCTTTCTATATTGTTCCCTGACCTGATTTCAAACGGAAGCATCCCTGTCATTCCGCACTCAATAAATAAAGGAATAAGATCTTCAATAAATCCATCGGAATCCACTATAAAATGCTTCACGCCTTTTGATTTGGCAAAATCAATCAATTTTTTATAATAAGGCATCATAAATTCCTTAAAAATAGAAGGACTGATTAAAGAACCGTTATTATAGGCCATATCCTCAAAAAAATACCCATAGTCAAAATCTGCCAATGAGGTCAGTTCCTCTGCAATTTCTAGCCAGAATTCACAGAGATATTCTATTATTTTCCTGATAAAATCCGGTTTATCGTAATACCATAAATATAAATTTTCTTCTCCAATCATAAACCTTAAAATCCCAAAAAAACCAATTGGAGAACCATATAGAATTAAAGGGAAATCTCTATTTTTTAAATTTTTAACGGCATTTTTAATATCTTTTACAGTAAATCTCTCAGCAAAATTAAGAAGATTTAATTTCTCTTCTTTAATCGTTTCCCAGTCTGATTCATTTCTTATGGGATGATCCACCCATAGAGGCATACTTCTTTCATCTTTAAAAGCAATCCTTGTAATACCGTCAGAACCTATATATTTTACTTTTTCTGAAGTCTGCTCAAGCACCACTTTTTCAAATCTTGGGAAATAAAACCAGTTAAAAGGAAATGGGGCTGGTCCATTATCCAGTTTGAAAACCTCTTTTAAATCTGTTGCAAAAAGGACATCTTCATCATAACTGGGCATTGGATACTGTATACCTGGTCCGTTGATAAATTCTCCATATAATATATCACGAGTAAATTTTGTTTTTTCAATATAGCCTTCATTACGCCATTTTTTTATTGTCCCGCCCCAAAAACCAAACTCCCATTTTAAAGTTCTCTGACCTTTTTCAAAATTTAATGTATTTAGAAATATTTCTCTTGAATACAAATAACATTCCTCCCTTGTTATTCTTTTATTGCACCGGCAGTTAAACCTGAAACAAACTGTTTTTGGAATATCAAATAAATAATAATAATTGGAACAATTGCTGCCATTGCAGTAGTTGCAAAAATATTCCATGGTGTCATATATTGACCCTGAACTTTAGTTATCTCAAGCGGAAGAGTATATAAATTAGCCTTTTGTAGAAGCACTAAAGCCAATGAAAATTCATTCCAGTTAAACATAAACTGAAATATCACATTTGCACCTATTACAGGCTTAGATAAAGGTATTATTATTTTTAAAAGAATCTGAATATTGTTTGCACCTTCTATCCTGGCAGCTTCAATAAGGGCGTCAGGAATATTTTTAAAAAATCCTGTGAATAAAAATATACTTAATGGCAAACCTATAGCAATATAAGGAAAAATGATACTTAAAAGAGTGTTCTGAATTCCGAAAATCTTTACTATTTTAAAAAGCGGCAACATGATAACCTGAACTGGTACCATCATGCCTGCAAGAATAAAATAAAAACCTGCGCTCCTGCCAAAAAATTTCAATTTAGAAAATGCATATCCTGCAAGTATTGCGATAATTAAAATAACAATAACTGTTATTGCTGTAACAACAAAGCTGTTTTTTAAAGCATTTAGAAAAAAAACCTGTATTTTTCTATAAGGAAATTCACCTTTAAATAAATAATAGTAATTCTCAAATGTGATTTCTTTAAAACTCTGAAAAAAAAGATTTTTAAACACTGCTTGTGTCTTTCTTAAAGACAATGATATCATCCATATAAAAGGAAATAATACTAGAACCAGCCACCCATACATCACAATATACTCAAAAATACTGAGTGCTTTTGAATCCTGATTTATTTTTATCCTGTTTTTTACCATACTTTAACCTTTTAAAGTTCCTTTTATTCGCAACCATGAAAAAAGAAGCATTATAACTAACATTACTACAGCAATTGAACTTGCATATCCGTAGTTATGGAAGTTAAAAGCTTGATAATATAATAATGATGTTAGTACTTCTGTTTTATGTGCAGGCCCCCCTCCGGTCATTACATATACCAGATCAAACACTTTAAAACCACCAATAATGTTCAGTACTATAAGAATAGCCAGGGCTTCTTTTAACAATGGGAGTTTTATTTTCCTTATAATTCCCCATTCAGAAGCACCGTCTATACTTGCGGCCTCGTATAATTCTCTAGGTATTTCTTTTAACCTTGCAAGAAAAATAACCATATTCCAACCCGCACATTGCCATAAAGTCGTAATAATTATTGCAAGCAAAGCCCATGAAGGTTCTCCCAGCCAGTTATGTTTAAGAACTGACAATCCTATGCCTGACAGAATCATATTAAGTGCACCGAAAGGTGCAAAAATCCTCTTAAATGCTGCTCCAACAAGGACAGGTGGCAATATGGAAGGGATAAAAAACATAACCCTTAGAAAATAATTACCTCTTATTTTCCCTCTATCTATAATAACTGCAAAGACTATTGCAAAAAAATTGATAAGAAAAATAATTGCAACAGTATAAAGTGATGTATTCAGAAGAGCCCGCCAAAAAATGCTATCCTTGAATAACTCGGAATAATTTAGCAAACCTATAAATGAACCCTGCTGGCTTAATGTATTTAGTTTGAAAGTACTTGATTTAAAGACATTGAAAAGCGGATATAAAATAAAAAGGCTGTAAAATACCAAAGCAGGCAATATTAGCAAATAGCCTTCTAAATTATTAACAAATACTTTTTTCTTCAAAATTATATACTCACAATAATAGGGATTATTAAATACAATAAACCTATGTTCAGCCTATTTTTATTTTTAAATAGGCTGAACATTTTTATTTATCAACTGCTTAGATTAATTATATTTAATACTATTTATTAAAAGCTTTATCTGCTGCTTTCTGGACCATATCCACTGCACCTGAAGCATCTACATACCCTGCCATCAGGGCCTGAACGGCAACTGCAACTTCACTATAAATCTCAGGAGTATAAATAAATCTATCCTTGGCGTCTCCCTGCTGGCTGTTAACTTTATCGGAAAGAGGATATGCTGAAGCGGCTTCACCTTCCAGATTTCCCGCCGGAGCTATTCCATTTTCAAACATAAGTTTATATGTCTCCTGTGTTGTAAGTTCCTTTAGCAGAGCAACAGCCAACTCTGGATACTTTGTCTTGCTTGAAGCACACCAAACCAATGCGGTGCCACCTGTTAAGATCCTTTCACCTCCAGTCATTGCAGGCCACCATATTGCATCGGCGTTAAGTTCTACAGGAATATCAGGAATCACAAAATTGCCCCCTGGCCATAGCATTATTGTATTTCCTTGAATCCAGACAGGTAAAGCATCTTCATGATAATTCATTGCTGATGCACCTTCCATAAACACACCACTATCATTTAACTGCTTTATAGTCTCCATCGCTTTAATAAATATCTGGTTACCGCTCCATTTCTCTTCTCCTGCATCAGCTTTCTTTAATACTTCTCCGCCACCCTGCTGGTGAACAAATACCATAAACAAGTCGACCGCTCCCCAAAGATCTGCGGTAGCAAATGCTATAGGAGCTATTCCTGTTCCCTTTAATGCTTCTGCCATTGCTATCAAATCATCAACAGTTTCAGGAGATTTAAGACTCTTTTCCTCGAGTAAATCTTTATTTACCAATAACTGTAAATTATTTAGAGAAGCAGCAATTGCATATACCTTGCCATCCCAGGAAAGCAGATCGGGTATATAATCATACATTTGCTTTCTCCATTCACCATTATTTGCATCCAAATAACTGGTGAGATCCATTACTTCACCAGCTTGAGCAACACCCCATAAATCTCCACCCTGGTTTTCAAGGAAAATGTCGGGAGCTTCACCTGCAGCAATCATAGTTGCTAACGAAGACTGGTATTCCCCATATCCTACCACTCTCATATCTATTGTAACATTTGGATGTTTTGCTTCAAAATTCTGTATAATTCCAGGAAAAATCTGGGGATATGCACCCGGAGCCTGTGTAAATAGTGATAAGGTAACAGGCTCAGCTTCAGTTGCAGCTATTTCAGCTTCAGTTGCATCTGCTTCAGTTTCTTCTGCTGCGGTTGTTGTTTCAGTAACCTCATTCTTGCAGCCAGGTATTACTACTATTGTTATTGCAAGAACAAAAATAAGACCTAATATTATAGCTATTTTTGTCTTTTTCAATTATCTTCCTCCTTCTTTCATTTTT
>VGAZ01000074.1 GCA_016870615.1 Actinomycetota bacterium | reverse complement strand
AATGCCTGCTGCAACTACTGTCGCTTTATCATTCTTGCCCTTCTTTAATATTTTACTGCCCCCAATTATAAAATCTTCCTCAGGCGGGTATATTATTGGCGTGTCCATTCTTGTAGTTCTTATATAAACATTGCCAAAATGAGCTGCCGCTTTTTCCACCAGTTTCATTGTTGAGATGCCGTCACACGGGTATAATATTACAGAATCCGGCACTGACCGAAACATAGCAATATCTTCAAGTCCCATCTGGGATACGCCATCTTCGCCTATAGATACCCCTGCATGGGAGCCTGCAAATTTTATGTTTGAATTTGAATGCCTGCTCATCCTTATCTGGTCAAATGCACGAGTTAAAAAAGCTGCAAAAGTGGACACAAAAGGAATCTTATTTCTTAATGATAGGCCAAGCGCAACTCCTGCCATGTTTTGCTCTGCAACATACATTTCAAAAAACCTGGATGGAATTTTTTCCTTGAAGATTTCTGAAAATGTTGAGTTGCTAACTTCAGCATCAAGGGCCACTATTGAGGGGAATTTTAAAAATACATTTACCAGTGCTATTCCATAGGCTTTCCTGGTTGATATTGCTTTATTATCTACTGAAATTTTTCCAGGGTATTTTTTTAGCTTTGATGGCTCTACGCACTCCGGTTCAGGTATTTTTCCAACAATTTTTTTATCAATATCTCCCAGCTCCATTATTGCTATTTCTGCCTGCTCTTTTGATAATGGTTTTCCATGCCAACCATTTTTATCTTCAAAAAGGCTGACACCTTTAATGGTTTTTGCTATAATCATTGAAGGGCTTTCGCTGTTTTTAAGCGCTTCTTCGTATGCATTGGCAATTTCCAAAATATTATGGCCATTAACTGTTATAGTTTTCCAGCCAAATGCAGAAATTCTTTTTTCATACTCTTGAATATTTTTTCCATATAATGTTTGGCCTCTCTGTCCAAGACCATTTACATCTAAAATGCCTATAAGATTGTTTAGCTTATAATGTGCAGCAATCTGTATAGCTTCCCATTGGGATCCCTCACTCATCTCACTGTCCCCTAGAAGGACAAAGGTATTATATGGCAATATATCAATATACCTGGCGTTTATTGCCATGCCTATTCCTATAGATAATCCCTGTCCCAAAGAGCCGGTTGCTGCTTCTGAATAGGGAAATCTGTGTGTAGGGTGGCCTTCAAGCCTGCTGTTAAACTTGCGCAGGGATAAAATTTCTTCTTTATCGATTGCCCCTGCTGCAGCCCACAATGAGTAGAGAAGAGGAGCCGCATGCCCTTTAGAAAAAATAACTCTGTCATTATTTAAAAAAGCAGGTTCATCAGTCCTGTATTTAAAAAAACCACCAAAGAAAAGCACAGCCATCAATTCAACAGAAGAAAGTGATGAGGACGGATGGCCCGAACCGGCATTTGTAGTTGAGCTTATAATGTAATATCTTAATAAATTGGCCAGTTTTTTTATTTTATCTACGTTTAGCATGAAATTCTTAATTTTTAATGATTTATTAAATTACACTTCAATAAAGATATTACTATAATGGCATTAAGTAAAGAGGTACAAGCCATAACTGTCAATTAATTTTCTGATATTATTATAAGTTCATAAGGTTAAGCTTTCTTTTGCAGATATTGAGATAGTGATTTAGAAAAAACAAATCTATTTCTATCACAGGCCATTACTGCTTAATATTGAAAAAAAATTTAATCTGTGTTGTTTGCATTTGATATAGCTTTATTTATAATTAAAATACCAGCTTCGCAAAAACTTAAAAAAATATATTTACAATAAAAAGAGATGAATCTCAGGGAATTTTTCTATAACAATTTATCAAATAATAAAAGTTATTACTTCTACAGAGGTAAATTCAGGACGTGGAAATGGACATATGAGGATATTCTTATAGCTGCTCTTAAATTTGCAACAGCTATGCAGGAGTTTGGCGCACAAAAAGGCGACAGGATAATTATAAAAGCGCCAGGCAGGCCTGAATGGATAATAGCATTTATCGGTTGCGTAATGTCCGGAGTTGTAGCCGTTCCACTGGATTATAAGTCAGATAAGGAATTTTTATCAAAGGTCATTGAAGAAGTCCAGCCTAAATTAATTGTTCGCCTCAAAGATGATGAAGAGACTGAAGATATTAATTTTAAACATATAAGGCAAATTGATATTGAAAACATTGACGCAATTGTATCTGGCAAAAAAGAATTTGATTATAAAAAAGTCCAGGTAAAGAATAATGATTTGCTTGAAATTATTTATACTTCAGGCACCACTTCTGCTCCAAAAGGTGTAATGCTTACCTTTGGCAATATAGAGTCAAATCTCCAGATGGTTGTGCCCCTTATTAAAAAATGGAAAAAATTCTTAAAATATGTAAAAAATGCAAAGCTTCTTACTGTTGTCCCTCTTTCCCATATGTATGGCCAGGTAATCGGGATATTTATCCCGGCAGCAATACAATTGAATGTGATATTTCCAGAAAGCATGCAGCCAAAAGATGTTTTATTTGCGGTTAAAAAGGAGCGTATAATTGCAATTGGGGCGCTTCCCCAGCAATTAAAAACAATCAAGGATTATATAGTGCATACTTTGGGGCTTGATAATGCAAAATTCAGTTCTGTTTTTGAAAAATTCAAGAAAAAGCGCTGGTGGATAAGGTTATTAAGATTTATACCTTTGCATTTTAAAATTGGCCCAACCCTTCTTGGCGTTATTTCCGGGGGAGCCCATATAAGTGAAGAAGTTGATGAATTTTTCAGGGTAATTGCTTATGGAATTTTCCAGGGATACGGGCTGACTGAAACTGCTCCAATACTTGCTTTATATGATCCTTCAAAAAATGTAGCAGGCTCAGCTGGAAGCTTTATAAATAATGAAAATATTAAAATTGAAAATGGCCAGCTTTATGTAAAGGGCGCTAGCGTCACTCCAGGTTATTATAAAAATAAAGAAAAGACCGCAAATTCATTTAAAGACGGATGGTTTGCAACAGGTGATATTGTAGAGGTTGATAAAGAGGGAAATGTTTTTATTAAGGGCAGAAAAGATGACATGATAGTAAAAGAAAGCGGAATAAATATATATCCTTCTGATATAGAGGAAAAATTAAAAAAACATCCAGCTGTAAAAGATTGCGCGGTTTTTGGCGCCCATAGAGATGGCAGGAAAAAGATAATCGCTGTTTTACTTCTAGAGGATTCTGGAATGGCAAAAAAAGAAATAGACAAAATAGTACAGGGCACCAATATTGAACTGAATGTCTCCCAGAAAATAGATGACTATATTATTTGGAGGGGCCAGGATTTTCCAAGAACAAGCTCAACAATGGATATTAAGAAAAAAGAAATACTGGAAGAGATAGAAAAGTCTTCACAAAAAGGGGAGGCAGATATTGGCAAAGCTGCTATGAAGGATTATAGCCAGAAAAGAGACATTTACGAGCTTATAAACAGCATTAAAAGAACTGCAGGTAAAAGGGATGGTCAGACCTCACTGGAAAAAGACCTCGGCCTTGATTCACTCGATATAATAAGCCTTTCAACAGAGATTGAAAAAAACTATGGAATAGACGCCTCACAACTTGATTTGACGGCAGATACAAAAATTGCAGATATTGAAGAAAAAATTAAGAATCCTCCAAAAAAATCCGGAAAGCTGCCTTTTTATAATTTTGCGTATAACTGGTTTTTTGTCGGGTTGCGCACCGTATTCCAGATTTTTATATTTCCATTTGCCAGGCTGCTTTACAGGACAAGAATCGATGGCAGGGACAACTTGAAGCAATTTGACAGGCCCACAGTATTTATTTCCAATCATGTATCAGTTATGGACACTCTTGTCATTATATATTCATTACCCCTTAAAATAAGGGCAAGATTGGCTGTGGTCATGTCAATAGGACATCATTTCAACAGGTTTTTTTCAGGGCAAGGCAATATTTTCAGGAGGCTTATAGAAGGGGCGGGCTTTTTCCTTTTTATAAGTCTTTTTATTAACGTAATACCATTAGCGCGCCATGCCGGTTTTGACCAGGTTTTTAAAAACATCGGGATGGCAATAGACAGAGGATGGAACATCCTTATATTTCCAGAGGGTGCAGTAACTTTAGATGGAAATATACAGGAATTTGAACCGGGTATCGGCCTCATATGCAAAGATATGAAGGCGCCTGTAATTCCCTTAAGAATAGATGGCCTTTTCAATATTTTAAGAAACGGATTACTGCCTTTCGGCCATATGCCAAAGATGCCATTGGTAAAAGTAAAAATTTCAAAGCAGGCTTATCATAAAGAAGGCGATTACAGGCAAATTGCCGGCAAACTCTATAAAATTATGACTGAAGAGATGCTATAAATTAAATAAAGAAGCTCTTTTTATATTAAATTTTTTCAAACATTTTTTAGTTTTTATTTTTGGAGAATTAAGATGAAAAATATATTAATATCTGCAAAACTGGCGGCTCTTTTTGCAGCTATTATTATCATATGTTTTCTTTTATTGCCAGCATGCGCAAAAGTTCAGCAAAAGCCAATAATTGAAGCAGGAGCGGAAAAACTGCAGCAAAACGGTAGCGGGATAACAGAAGATAAAGAAATTACTGACGGACAAAAAGACCTGCAAAAATCACAAGATAAAGATAATGGCATCCCTTCAGGGGATAAAGACGGCAGTTTTACCCCTGAAGGCAAAGAGCAGGTTTTTTTTGATTTAGACGCGCTTAGCCAGCTTGAAGAAAAATTTTTGCTGGAAGATGCTTTCAGCGGTATTTCATTTGAAAGGCCGGTTGATTTGCAGAATGCAAATGATGGTTCTAAACGGTTATTTGTTGTTGAGCAGCAGGGAAGGATTTATTCTATAAACACAGATAGCCCTTCACAAAAGGAGCTGTTCCTGGATATAACTAACAGGGTTTCAAGCGGTGGCGAAAAGGGCCTTTTAGGGCTTGCTTTTAGCCCGGAATTTAAAGATAACGGGATTTTTTATGTGAATTATACAAATAAAAACAGTACTGTTATTTCAAGTTTTAAAACAAGCCCTGCTGGAGCGGTTGCTGATGCGGGCAGTGAAGATATAATTCTTACAATTGCCCAGCCATTCTCAAATCACAACGGGGGGCAGATTGCATTTGGGCCAGGTGACGGCTATCTTTACATTGCAACCGGTGATGGTGGCGGTGCAGGCGATCCCGGGGGAAACAGCCAAAATTTAAAAAACCTACTTGGAAAAATATTGCGTATAGATGTAGATATTCAGGAGAGTGGTTTAAAATATGCCATTCCCCCAGATAATGCTTTTAAGTCCAATAGCCAGGGCTACAGGGAGGAAATTTATGCATACGGACTAAGAAATCCCTGGAGATTCAGCTTTGACCCGTTTTCCGGGCTTCTGTGGGCTGCTGATGTGGGACAGGCCAAAATTGAAGAAATAAATATAATAGAAAATGGCAAAAACTACGGCTGGAACATAATGGAGGGAAGCTATTGTTATAATCCCCCCTCAGGGTGTGACCCCGAAGGGCTTGAGTTTCCTGTATATGAATATGAACACCCTATTGGAAAATCCATTACAGGCGGATATGTTTATTATGGTAATATTGAAGTGCTGAGAGGTTTATATATATACGCAGATTTTGTCTCAGGTTATATCTGGGGGCTGACTTATCAGGGCGATGGTAATGTAAATAACTTTACCCTTGCAAAAACAGGCTTAAATGTAAGTTCTTTTGGCATTGATGAAAAAAATGAGCTTTATATTGCAGCTTTTGACGGAAAGATTTACAGGCTTTCTTTTTAATGGGGTTAAGGTTAATCCCAGGTATTTTCTACCGTAAATACTTTATAAATATATTACAAAAGAAAAAACGCTATTTGATAATATTTATTAGTTAAAATTTTTTAGTTCGAATCCTGCCTGGCCAGCCAAAGTTGATTCAGATCTTCACCAAATCTCTTAAGTAAAATCCTGATATTAACCTTTGACATTAATAACGTAAAGCGTTAATATACTTATATGATTATTTCATTTCAAGACAAGGAAACAGAGAAAATCTGGAACCAGCAATATTCCAGGAAGTTACCAAAAGATATACAGAGAATAGCACTGAGAAAATTAATAATCATAAGCAGGGCAAAAGATTTAAACGATTTAAACTTCCCACCGGGAAACAGGCTTGAAAGGCTATCGGGTAAAAGACAGGGACAGTATAGTATAAGAATAAATGATCAGTTCAGGATTTGCTTTTACTGGGAAAATGGTTCAGCAAGTTCTGTTGAAATAACTGATTATCATTAAGGAGAGTTAGATATGGAAAAAATTAATAACATAACACCAGGTGAAATTCTTTTAGAGGAATTCCTTAAACCACTGAAAATAAGTGCTTACAGGCTGTCCCAGGATACAGGTATGCCTGCAACAAGAGTTTCACAAATCCTTAAAGGAAAAAGAAGGATAACTGCAGATACTGCCTTAAGACTGTCAAGATATTTCGGCAATTCAGCAGACTTCTGGATGGGTATACAGGATGAGTTTGATTTAAGAGAAGAGAGGCAGAAAATCAAATTAGAATTAAATAAAATACCCAAAATCTCGAATGTTGGCATCTTTCAGCATTAGTTAAAGCCTGTCTTTTTCTGATACTCGAATTTAAAGTATTTCTATTTTAATAATAATTTTAAAAGTTCTTGCTACTATAAGCCCTGGCCAATGATTCAAGATTCGAACCTTAGATATCCAGAATCAACAATTAATATTTTTTATACTGTCAAATACTATCCTAACTGAAAGCCTTTATAAAGGTGCCCCTTCATTTAATGATTATATTTGTAACTGCTATTAATTTAAAATAAATTATTGCTATTTGTTCAGTATTATGATATGTTCATTAACGCTGTACATTATAATATAATGAACATAGGAAGAATGAAATGATTAATAATACTAATGAAAATATTTTTATAACTGCAATAAATGAATTTAATAAAGAAAAAGAAATTCTTTTAGAGGTAGAGTTTGAGCAAAAAGAAATAATAGTAAATGGATTTAGATTTGATAGATTAGTAAAATTCAGATACAAGAAAAAAGAGTTAAAGTACTATGCTGAAATAAAAGCAAACATTAATAATACTGTTCTTGCTTTATTAAAATATCATAAAGAAGCCTTGCCATATCCACTTTTATTGATAACGGAATATATTAATAATAATAAAGCTGAAGAATTAAAGCAAAACGGAATTCAATTTATAGATACTGCAGGTAATGCTTATATTAATTATTATCCAATATATATTTATATTAAAGGGAATAAACCATACAATCAGTTTTTTAAAAAAAAGAACTATCGTTATTTTGAACCAAGCGGTTTGAAAATAATCTATGCATTATTAACTAACACAGAATTGGTAAGAAAGCCTTATAGAATGATAGCAGAAATTGCAGATGTTGCGTTGGGTACAGTTGGATGGACAATGAACGACTTAATTAAGTTAGGATTTATAATGGATATGGGCAAAAAAGGCAGAAAACTTTTAAATAATGAAGAATTATTAAATAGATGGTGCACTGATTATAATGAAAAACTAAAACCTAAATTATTAATTAATAAATTCACAGGACCAGAAAATTGGTGGATAAATTATAATTTAGATCCAGAATATGCTCAATGGGGAGGAGAGGTTGCTGCAAATAAATTAATAAAGTACTTAAAACCTCAAGATATTACTATTTATATAAATCGTGAAAACTATCAAAAGATTGTTATTGAAAACAGGCTACATAAAGATTTGGATGGTAATACTATTTTTTATGAAAAGTTTTGGAAAATGGATAGAAATACAGAATTTAAAGAATTGGTTCATCCAATTTTAATATATGCAGATTTACTTAATACTAATAATCAAAGAACGCTTGAAACGGCAAAAGTAATTTATGAAGAATATATTAATAGACATATCAGGAAAAATTGATAATTCCTATATTGAGCCATTAATAGAAATAAAAAACTCTGCTGAAGGTCTTAATATGCAATTTTTTGTTATTGGTGCATTTGCAAGAGATATAATTATGGAATACTTTCATCGAATTAAAGCACCTAGAATGACAATGGACATCGACTTAGGAATAAGGATATCAAACTGGAATCAATTTGACAGTTTAATAACTAAATTAGAATCGTCGGGAAAATTCAAAAAAACAAGGGAAAAGCAAAGAATTATCTATAAAGACAAAGTAATAATAGATTTAGTACCCTTTGGAAATATATCAAATAAAGATGAAAAAATAAGTTGGCCACCTGAGAATGAAATTACTATGTCTGTTTTAGGCTTCAATGAAATTTATAATAATTCAACAATAGTCAGACTAAAAAATAATCCCCCTTTAGAATTAAAAATACCAACACTTCCAGGACTAGCTGTTCTAAAACTATTATCATGGAGTGATAACTATCCTGATAGGTCTAAAGATGCAGAGGATTTATTTTTTATTTTAATTAATTATGAATATACAGGGATAGAAAATAAGTTATATGAGTCTGAATTATCTATATTAGAAAGTGAAGGTTTTGATAACCAAGCAGCCGGAATTATTTTATTAGGTAGAGAAATGAAAATAATTTCTTCAAAAAAAACTGTGAAATGTATTAGAGAAGTTTTAAATAATGAAACTTCTGAAAACTCAAATTACAACCTAATTAGAGACATCTCTATTAATTCAAAAATAAGCTTTGATAAGATTTTATTTTTAATAGAAAAATTAAAAAAGGGTTTTAATAATTAAAAAAATTTTGTTAATTACTACGATTAAAAATACGGTTAATATTCAATAAAAATTTCGATTTTAAAAGTTCTTGCTACTGTAAGCCATGGCCAGCCAAGGGATCTTCACCAAATTCCGGAGCAATCCTCCCTAAGACCATAAGGGTTTGGTACACAATGTAGTTTTTAAAATTAGTTATATTTAAATTTAGAGAACAATA
>VGAZ01000073.1 GCA_016870615.1 Actinomycetota bacterium | reverse complement strand
ATGTGATATCCACAAAAGCTAAAAGATCTTCCACGTCCTGCTTGAATGCATTTATATCTGAGATTACAAGTTCATATATTTCTGTATTTATACTTTCAAAACTGCCCCGACCGTCCAGGATCTGGGGATAGCTTAAATAAATGCTGTAATTTTTCTCTGTGTCATTCTCCATATAGTATCTGTTTGAAACTATTATTTGCCCGTCAACAACAGTTTCTGTTATGGGGGCGCTTAAGCTTTCGGCAACTGTAGCAGACAAATTGTACCATTTCATTGCTTTTTCAGATGCGGTACCGTTTATCAATTCATCATAAAACTGCTGCTGTTTTTCAAAATCCCAGACCAGCATATCCCCGCAATTCCGGTTATCTTGTTTGAAGTACTGGGGCATGTCCTGCTTTATTAAATCCGCATCACCTTCAATAATTATAATATACTGGTAACTTTCACTGTAGAAGACCAGCACTCTTTCAAACCTTACATCACAGACTTCATATCTGCCAAAAACAATATAGTCCTTTGCATAACTGCCGTTTATATTTTTTACATTCTCTGAAGGAGGGTATGAAAAATCTGCTGCAGGCCCGAAGCTTCCGGATTCAAGCGCAGTTTTTTCCTCCAGCATAAGCTCTCTTGTATAACCGTAAACACTTATTTCATCATCTTTAAAGTCTTCAAGCGGGGTTTTTACAATACTTAAAGAAAATTCACTGCCGCTAAGCAGCAGCCAGTGATTGGATGAAAACTCTATTTTTCCCTCAGGCAATAAAAAACTGAAACCTTCTTCATAATCCTGGTAATATACATTGTCATTGGGCAGGCCGCCCGCATAATCTTCTTTATCATTTACTTCGGGAGTCTTTGCGGCTTCATATTCAGTTATTGGGCTTGCAACCGGGCTTTCAGAAGTTACCGGACTTTGTGCTGCGCCTGAAGCAATTTTTGCAATAGCTGCGCATCCGGAAATTGTAATAATAAGTGCACAGATAATTGCAGCTGCTAAAAGAAAATTTAGAAAATACTTAAGCTTTTTTATTAATATATTCATTGTTTTATCCCACTTTGTTTTTTATTAATTAGCTGGCCGGCATAATGGGTTTTAGCTCATAGTTATCAAGTTTAAATAATTTCTTACCTTCTTCAGGAAAGAGCATATCAATAATTATAGTTTCATCTTCTATTGATATATCTTTTATGGCAACGTCATCACCCAGCAATAAATCAGTTATGTCATAAAGATAAAATCCGGAATTGATAAGGGCATGAAGATAATAAAGAGGGCCGTTATTGTCAAGCTCTTCAATAATTATTGCCGCTGCATCATTTATGCTGTCTCCATCCAGATCCCCGACAGCAATATGTTCTGAAAGTGTGATAGTAAGATCATTGCCTTGATCATAGTAATATTTGCCAAAGTATTTTCCATCAAATAATTCAATATGGCTGTATTTTGCATATCAGAACGGTAGGATAAATATTTCAGTTGTTCTGAAATCATATAATAAGTGTCAAGCCCGTATGCCTTTATTGCATCTTTAAGATATTTATCGGGTATGTCTATGAAATACCTGTCAACTGTAAAATCATTGTTTTTTAGTTCGTCCAGCAATTTATTTAATATGCCTGCCGCAGTAGTGCCCTGGTATTTTGCAATAGTTTTATTATAGCTCTGGGCAACCTCCTCATAAACTATATTTGTTGACCAGTCCCATGTGCGGGTATTGTCCTGCCCGTATATATATGATGCCATATAGCCAAGGAATAATTGCCCCACTGCTATTTTTCTTGGTGTCTGTGAAGGATAATCTATGAGGAATTTCTCTGCCCTCATCATTCTTTCTGCAAGCTCATCCCAGCTTATTATAATTGCAGCATCCCTTGAGTAAATATAGTTGGATTCTGCAGCTCTTATCTCAAGATAATCAATATACTCTTTTTCAATGTACTGGGCGTACTTTTTTAAATATTCAAAATCTATTAATGGATAATAGTACCCTTCAAGCCCCACAAACTTAAAACCGCCTTCAAGCATACGGAGCACTCCATCTCTTAAAACAGTATCACCTATTATGGCAATATTTTCTTTTGTTATATCTTCTTCCCTGTAAAATAGCTCATAAAGTTTTTCCTGAGCGTCACTTTCAATCAAATAATTCAAAAATGAATTTGCATTTGCCCTCTGGACATATTCAAGCTTTTCAAGCAGTGTTGTCATTGTCTGCGCCGTGGCAGAGGCTGCATATTCGTCTATGTATTTAATAAGTGCAGATGAGTCTGCCCCTTGCTCAAATAGCCTGTCCAGGCTATTAATTATTTCATCCTGAAATATTTCTTCTTTATTTGGGCTATTGCAATCTGCATCTTGTTCTTTTATTTCTGGAATTAATTGAGTTTCTTCAGCCTGCTTTTCCAGATTAGCAACATCGCCAGTCTTTTTAAAAGATGCGCTGCAGCCTGATGCAAGAATGACTGATGCCGCCAGAAAAGATGCAAGCAGCAAAGCAGTTATCTTAAATATCATATTCTTTACTTTTATTTTTTTTAAATAGTTCATTAAAATATTTTAGTACTTCATCAAGATCAAATTTATCATCAATCCTAAGCATTGGAACAAGATCGGTTTGGCTAATTCTTTTTAATTCTTTGATTACATTTTTTGCTAAACCTAAATTATATGAATAATCTCTTCTATAATTATCAAGCTTTAATTTCTTATTTACTAATTTTAAAAAATCCTGTTGTGAAAAATCAAATCCTTTTTTAATAAAATGCCCCAGATCATAATAATCCCTGATAGCCGGCATTAAGCGGGATATTGAAGCTTTTAATTTTTCTGCTGCACATTCTTTTAAGCAAAGCCCCAGGATGCTTCCCTGTGGAAACAAGTCTTCTCCACTAAAAGGGTCCTGGTAAAAATGTTTTATCTTTACAATCTCAGCAGGTAAAAAAGACGGCTGGCGCAGTGATATCTCAAATTTTATTATTTCCCTTCTGTTTATAATAACAGACTGGTATTGAATATTAAAAAGATATTGTGTTGAATTATTGAATCCTTCTCCTTCAGTATTATTGCTTGTAAGTTCAAGGTAAGATAAAAAAGGGCCCATTTTTTTTCTTATAGGTTCTATAGCTCTTGATCTTTTTGTACGAGTGGAAACATCAACATCACTGCTGTATGAAAAATCCAGGTCCTCGCTTAATCTATGGTAATTTAAATAAGCTTTATTTAGAAGTGTTCCGCCTTTAAAAATAATATCGCTGCTTAAATGCTGGTTGACTGCATTCAGTATTCTGGTCAGGTGGTAATCTTTTTCTATAATAGCAGGACGGAATCCCTGTTTATCAGCAACATAATTAATAATATCCTTTAACTTTTCCTTATCCATTTATTATTAACTTCCACTCCGTATTTACTTTTCCTTTCCTGGAACTTATAAAGGGATTAAAATTTGTATAGGAATTTTTTCCCCCGATGGATTTTTTAAGATTATTCAAATAATCCTGCGAAACGCCAGCCTTTTCAAGAAGAAGTCCTCCTCTTTTGCGTACTGCTAATGAAGGATACTTTAACAGATAGCTTATTAATTTAGAAATATCTATGCTGCTGATTTGTGCATTTATAACAGACTGGACATTTGCCCAGCTGCCCATGGGCCTTGATATAAAGTCTACAAGCGTTCTCTCTTTATCACTTATTGATATATCCTGACCATCAATTTTTATTTTTTTAATTCCATACATTTTTTTTGGAGATACTTTTATTGCTACAAATTTTATATTTTTAATAATTTTGATACCTTCTTTTACTGTGTTAAGAATTGTGACAGATTGTGGAACCTGGTCAGTAAATTGCCAGTAACTGTACATTGAAGTATAACCAATATAATATGGTATATTATCCATCCATAGCGCAGCCATTAAATATTCATTTGGGATCCAGAGCTGGTTTGGGGCTTTCAGTGGCACCACGATATACTGCCCCCTCTTTAGCTGTATTAGACGGTTCCTTTTGGACAGATTATAAAGCAAACTGGTTGCTTTTCTATAGTTTCCTAATACTTTTACTGCATATTCAGTTGTGATAAATTTCTGTTTTTCAAATTCTGCCCTGGACAATAAATAGACTGCATCTTTTGAAAGTTCTGAATATCCTTTTTTATTCATTGTAACAATACTCTATATTTCCATTACAATTTGAATTAACTAGTATTTTTACAAAATACTATCTAACCTACCCTTTGTCAAGTTAAAGCCATTTACAATTATTAGAACCATTTATTTGAATACTGGTAAAATTATTTTTAAGTTTTATAAGAGCATGCAAAAAATGTCCGGGAAGCGATTAACTTATTATACCATTTGCTCATTCCAGAAGGTATTTTTTAAAAAATTCTTATTAATTATAAATTAAAGTGCATATAATTGCAGTGCTGCAATTTAATTATTTTTTATTATTGATTATTAAATATTATTGTGTAATAATTTTTTAAAATCTATAGTAAAGTGATTAATTTTATATTTACCTTGTCCTGATATGAAACAGGAGCAAAGGAAGTAAATTTGGATATAATAGTATGCATTAAACAGGTCCCCGGGACCTCAAAAGTAGAAGTCGATCCTGAAACAGGGGTACTTGTACGGGATGGCATAGACTCTAAAATGAACCCTTATGATTTATATGCGCTAGAGACTGCATTGCAATTAAAGGAAGAATATGGAGGCAGCGTTAAAGTTATCAGCATGGGTCCGCCACAGGCAATTGAAATAATAAAAGAAGCTTATATGATAGGAGCTGATGAGGGAATACTTGTAACAGATAAAAAATTTGCAGGTGCTGATGTACTTGCAACATCATATGCTCTTGCCCAGGGCATACTTCATTTTAAGAGATTTGACCTTATTATAACCGGAAAGCAGACAACAGATGGAGATACTGCACAGGTTGGGCCGGAAATTGCAGAATATTTAAAAATACCCCATGTATCAAATGTTTTAAGGATAATAAAGGCAACTAAAAAACATCTCATACTTGATATGGACATGCCGGATTCCATAGGTACAATTAAAATTCTCTTTCCCTGCCTAATTACTGTTGAAAAAGATATTTTTCAACCCAGGCTGCCATCTTATAAAAAACGTATTTTGACCATGAACAGGGAAATAAAGATAATGGGGATCAGCCAGATGGCTGATAAAGATGAAAAAAAATATGGCCTTGCCGGATCTCCAACAAAAGTCGAAAGGATATTTCCTCCAGAAGAAAAATTTGACAGGGAAACATGGACAGGAAGCGGAGAGGCCCTTGCCGAAAAAATGACAAAAAAACTGAAAGAACTTAAATTCATATGATTTTATTACATTAAAATAACTATTACTTATTTATGGATAAATTAAAAATAAATCATGAAAAGATAGACGAAAAAACTGCAAAAAAACTTATAGATATTTGTCCTTTTAATGCTTTTGATTACAAAGACAATAAACTTGAAATAAATGCTGCATGTAAGATGTGCAAGATATGTGTGAAAAAAGGTCCGCCTGGAGCAGTTGAATATATAAAGGAAGAAGAACCAAGAATAGATAAAAGCCTGTGGAGCGGGATTGCAGTATACGTAGAACACAATAAGGGGAAAATTCATCCCATAACATTTGAGCTTATAGGAAAAGCTAGAGAACTTGCCAAAAAGGCAGGGTATAAAGTTTATTGCATAATGCTTGGCTTTTCCATATTTGAAAGCGCTCAAGAACTTCTGCATTATGGTATAGAAGAAGTTTTCCTATATGACTACAAAGAACTTGAGTCCTTTAAAATAGAACCATATACAGCAGCTTTTGAAGACTTCATAAACAATATAAAACCATCAATAATATTGATAGGCGCAACAACTGTAGGACGTTCCCTTGCTCCAAGGGTTGCAGCAAGATTTAAAACTGGGCTGACTGCCGACTGTACATATCTTGATGTAAAAGAAAATACTGACCTTATACAGATAAGGCCTGCTTTTGGAGGAAATATAATGGCACAGATAATAACGCCTAACTGCAGGCCCCAGCTGGCAACTGTAAGGTATAAAGTAATGGACAGCGAGGTAAGGTCAAAAGATATTTCGGGGAAAATAACAGTATGCAGCATGGATATTAAAAAACTTCAGTCAAATATTGAATTTATAAATATAGTTCAAAAAGAAGCCGAAGAAAATATATCTGAAGCTGAAATAATAGTTGTTGCTGGTAGAGCACTAAAAACAAAAAAAGATATGGCTTTAGCATATGAGCTTGCTGAGGTCCTGCAGGGCAGTTTTGCCGGAACAAGACCACTTGTTGAAGCAGGATGGATAGATTCAAAAAAGCAAATAGGTTTAAGCGGCAGGACAGTCAAACCTAAATTAATAATAACTCTTGGTGTTTCAGGTGCAGTACAGTTTACAGCAGGGATGAAAAGTGCAGATTACATTTTTGCAATTAATAAAGACCCCAGTGCACCAATATTTTCAGTTGCGCATTTTGCCATTGTGGGGGATATATATGAAATAGTCCCAAAATTGATTGAAGATATTAAAATAGCAAAATCCACGCACCCTTCTTCAAAATACCGCGTGCCTATTTTTGAATAAAAGTGCAAAGTATTAATGAAATATAATTATAAAGATTTATTAGTATGATATGAATTGGCCTAAGTACAGTGGGCTTTCATCCCTTTGGTATCTTATGCCAAATGAAAGGAATAATTTTAAAATGGATTTAAAATGTATGTGCAGTAAAGAATATAAAAAGATTGATAAAAACGACCTAGACTATTTAAAAAGCATAACGGATTCAAGCAGGGTATTTTTTAAAGATGAGATTAGCGAGGATTATTCTCATGACGAACTTAACACGGTTAGGGGATACCCTGAGGTGCTTATTGAGCCTTTAAATACAGGGGAAGTATCTAAAATCATGAAATATGCATATGAAAAAGACATACCTGTTATTGCAAGAGGTTCAGGAACCGGGCTTGTAGGAAGTTGCGTGCCGCTCAATGGCGGCATAATGCTGAGCATGCTGAGGATGAACAAAATACTCGAGCTTGACCAGGAAAATCTCACACTCACTGTTGAACCAGGCGTTCTATTAATGGAAATTGCAAAATTTGTTGAAGACCATGATCTTTTTTATCCGCCAGATCCTGGGGAGATATCAGCAACTATCGGTGGAAACATAAGCACAAACGCAGGAGGCATGCGTGCGGTAAAATACGGGGTTACAAGAGACTATGTAATGGGGCTTGAAATAGTTTTGCCTAGTGGCACTGTCTTTAATCCCGGCGGGAAAGTCGTTAAAGACAGCTCTGGTTACAGCATTATCGATTTAGTATGCGGTTCAGAAGGTACCCTGGCAATTGTAACCAAAGCCATATTAAAGTTACTGCCATTGCCTAAAAAAACTATAAGCCTGCTGGTGCCCTTTCCAGATTTAAAGACAGCAATCGGCTCTGTTCCTAAAATAATAAAAGCAAAAAAAATACCTACAGCAATAGAATTTATGCAAAGGGAGGTAATACTTGCTGCTGAAGAGTATTTGGGTAAAAAATTCCCGGATAACAGCGCAGACGCTTACCTGCTGCTAACTTTTGATGGTAACAGTAAAGAAGAAATTGAAAAAGATTATGGCGTAGTGGCAGAAATATTTATTTCAGAAGGAGCATATGATGTTTTTATATCCGATACTGATGAAAGAAAAGAGATGGTATGGTCCGCAAGAAAAGCTCTTCTTGAAGCATTAAGGGCCTCAACCTCCGAGATAGATGAATGCGATGTGGTTGTTCCCAGGAATAAAGTAGCTGATTTTATCAATTATACCGACAGCCTGCAGAAGGAAAATGGGATAAGGATAAGGAGTTTTGGACATGCAGGCGATGGCAACCTTCATGTATATGTTCTAAGAGACAGTCTCGATGAAAAAACATGGAAAAGTAAATTATCACAGGTTTTTAAAAAAATGTATTCAAAAGCTGAGGAATTGGGCGGCCTCGTTTCAGGGGAACATGGTATAGGATATGCAAAAAAAGAATTCTTATCCAGTCATTATGGTATCGAATTCATTGAACTTATGATTGGCATAAAGGCTGCATTCGATCCTAAAAATATACTTAACCCTGGTAAGATATGCCAGTTTTAAAGCATTTAAATACTTTGATATACTTGCATAGCAGGCGCATTAAATCCTGCTTTTTATATCAAATAAAAAGCCTCCGCTTAACCCCTCAATGGTATGGCTTGTAAGCATTGCGCTGTCGTCAATACTGCTAACCAGGCCTTTTAGTTTTGCGAGGTTATTTTTTCTGCATACCACTTGCAGTACCCTGATGCTTCCTTCCATGCCGCTACCCTTATAGCATGTAACCCCAAAACCCCTGCTGCGCAAAAGATCTTCCATTTGCATGTCGTGATTCTTTGTAATTATGTTTATGCTGAGTATGTCTTTGGATATTTTCTGTGATATAAGCATTCCAAAAAGAAGGCCGGCAGAAAAACCTATTGAATAAAATACTATTATGAAAATATTGATACCTGATTTAATTGCATTGGAAATAACCAGTATTGCATTTGTGAGGCCTATTGCTGCTTCCAGAAAACCTATTATCATGGCAACAGTTTTCTGCCCTTTAACCATAAAAATGACTCTTATGGTGCCAAAAAGCACATGCGCCATAATGGCAATAAAAACAATGGCAGACCAGAAAAGAATATTTATATCAAAGTTAAACATTTGCATTATTATCTATAAAAAAAAATAAATTACAATTAAAATATTCTTAAAATATTTATATATTAAGGATGGCAGGAATTTATGAAAAAAATGGCTATGGAATTTCCGGAAATATCATGGATAAACCCCTTTAAATCCCAGCTGGCAGGCTTTTTACACAGTACTTTTTACAGCAGCTCCATGAAAAGGGATATTGGTTATGCAATATACCTTCCCCCCGGTTATTTTCTTGATTTAAAAGATGAAATAAGGGAAAAGAATATTAAAACCCAAACAGGTAAAAGGTTTCCGGTAATATACTGGCTCCATGGCAAGGGAGGAGATGAAAGCACAGGATTTAATATAAGGATAGCGGCAATGCTTGATAAAGAAATTATTTCTGGCGGGATAAAGCCGGTTATAATGGTTTTTCCA
Source organism: Actinomycetota bacterium (assembly GCA_016870615.1). GTDB lineage: Bacteria > Actinomycetota > Humimicrobiia > Humimicrobiales > Humimicrobiaceae > VGAZ01. The sequence continues at coordinate 42 of VGAZ01000073.1, read as the reverse complement.
AACTGCGGCAGTTTTTCCATGTTTTGCGACTCATATGACAGC
>VGAZ01000072.1 GCA_016870615.1 Actinomycetota bacterium | reverse complement strand
AGGAAGGTACAAATATGAAACTTACCAAAGAAGAAAGAGTGCTAAGAGTAATAAACGGCCAGGAGGTTGACTATCTTCCAAGCCAGATAACTCTTGCAGACAGGACAAGAGATACAGACATAAGCAAGGCCCTTGGCCTATCAGATGCCTCAGAGCTTGATGATTACCTTGAAAACCACCTATACCTTACACTAACCCTGCAGGATAAACCCCTCTTTTTCAGGGATGTAAAAGATGTAATTAATGATCTTCACGATAAGGGCTTTGCAAACCCTGACTGGGAAAACAATGTGGTATATGATAACTGGGGAATGGGAATAAAAGTTGGCGCAGGCAGCTTTTTCTGCAGCTTTCATCCGCTGCAGGGACAAACAACAGAACATATTGCAAAGTTTATGCCCAAAGAGCTCTCAAGGGACTCCTATATGTCAAAAGACATAAAAGAGGCAGTTAAAAACTATACTGTGCCAGATATTAATAAACCCGGCAATTTCTCAGACTGGCAAAAGGATTTAAAGGAGCACTCAGGCAACTACCTTGTATGGCCCTCAGGTTATTTTGGCATATATGAGCGCTCATATGCAATAATGGGCTGGAACGAGTTTATGCTAAATATAGCCGCAAACCCCAAAGTTGTTGAGGAGCTGATGGATAAGGTAACAGACTACAAAATAGAGCATGCAAAGAAAATGGTAGAGACCGGCTTTAAGATTGCACATCACGGAGATGACCTGGGAACGCAATGCGGCGGCTTTTTCTCTAAAGAGACTTTCTTAAAAATAATATATCCCAGGCTAAAAAGGCAGTGGAAAGTATTTACTGATGCAGGCCTTCCCATAATGCTTCACTGCTGCGGAAACTTAATTGATTTTATACCCTATCTTATAGACATAGGGCTTAAGATACTTGAGCCTGTGCAGCCATGCATGGATCTTGCATACCTTAAGAAAGAATATGGCAAGGACCTTATATTTTTTGGAGGCATAAACACGCAGGTTTTGCCCTATATAAGCGCCGAAGAGACTAAAAAGCTTACAAGAGACACTATACGCATACTTGGAAAAGGGGGCGGCCATATTATAGCGCCTTCCCAGGAGCTTATGAATGACATACCTGTAGAAAATATAAAGGCTCTTGTTGAGACTATAAGGGAGGAAAGGGAAAAGGTGCTGCAGCTTTAGGATTTTTAAAGATGCTTTAATAATTAAATGATAATAAAACTTAAAGAATGGAATACATTTAATGAGTGAAAAATACTTAGCAGGAATAGACATAGGCACAACAGGCGCAAAGGTAGCGATTTTTGACCTTGGGGGTAATATAATTTCCAGCGGCTACAGGGAATACTCATGTATTTACCCAAAACCAAACTGGGTGGACCAGGATCTTAAAATAATGTATAGATCTGCAATGGAAGCATCCAGGGAATGCATAGAAAAATCCCATATCAGCAAATCCTCAATTGCATCTATATCAGTATCTGCCCAAAGAAGTTGCACAATTTTTACTGATAATAATGGTGATGAATTAATGCCTATGATATCCTGGCAGGACGGAAGAACAACTGCTGAGGTGAATGAAATAAAGGCTGCTGCAGGAGCTGAAAAATATTATGAAATCACAGGCCTGCCCCTGGGACCGGCATGGGTGCTTCCTAAAATATTGTGGATTAGAAAAAATTATCCTGAAATATGGAAAAAAACTGCTAAAGTGGTGCAGCTTCATGATTACTTCCTTAAAAAGCTCGGATGTGAAGAATTTATAGTTGACATACCTGATGCCGCATTTTACGGTGTTTGGGACACTGATAAACTCACATGGTCAGATTTTTTAATGAAAAGCTTTAATCTTGAACCAGCAGTTCTCTCCAAACCCCTTGCATCCGGGTCAAATGCCGGTAAACTTTCTGCAGTTGCAGCAGAAGCTTTTGGTTTTATGCAGGGAACTCCTTTGTGTGTGGGGGCTGGTGACCAGAATAGCGCGGTTGTGGGTGCAGGCGTGGTTAATGAGGGTGATCTTTCTGTTGCTATCGGCACAGGAGGCATCGCAATTACATACCTTGACAGGCCATATAGAGACCCTAATATGATGAATATGATTACCAATCATGCCATACCTGGTAAATGGCAGATGGAAGGACTTCAAAATGGCGCTGCAGGCGTATTCAGGTGGTTCAGGGATGAAATAGCATTGTTTGATAAGTCAACTTCGGCAGGTAAAATCCAATCCATTTATAAAGCTCTTGATAAAATGATTGCCGGCACTCCACCCGGGTCAAAAGGGCTTTTAATGCTCCCTTATTTTGCTGGTTCTGCCGCTCCAAGATGGAATGCAAATGCAAGAGGCACAATACTCGGGCTTACTTTTGCTCATGACAAAGCTTGTCTTGCAAGGTGTTTTATGGAAGGCATTACCCTTGAGATGAAAGACATAATTAAATCAATAAAAAATTCTGGAATAAGGGTGACATCAGCAAGATTAATTGGCGGGGCTGCAAAATCAGGCATATGGAACCAAATTCAATGTGATATGTATAATATGGATGTCCACACGCTTAAAATACCGGATGCAGCCATACTGGGAGCAGCCATTCTTGCAGGCACAGGGTATGGATTATTCTCATCCATAAGGGATGGCGTTAAAAAGATGGTAAGTACTGATAAAAATTATAAGCCTGGCCCAGATTCAGTTTTATATGAAAAGCTTTATGATATTTATGTTAAAGCATATCAAAGCCTTGATGATGGAAAAATTTTTGAGGCAGTTGCTGAAATACAGTCTGCTTATTAAATCAGCAAGTACTTCTGCTTTCCAGTAAAATATATGGTCTAAAATATAAATCATCTGGCAGTTTAGCATATTTAAATAATTGAATCATAGCAAACATTAGAAAATAAATAGTTGGAGATATAGTGAATTCAAGAGAAAGAGTCAATTTAGCTATAAACCATAAAGAGCCGGACAGGGTGCCTCTTGATCTCTGGGGCACTGACAGCAGGCTTATAAATGAGTTTTATTTTAAGGTGCTTGAGCATCTTGGCCTGGATTTTCCTGATGAAAAATCAAAAGTCAGGCCTGGAAAAAGCGCAGAATATGTGGATTACAGGATTGCTGATTTAATTGGTTCTGATTTCCGGCATATAGTTATAGGCAAGCCTGAGAATTTTAAGACCTATCATAATGAAGAAGGCATGCGTTTTGATGAATGGGGCATAGGCCATGTAATGAAAGGTTCCTATAGTTTTATTGCTTATCACCCTCTTGCTGATGCGGATATATCTGATATTGAAAAATACAGGGGCCCCAATATAAAAGACCCTGGAAGGATAAAGGGGCTTGATGTGCAGGCAAAAGACTGGTTTGAAAATACCCAGTACAGCATTACAACTACAGGCCCAATATCAGGTTTTTTAAAAGAGTACTATGAATATTTAAGAGGTACAGAGAATTTTTTTACTGATCTTTATTTAAATACTGCACTTGCCGAAAGATTATTAGATAAACTGGCTGACATATTTATAGAGTTTTATACATATTTTATAACTCCAGTAGCTCCTTACCTTACCTGGATAGAATTTGAAAGCGACTTTGGCATGCAGGACAGGCCCCTTATGTCCGGCCAATTATTCAGGAAATTCTTGAAATTGCCCATGCAAAGAGTTATATCCGGGATTAAAAAAGTTGCCCCTTCTGCAAAAATATTTCTTCATTCATGCGGCTCAATAAAAGAATTTATGGCTGATTTTATAGATATTGGCATAGATATTATAAGCGGCATACAGCCCCTTGCGCGGGACATGGAGTCAGATAAATTAAAAAAAGAATTCGGCAAAGATATTGTATTTCATGGCGGCATTGACATACAAAGAGCTATATGCGGAAGCCTTGAGGATGCTGTGCAGGAATCTAAAAAAAGAATAGCTGATTTTGCTCCTGGAGGAGGCTACATTTTCGGGCCTTCCAATCATTTCCAGATTGATGTGCCAGTTGAAAATTTTTTAGCAATGTATAAGGCTGCAAAGGATTTTGGAAAATATCCAATAAATATTGATATTAAATAAATAATGTGTAAAAAAATATTATACAATCATACTTTAACCGGAGCAAAACATGAACTTTAACCAGGACCTTTTCCTTACATTTTTTGAAAAGATGTACCTTATACGCCGCTTTGAGCAAAAGGTATATGAATTTGCAGAGCGCGGCCTTGTATTTGGCTCAACACACCTTGAAGTGGGCGAGGAGGCAACAGCAGTGGGCACACTTTTAAACATAAATAAAGAGGACTACCTAATAGCCACCCACCGCGGCCATGGCCAGGAGCTTCTTAAGGGAACAGATGTTAAAAATATGATGGCAGAAATGATTGGAAAAGATGCAGGGGTATGCGGTGGACGGGTTGGCTCAATGCATGTAGCAGATGCCTCTGTAAATAACCTTGGCGCCCAGGGAATAATAGGCGCCTCATTTCCAATATCTGTAGGAGTTGGCCTTGCGCTAAATCTTCTTGGCGATAAAGAGAAAATACTTATTAGCTTTTTTGGCGACGGTGCCTCAAACCAGGGCAATTTCTATGAGAGCCTAAACATGGCAGAGCTCTGGAAAGTTCCCGTATTTTTTGTATGCGTAAATAACCAGTACGGCATGGGAACAGCCTACTGCAGCACATGCAATATAGAAATACACAAAAAGGCCTCTCTTTTTAATATAAAGTCAGACTATGAGGACGGAAATGATGTAGAGAAAGTCTACCATAAGTCAAAAGAGCTAATTGATTATGTCAGGACAAAAAGGCTGCCGGCCCTTCTTGAGCTAAAAACATACCGCACAATAGGGCACTCCGCCTTTGATAAGCACCCCTACCGCACAAAAGAGGAAATAGAGGACTGGAAGAAAAAAGACCCCATTAAAAGGATAGAGGCCACCTTAACCAGTAATGGTGTCCCACTAGACACAATAGATGATATTAAGAAAAAAGTTGAAGCACAAATTCAGGATGCAGCAGACTTTGCAATAAAATCAGAATACCCGGCATACACAGATGCCCTTGAGCAGTAAGAAAGGATTAAATGAGAGAGATAACATATTCAGAGGCGCTAAGAGAGGCAATTTATCAGTCAATGAAAAGTGATGATAAAGTAATTATGATAGGGGAGGAAATAGGCCAGGGATATGCCGGAGTATTTGGTGTCTCAAAGGGCCTCTATGATGAGTTTGGCCCAAAAAGGATAATAGATACCCCCATTGCAGAAAACACAATAATGGGAGCAGCAATCGGGACATCTCTTCTTGGTTTTAAGCCCATAGTTGAGATAATGTTTTCTGACTTTATATCAGTGTGCTTTGACGGAGTGCTTAACCAGGCAGCAAAAGTGCGCTTTATGACAGGGGGCCAGTACAATCTAAACCTTGTTGTGCGCCTTCCGGGAGGAGAGGGCTCAGGAACAGGGCCGCAGCACTCCCAGAGCCTTGAGTCGCTCTTTATGACAATACCGGGCCTCCTTATAGCAAATCCTTCAAATGCATATGATGCAAAGGGCCTTCTTGCAACTGCAATAGATGCTGGTGATCCTGTGCTTTTCTTTGAGCATAAAAAGCTATACAAGACAAAAGCAGATGTTCCACAAGAGCCTTATAAAATAGAATTTGGAAAGGCAAAAACAGTAAGAGAGGGCTCTGATATAACAATAGTTGCCCTTTCATACATGGTAAGTGTGGCACTTGCTGCAGCTGCTGAGCTAAAGGATAAATACGGTATAGATGCAGAGGTAATTGACCCAAGGACCCTTGTTCCCCTTGATATAGATAAAATAGCAACATCAGTTAAAAAGACATCAAGGCTTGCAGTACTTGAAGAGACATATATGCGCGGCGGAATCGGCTCTGAGATAGGCTCCATTATATGCCAGAAGTATATGGATGCACTTGATTGCCCCATAAATAAGATAGCATCAAAAAATGTGCCGATACCAATGCCGCCTTCACTTTGCAATGAAGTAATACCAGATGAGGACAGGGTAGTGCAGGAAATAAGGGGGATGTTTTAGGGCCTAAGCTAATAAAAATTGTTATTTACCAGAAAAGTTTAAAGCCTATAAAACTTCAATTATTTTATCTGCAAACTCTTCAAGTTTTTGCCCATATCCATCTTCCATGGGCCCCTCCGTTCCAAGCACCTTAACGGTAAAACCGTTTGTCACCTTAACCATATTTTTGGGCTTTAAAAGCTTTTCCATATTGGCAAGGGCTTTAACCTGTGGGTTTAGATAGGTTGTCATAAGTGCGTATTTTGAACCTTCTTTAGAAGGCTTGAAATTTTTAAGAAAACTTTTCATTGCCGGCGCAAGCATAAACATCCTTGTTGGAGCGCTGAAAACATAGAAATCTGCTTCAGGAAGTTTCCCGGGGCCAGTATCAAGTACTGAGCAAGTTTCAGCATCATGGCCTTTGCTTATAAAAAGTTCCTTTAACTGCTCGCAGAGTTTTTTGCCGTTTCCGAATCTTGATTCGTATAAAATTAAAACTTTCATAAAAACCTCTTGTACAATGATAAAAAAAAATAATAATATTTAATTATAGAATAACACCGCGGGCAATAAAATGAAAAAATTATTTATTTACATTGTAAGCATTATCTAAGAGATTTAGTGTTGCCTCATCAATAATTCATATTTGCTTAAATATATTATTTGTGTTTTAACTATATAGATAATTTGGTGATGCTCAAATAAATAAACATTTCAGTCCGTATTGCTGCACAAAACTACATAGCTTTTTATCTGAAACTACAAATATTATACTTCCTTTTTCATGTTCTATCTGAAGCGTAGTTGCAACCTGTATTGAATCCAGGGGAGTGAGGTATTTACTGTCAAGTATTTCAATAGCTCTTATTATTGTTTCTGGTGTGACGCTGTAAGTTTTTAAAATCCCCTGGGCAATATCATTAAAAAAAGCACTTTTTATTTTACTGCTGGAATAATTATCCAATTCCTTGCTTATCTCGTTTTTCCTTTTAATGTTTGAAATAAATTCAATAATAGTTATATCTGAAATATAGTATGCCCCACCATTATTAAATAGATCATCAAGTTTTTCTGTACCGTTTTCAGCTACATATCTCTTAAATAAAGCGCTGGTATCTATGAAATAATTATTATTCTCCAGCTTCTTCCTCCCTGATGTTCTTTACCTGTCTGGAAAGATCTAAATTAAAACCAGCAGTCATTTCTCTAACCCTGGCTATGCCTATATCGTCTTCGCTTTTTTTATAGGCATAAGTTATCAGCTTTAACCTGTCAGTATCCCCAGGCAAAGGCTTAAGAATGATACTTCTGTCTTTAATATATCCACCCAGGTATGTCCCTTCTTTGATTTCCAGTTCTTCTCGCATTGATGCCGGTATTGTAATCTGGCCTTTTGAGGTTACTTTTATTTTATCCATATTTATTCCTTACTTCTTACATCTTACCTTAAGTATAGGTATAAATACTCTTGCTGTCAATACTTTTATTTTGCCAGGATACTATTATTTTTTAATTACTCCACTTTAATTTCACCCAGCCATTTTACCCACACAGACCCGTACTGGCCTTTTGCAACTATTCTTAATGGAAAGCCATGGATTGGGAGAAACTCACTGTCATTGAAATGATATGCAACCAGGAAACCTTCCTGTTCTATCATTTCAATATCAATTTTTTTTGAATAGCCGTTTTCATAATCGGAAAGCACCAGTGTATTTGCTTCTTCTTTTTTTAAGCCTGCCTTATCAAGAAGATAGCTTATTTCAACGCCTGTCCAGTAACCTTCATCTACAAAAAAGCCCGGGCAATCAAGAACTGCAAAAACCCTGGCAGAAGGCATTGCCTTTATTTCTTCAAAAGTAAGGCTGAGCTCATTTTCAACAAGCCCGGTTACTTTTAGCCTGTAGCTTTCAATGTCTATATCTATTTGCGTGCCTGTTACATGCAGGCCCTCAATTTTCTGGGTTGAAAATCCGCCAAGCGGCGGCCCGGCTGTCGGTGAGGTGCCTTTTGATATAGGTGTTTCTGTTAAGTCCTGGGGATTTTGATCCTGTTCTAAATTGGGTCCTGAATCCGCAGAATCACCGGATGAGATAATATCTCCATCAGTTGCATTTGCCTGTGCGGCTGTATCTGCCTGCCCCAGTTTTTTTGCTATTTCAGCGTTTTCGTAACAGCCTGAAAATATAAGCATCAATATTACTGCTGATATAACCAGGGCATTAAAAGTTAAAATAAACCTTATATTATATTTTTTACTATTCAAGATAAATCATCACCTTTATATTAATTTGTTTAATTAATGCTCATAAATTCTTTGCCTGCCTGGATTTATTTGAATTAATCCATTCGTTTAAGTAGAATTTATTAAGCACTTTTATAAAATTATGATAATTTTAATTTATAATTATGTCAATATATTACTAAATAATAATAATTATTGTAAGGTGGTTTAAATGGAGCTTAAAAATAAAATAGCATTAGTTACAGGCGCAAGCAGGGGGATAGGAAAAAGCATCAGCATTGCGCTTGCAGAAAAAGGCGCTATTGTTATTATTACAGCCAGGGACCTGGAAGAATTGAAAAAAACAGCCAAAGAAATAGAATCGCTTAACGGCAGGTCGCATATAATTCCTGCAGATCTTTCTGATGAAAAACAGATAATAAATATGTTTGAGCAGGTAAAAAAGGCATTTGGAAAGCTTGACATACTTATAAATAATGCAGCAGTGACGGTTACAGGAAAGCTTGTGGATTTTTCCTCAAAAGATTTTGACAGCATTATCAATGTAAATTTAAAATCAGTTTTTCTTTGCTGCAGGGAAGCCCTTAAAATAATGCTTGCCCAAAAAAGCGGGGCAATAATTAATATTTCAAGCAATATCGTTTATAAAGGATACCAATACCAGGCAGTTTACTGCGCCAGTAAAAGCGGAGTGCTCGGGCTTACAAGATCGATTGCAAACGAGTATCAAAAAGAAGGTATTTTGGCCTCAGTTATACACCCCGGCGCAGTTGATACTGGAATGATTGCGCAAGCAAGGCCAGACATTGAAAGGTCATTGCTGATGCTGCCCAGGGATGTAACAGATACTGTGCTGTATGTGCTCGGTTTATCTGACCGGGCATGGGTTGATGAAATAGTAGTAAGAAGAAGAGCCGCAAAACCGTTTTAATCAGTTAGCCTTTTGCGCGCCTGTAAAAGTTGCTGTTGCCGCTGCACTCAGAAAGCTCATCCTGCAGCCTGCTGATGTTTTTTAATTCTTCGCTTGCCAGGCTTTCAATTTCATTTCTTTTTTTGCTATCCATAAAGCTTGACTCCTTTTTTATCGACAGCAGCTTTAAATTTTTGCGGCAAGTCT
>VGAZ01000071.1 GCA_016870615.1 Actinomycetota bacterium | reverse complement strand
TATCCCTGCCGCGCCGCCTGTCACTATGCTTATTTTATTTTCCAGTTTCATGAATATATCCTTTCAATTTCTTCAATTGAATCCGTATTAAAAATTTCAAAATCTTCCGGGTTTTTATCTGAAATTATTCTTTTTACAAGGCCTGAAAGCACTTTTTGGGGGCCTATTTCAATAAAAACCATTTTTTCAGAATTTCCGTTGCCAAAATTACAATCAAACCCGTAAATAATCTTTTCTATGCTGTCTTTCCACCTGACAGGGTTTAAAAGCTGCCCCGTAAGAGTATTTTTTAGCTGTCCTGTGCCTATTTCCACTGCCTCTGTTGAGGAAAAGAAATTAATTTTAAAATCATTAAAATTTTTAAAATTTTCCGTTAAATATTTTTCAAGCATTTCTGAGGACTGCTTCATTAAAGGGCAATGCGATGCAATGTTTACCTTAAGAGTTATAACTTTTTTTGCACCCTCCTTTTTTAATGCCTCAGATGCCTCAATAATATCTCCTGCATATCCACTTATTACTGTCTGAAGGCTGTCATTTATATTTGCCATATATACTTTGCCCTTAAACGATTTCAGCACTTTTTCAATATCTGCAGGATAAAGACCTATGACTGCAGCCATTGCCATTTCTTTCCCATTTTTTTCTGCAGTTTCTGCCATAGCACGGCTCCTGAAACAGACCAGTTCTGCGCCTTCTTTAAAACTATAAGCTCCGCAGGCATAAAGGGCGCTGTAATCCCCAAGGCTGTGACCGGTTGCAACATATACCTTATCTGGCTTTATTATTTTCTCCTCTAACAGGTAATCATTTAAGGCGCAGCTTAAAGTGTAAATTGCAATCTGGCTGTATCTGGTATTATTCAGCAGCTCTCCCATGCCATTATTATCTTCAATGATATCAATTATGTTTTTTCCGGCTGCAATGCTTGCAATGTCAAAATAATGCATGTATTTATTATTTGCTGAAAGGAAACTGCTTCCCATATGCAAATACTGCGAACCCTGCCCGGGAAACATTAAAACAATATTTTTTTTGTTTACTGGCATTTATTTTCCTTTATTATCAGCTTACTGCAAACATTGCTTCTGAATAACATGCAAGCTCACCATCAACTTTTGCAGTACCTTTTGCTTTTCCAATATTGCGCCTGAAATCCGTAATTTCAACTTCTATTATAAGAGTGTCTCCGGGTTTTACTATTCTCTTGAACCTTGCTTTATCAATTCCTGCAAATAGTATCAGCTTGCCTTTATTTTCCGGCAATGCAAGAACAGCGATTGCGCCGGCCTGAGCAATTGCTTCAAGCATTAAAACACCCGGCATAATGGGGTTTTCCGGAAAATGGCCCTTGAAGTAATACTCTTTAATGTTAACGAACCTTAAGGCTTTTATACTCTTTCCAGGCTCAATATCAATAACTTCATCAATCAGTAAAAACGGCTCCCTGTGCGGAAGTATTTTTTCTATTTCTTCCCTGCCTAGTTTTTCCACAGCCCGACCTTTCGCTTATTATTTTTTTTATTGCAATGCAATCTTTGTGTTAGACGAGCATGATATTTTATAGTTTCACCATGTACGTTATGTAAAGATTATAATTAGTACTTAAAAAGGCAAAACATCTAAAATTTAAGAAATAGAAAAAACCTTGCAAAAATAAAAATTATGGCTCTTATGTCTGTTTACTCTGTTATTAAAAATATTATATAACTTTAGAAATCAAGATAATGAAAAGCTTTAAGTTAAATAGCCAAACGGCATTTACTATAACGTAAAAAAACCTGCAGGCATACTTTATAAACCGGAAATCGAAAAGTCATTTGTTCTTTAAATCATATGCTGCTTTTGCCGCTTTTAATTTTTTTTATGAGCCTGGGTATTATTTCAAATAAATCCCCGACTAAGCCGTAATTTGCTATTTTAAATATAGGAGCATAAGGGTCTTTATTAATTGCAATTACAATATCTGATGTCTGCATACCGGCAAGATGTTGTATTGCGCCTGATATTCCGCACGCAATATATACTTTCGGGTTTACGGTTTTACCTGTCTGGCCCACCTGGTGGGGATATGATATCCAGTTTGAATCAACAGCAGCCCTTGATGCCCCTACGACTCCGCCAAGAACATCAGCAAGTTCTTTAATTAATGCAAAATTATCAGGCCCCCCTATTCCCCTTCCGCCTGATACAATAACATCATAATCTGTAAGATTAATGCTCTGGCCCGACTCTTTCTCCTGGGAAAGGAGTTTATATTTTGTCTTAAAATTCAAAGGGTCAAATTTAAGAAATTCTATTTTGCCTGCATATTTTAAATAATTGTCAGTTCGGTTATTATCCGGCTGATTTATTGCAGCCTTTGCCATAACATGCGGCCTGACTGTAGCCATCTGCGGCCTTGCATTCCTGGTTATTATGGTGGCAAGGATATTTCCTCCAAATGTGGGCCTTGTCTGCAGAAGTATCTTTTTATCAGGATCTATTGAAAGCTCTGTGCAGTCTGCAGTTAAGCCTGTTTTTATAATTGCTGCAACTTTTGGCAGAAGAGTCCTGCCAAAGCTTGTGGCTCCGCCCAAAAAAATATCCGGCCTGTACCTGTTAATTGCCTGTACCAGTATTTTTGAATAAATATCATCAATATTATTCTTAAAAATTTCATTTTCTGCTATATAGAGCCTGTCAATGCCATAACAGAAAATATCTGCTATTCTTTCCTTTAAATCATAGCCGGGAAGTATTCCGTAAAGCTTTGTGCCAAGCGTGTCTGCCAGTTTTCTTCCCTCGCTTAGAAGCTCATAGCTGACCTCTGCAACTGATCCCTGGTGCTGTTCAATAAATACCATTACTCCTTCATAGCCTGAGAAATCAAAATCCTGTTCGGGAATGCCTGTTATTTCAATGGATTTAAATTTACATGCATCAATGCAGGCTCCGCAGAATATGCAATTATCATTTATTCTTGCCAATTTGCCAGTTATCTCTATGGCATCATACATACATACATTTTTACATAAAGAACATCCTGTGCATGTTTTTTCATCAACTTTTATTTCCAATTTTATTTATTCCTTCCGGTATTATCCAATTAGACTATGCTTAACTGTTTTAATTTTTTAAAAAGCTCATCAGCCTGCTCATCGGGACCGCCTTCAATCATTTTGACTTCGTAGGTATGTTTTGGGGTAAATATTTTGATAACCTGGGTATATGAACCGGGAAGCCCTGCATCTTTTTCATCCAATTCTACATCAACAGCACGCCATACTGGTATGGTTTCATTTTTTGCTTTAAGTTTTCCCCTCAGTGACGGCACCCTTGGAATATTTATATCTTTTCCAACAGATACAGCGGCAGGAAGCCTTACTTCAAAGGTTTCATACCTGTCCTCGGCCAGCCTTTTTACAGTTATTTTCTGGAAGCTTATTTCCTCTATGCTGCTTGCATAGCCGATAAAAGGTATGTTTAGCATATGGGCAAGCTCAGGCCCCACCTGTCCGGTGTCTCCGTCAAGAGTCTGTTTGCCAAGTATTATCAGCCGCCACCCTTCAATTTTTTTTACAGCTTTTTTAAGAGTAAGCGCTGTTGCCCACGTGTCTGCTCCTGCAAAGGCCCTATCAGATAATAAAATAGCTTTATCTGCACCCAGCGCTATGGCCTCCCTGAGTATGGATTCAGACTGGGGCGGGCCCATTGTAATTGCCGTTACTTCTGCGGCTTCACCTGATTGCTGAATTCTTTCCTTTACCCTGACACCTTCTTCAATTGCATATGTGTCAAAGGGATTAATGACAGTCTCGATGCCCTCTCTTACAAGAGTGTTTGTTTGGGGGTTTATTTTTATTTCAGTTGTTCCCGGAACCTGTTTTATGCACACTATTATCCTGAAGATATTTTCCACTAAAGCACTCCCCTTTTGATAAGTTCAAGAGCAATTACATTGCGCTGTATCTGGTTCGTCCCTTCATATATCTGCAGTATTTTTGCATCCCTCATCATTTTTTCAACAGGGTATTCTTTCATATAGCCATAGCCCCCAAGTACCTGTATTGCATCTATTGTAACTTTCATCGCCACATCAGATGCATACATTTTTGACATCGCTGAAAGCTTTGCTACATTTTTTTCTCCGCTGTCTATAACTTTTGCGGCATGATACACAAGAGACCTTGCAGCTTCAACCTGAGTAGCCATATCTGCAAGCATATGCTGTATTGCCTGGAAAGAAGATATGGGAACTCCAAACTGTTTCCTTACTTTTGCATAATCAAGGGCAACTTCAAGTGCGGCCTGCGCAACACCTACTCCCTGTGCACCAACAGCGGGCCTTGACTGGTCAAAAGTCCTCATGGCAGTAATGAAGCCCATCCCTTCAGAGCCAAGCATATTTTGCGAAGGTATTTTGCAGTCTGTAAATATAAGCTCCCTTGTTGCAGAGGCCCGTATTCCCAGTTTATCCTCTTTTTTCCCGAACTCAAAACCTTCTGTTCCTTTTTCAACTATAAAAGCGCTCACGCCCCTTGCGCCCCTGCCGGGATTGGTCACTGCAAATATTGTGTAAATGTCTGCTTCGCCGCCATTTGTAATCCATTGTTTGGTGCCATTTAATATATAAAAATCTCCATCTTTTGCTGCCCTTGTCCTTATTGAGCCCGCATCGCTTCCCGCTTCAGGCTCAGTAAGCCCGAATGCTGCTATTTTTTTGCCCTCTGCAAGTTCAGGAAGGTATTTCTGTTTCTGCTCTTCGCTTCCCATTACAATTATGGGAATAAATCCAAGTCCGCTTGCAGCATATGATGTTGCAACGCTTAAACATCCCCTGCTCAGTTCTTCCGTTGCAAGACACACTTCAAAAATTCCTGTGCCCATTCCGCCGTATGCCTCTGGTATAAATAGCCTGAACAAATCGCTTTTTCCTATTTCGTCTATGATATCTTTTGGGAAAATGCTTTTTTCGTCAAGTTCTGCTCTCACAGGCACAATACGTTCCTCTACAATCTGGCGGCATATATCAACAATCATCTGCTGTTCTTCGCTAAGAAAATAATGCATTATTACCTCCGGAAAATTTTTTGATTAACCATATTTGCAATTTATGAATTGTATTAAAAGACGCATTAAAAGTATGCTGGTTTCACATTTTTAAGCAAATGATACGCAATTGCATGAAACTTTATATTTTATGAAGCGTCTTTTTTAATTACTGCATGCCTGTTTTTTCAGGTATTTTTTTATTTGTATTAGTAATTATTAAACGGAGTAATATATTATGTTTTACAACAATTCAGGTGAAGGCCTTATAACTTCAAGAAAAGCAGGAATTTTAACAGGCAGGAATTTTGCAAAAGCTTTATTTTCAGTGATTTTTGCAATTCTTATGTGCGTTTCGGCAAATTCATTTTTTTACCTGCCTTTTTCACCTGTTCCAGTAACAATGCAGGTATTTACTGTACTTTTATCTGCGGTATTGCTTGGCCGCAGGTGGGCAGCTGCTGCCCAGATCCAGTATATAATTATGGGAATAGCCGGACTTCCTGTTTTTGCCGGTTTTAAGAATGCCGCTGCAGCTTTTTCAGGCCCAACTGCAGGGTATATTGCAGGTTTTGCTGCAGGAGCATTTGCCGCAGGTTTTATTTTTGATAAATACAGGGAGACAGCAACTGCAAAGGGATGTGCTCATTTTAAAGTTTACCCCGCAAGTAAAAGTGAAACTTCTCTAAAAAAGCAAATTTTTAATATTGCCGGGCCAACAGCTCTTTTTTTTGCATGTATGGCCGGCCTTGCCGTGATTTACTCATGCGGCTATATTTACCTTATGGGTTACTTATATTTAGCAGGCTCTTCAGCAGGCACAATCGCAGGGCTTGCACTGCAGGCATTTAAACTGGGCATTGCACCTTTCATTATTTCTGATATGGTCAAAATTGCAATTATATTAAATATTTTCCATCTTAAGGGTGATTATGAAAAAAATTAAAATCAACGACATAACAATAAGGGATATATTCCAGACTATTGATCCGGGCTTTATAAATCAAAAATTGCTTGGCAGGATTATTGATCACATAAGCAAAGTTAAATTTGACAGCATTGAGGTATTTGGGGGTTCTGCATTTGAAAAAATGTTGTCAAACTACAATTTTACCAACCCGTTTGAAATCGTTGAAACTATTAAAAATAAAAATCCTATGCTTAACCTGGTGGCCTTGATTGGAGCAAGAAATCTTGTTAGTATAGAAGTTTACCCCGCTACCGTCATAAAGAAGTTTATTAAAAATTGCATTAAAGCCGGAATAAACAGGTTCAAGGTTTTTGACGCATTAAATGATTTTGATAATTTCAGGCTTATAACTGAAGCCATCAGTGAAAATGGAAGCACCTGCCAGGGGACGATTATTTTTGATGATCTACAGCCACCTGATTATTATATAGATGCATCCGCAAAACTTAAAAGTCTTGGCTGTGAAAGTATATGTATAAAAGACGTTGAATCCACCCTGCTCCCGCACAGGTCGCAATTGCTCTTCAGGGGTCTTAATTCGGCGCTGGATATTAAGTTTTATCTCAGCACTTATAATCTCAGGGGCCTGCAAGTCTCCAATTATTATAATGCCTGTATGGAGGGTTGCGAAGGTGTTGATTTGAGTTTTATACCTTCATCATATAATGATTTGAGCCCGTCCGTTTTTCCGCTGATACTGAGCCTGAAAGATACTGGAAGCACCGTAGAAACTGACTACCTCAAAGTGCTTGAACTTTTTGAGTGGTTCAAAAAAAATATTTACCCGATGATTAAGAACGAAATGCTTCTTGCAGGATTTATTTTCAGCAATAAAAACCGTAACCTGCTTCCAAAATGGCTCCTTACAAGTATAAATAGCCAGCTTTCAGAAATAGGTGAAAGCAACCGTATCGACATTGTCCTGGAGGAAGTTTTCAGGATAAAAAATGAAATAGGAAATCCCTCACTCTCAACACCTGTCGGCCAGATAATAGGCAGCCAGGCAATACTGAATACAATAATTTCTGATTACAGGTGGGAAATAACAAATGATGAGATAAAGAAACTGGTGAATGGCTATTATGGCAGGCTGCCCAGGAATATTGATGAAAAAGTGGCTTCAAAAATCATTGATAAAACAGCTTCAGCAGACGATGGTGTAGACCAGGAAGAAGCTATGGCAGCTTTTGAACCAAAAAAATATCCTCCTGAAGACGACAAAACTTTTACTCAGTGCGCAGAAGAGATAAAATCTCTTTCCTCAAGAGAGGAAGACGTATTAAGCTATATGTTTTTTCCTGATAAAACATATGCAAAACTTGAGGCTAAAAAACATCCCGGTAAACAGGACTTAAAAAATGGCATCCAGCTAAGCGAAACCGGCGAACTTAGATTCCCTGATTTTTTCCAGCAGGAACAGCAGGCATCTATTGGCGATATAGACTTAAATAAAATCCGCCAGATTACAGAACTTGTTGATACAAGCAATATAGATGAAATAAAACTTGAAATAGACGGAGTTAAGATTTCAATTAATAAAAAAGCACAGTCTTTTGGCAAAGATGTAAAGAACAGCAATCTCCATGACATTCCGGATGCCGCCAAAATCGATTTGTCTGGAGGCACCGGTACAGCTTCCAGCCAAAGTACAGCTGATGAAAAAAATATAGTTTTTATAAAATCTCCAATAGTCGGGACATTTTACAGGTCCTCTGCCCCCGGAGCTCCTCCTTTTGTAGAAATAGGAACAAAGGTTAAAAAGGGCCAGGCTGTTTGTATTATTGAAGCAATGAAACTTATGAATAAAATAAACTCTGATTATGACGGAACAGTTCTTGAAATACTTGCAGTTAATGAAGATGCTGTTGAATACGACCAGGCATTGTTAAAGATTAAAATTTAAAATAAGTAAAGGCTTTTGCAAAAGGATTGAGCATGTTTAAAAGAATTCTTGTAGCAAACAGGGGTGAAATAGCGCTAAGGATAATAAGGGCTTGCAGGGAATTAAGCATCGAAAGTGTTGCAGTTTATTCCACTGCTGATAAGGACTGCCTGCATGTAAAACTTGCTGATAGAAGTTTCTGCATAGGTCCTCCGCCGTCTATAAAGAGTTACCTTAATATGGACGCAGTTATAAGCGCTGCTCTTTTATTAAAATGCGACGCCCTTCACCCGGGTTATGGCTTTCTTGCTGAAAATGCTGCTTTTGAAAAATTATGTGGTGAAAATAATATAACCTTCATAGGCCCGCCTTCGGAAGTAATATCGCTTTCCGGTAATAAATCAATGGCTCTTGAAACAATGCGCAGAAACAGGGTACCTGTCATACCTGGTTCTGACGGCAATTTAAAAAGCGCAAGGCATGCTGTTGCATGCGCAAAAAAACTTGGTTATCCTGTAATAATCAAAGCTGCATTCGGCGGCGGAGGCAAAGGCATGCGCATATGCAATAATCCTTCAGAAACAGAATCAATGTTTAATATTGCCAAATCAGAATCAGTATCAAGTTTCGGTGCCGGCGATATATACATAGAAAAATATATCAAGAATCCCCGTCATATTGAATTCCAGATAATTGCTGATAATAACGGCAATGCTGTCTGTGTCGGTGAAAGGGAATGCTCAATCCAAAGAAGGCACCAGAAACTTCTTGAGGAAGCCCCTGCGGGAAATCTTTCTGAAAGAACGAGAAAAACAATGAGGGAATATGCTGTAAGGGCCGCAAATGCTGTAAAATATAAAAATCTCGGCACAATTGAATTTTTACTTGATGAAAAAGAAAATTTTTATTTCATTGAAATTAATTCAAGAATACAGGTTGAACATCCAGTCACTGAAATGGTTACAGGCATTGATCTTATCAGGGAACAGATTCATATGGCTTCGGGCCTGAAAAACCCGTATTTCGGAAAGGACTTAAAATCAAGGGGCCATGCAATTGAGATGCGCATAAATGCTGAGGACAGTGATAATAATTTTGCCCCCAGCCCCGGCAGGATAACAGAGTGCCTGTTGCCCGGGGGGCCGGGTGTAAGAGTTGATACTTTTATAAGGCCTGATTTTGTGATACAGCCTTTTTATGACTCTCTGATAGCAAAGCTGGTAGTCTGGGACAAATCAAGGCATGAAGCGCTGGGCAGGGCTTTGCGCGCACTTGATGAATTTAAAATAGAAGGAATTAAAACAACCATTCCATTTCATAAGAAAATACTTAATAATGAAATATTTAAATCAGGCATTATTCATACGCATTTTATTGAGGAACAGTTTGGCCTTTAGAATATCGCATTTAAAGCACCATATTTATAAATGGGTTTTTAAAATCTAAATATCTTTAAGCTGGTATATTATTTATGAAATATCTTTGCGTCGAGCAAGGTCAGCATGATAGTCCTGAAGCGGCTTTACACTCGTCTGGCTTGCATGTCTTGCCATTATGCCTTTTGCGGCAGCAATGGCTGCGGTTGCCGTGGTTATATATGATATTTTAT
>VGAZ01000070.1 GCA_016870615.1 Actinomycetota bacterium | reverse complement strand
CAATAATGTATGCCGGGCTAAAAACTGGCATTATATGTACGGTTTACGGATTTTGATAAAATATAATATATAATATTTCAGGAACAGGGCAAAATGCTTATAAATAATTTTTATGCAAATACTGCTGTTATTCTCCTTTGCGCATACCTTATCGGTTCAATTCCTTTTGCCTATATTGCCGGCCGCATAAGAGGTGTAGATATCAGGAAAACCGGGAGCGGAAATGTCGGTGGAATGAACACTTTTTCGAGTGTTGGCATACTTGCAGGGGTCCTGGTAGCTATTGCTGATATTGGAAAAGGCGCACTTGTAGCATGGCTTGCTGTAAAGTTTACAGGCTCACATCCCTTTGTGCCGCTTCTTGCGGTAGTGGCAGCAATTATTGGCCACAACTGGATGATATTTATAGGTTTTAAAGGCGGAAAAGGCATAGCAACGCTTATAGGTGCAATGCTGTTTCTTTCCCCGTTTTCGATATTTTGGCTTTATCTTTTTTTTATGCCGCCAGCTATTATTTTTTACAGGGATGCATATGTTTCCCAGGGTGTTGCAATATTTTTCTTCTCTTTTTTTATGTGGTACAGGGAGGCAAGCTTTTACTGGTGCATTTTCCTTATCATTGTTGCAGTAGTTTATGGGCTTAAATGCTTTGGCCTGATAAAAACATACTTTACTGAAGGAAGAAGGGATTTGAGCCCAATACTCAGGAAAATATTTGGGCCTATTCTGAAAAAATTATAAATATTTATAACCAGGTTATAAACATTATAAATTTTATTATAAAAGGAATAAATAAATGAAGTGTCCCTACTGTTTAAACCAGGACACAAAAGTAATAGAAACAAGAGTTGCCGAGTCTGATATAAGCATAAGAAGGCGCCGGGAATGCGAAAAATGCGGCAACCGCTTTACAACTTTTGAAAGAATAGAAAATACCCCTATTGCAGTTATAAAAAAGGACAATACGCGCCAGCCATTTGACAGGAATAAAATTTTAAGCGGGCTTATAAGGGCATGCGTTAAAAGGAATATAAGCACAAAAGTCCTTGAAAAAATAGTTGATGATATTGAGTCCGAGATAAGAAACTTTCATGCAAGTGAAATAAAATCAAATGAAATCGGCGAAATAGCATTAAAGAAACTCAGGGATCTTGATAAGGTGGCATATATCAGGTTTGCATCTGTTTATAAACAGTTTGACAGTATAAAACAATTTACAAACGAACTTTCAGAGCTTAAAAAACCGCTTTAAGCTTATATTTACACAGCTTCAATTTTAAACCTGAGTATTGCCCCGATATTCCCGTTTTCTGCAAGCCTTTCGTTTGACTGGGCATCAACTATTTCACACCCCTGTTTTATAGCTGTCTCAACTATTTCGCCTGTAATATCATTATAGAATGTAAGATGATGGCTGCAATAAGGGCATGGATCTTCTTTGTCCAGTGTAATATAGCCGCATTCACTGCATACATATCCAGGCGCACTAAATTCGTTATTATATATTAAAGTTCTTACCTGCTCCAGCATAAGTGCACCAATAGCTGCCTGCACCCCAAGAACTCCAAGCTCCTGGGGACAGTAATTGTCAATTAGCTGGCCAATTATTTTATTTTTCAGGCTAAGCTCATGCCTGTCAATAAGTTCCTTTGCCCTGTCCCTTATTACATGCGGCAAATCGGAAGGTTCCCCTGCAATGTTGCCTATATTTTTTTGCTGAATAAAGCTGTGAAGATAATTTGAAAACTGGGAAACAATATCTTTTCTTCCTGCAAGAATAATATTATCAAATTTTCCTTCCCTTAAATGAATTAAGGTTTTTTCATTTATTATTTTGAAAAAATGGTGAAGTTTTTCTTCAATCCTGCTCAGGAGGTTTTTTTCTTTGAAAGCAAGCTGGCTCCTGTAATTGACTTTGGGCGGGACCTCACTTATGAAAGCGTCAAGATATTGCTTAATCTCACCCATTGACATAAGAATTATCTGCGCCTTTTCCCTGTCTATAACAAGAATGCCGTACTTTGTAATGCTGCCCAGTATTGCCCTGAGTATCTGTGTATGCGGCTTGGGGTCAATTATTATTTTAGATTTTAAATTAAAAGGAAGCCTCACAATACTGGAAATTTTTCCCTCTTTTGCAAATAAAAGAATTGTCTTTGCAGATTCCGGCCTGAAATAATCGTTAATATATACCTTTATTGCATCCATCATTTCATAAATGCCCTTTTTCTGTGATGCCTTATATATAGAAGAAGCTTCCAGCTTGGCTTTTTCTGAGGTTATAATTGAATTAAGGACTGTTGTATATTCCTGCTTTGTAATTCTTGCCGCATCCACACCGAGATAAAGACTTATTACCGGCGCATCTGAAGGCTCGTAATTGAGTATTTCGTCAAGATTTTGTGATAAATCTTTTAAATCAATCATTTGAAAATCACCCCTGAATTGATATTATATTAAAATTAAATTACTAATTACTATTATAACTTAGAAATGATAATTTTTTTAGGTTACAAATGCCTGGAGTTTATCGCATTTATAACTCCATATGCTATATCATATTTTATAGCCAATATTGCTGCAAGAATGATGTATTTTCTTGGCATATATGTGCCGGTACTTAAAAAAAATGTGGCAAATGCCCTTGACAAAGACATAAAAAGCAAGGAAGTTGCCAAAATAGTGCAAAAGATTTATATAAACTGGTTTTTAAATGTAACCGATTTTTTAAAACATCCCCTGGTATCAAAGGAAAAATTTAAAAAAAGAATCAGGCTGGAGGGACATGAAAATCTTGATAATGCTTTAAAGCATGAAAAGGGCGCCGTTATTTTTACGGCACATCTTGGTAATTTTGAATGGGGCGCCTGCAGGCTTGGGGTGCAGGGGTATAAAATCTGGGGCACAGGGCTGATAAGAACATATAAAAGGACGAATGAGTTTTTTGAAAAGCGGCGGCTTTCAAAAGGGCTGGGAACACTTTATGCAAATAAAGTGATGCTTAATATTTTCAGGATACTTAAAAATAATGAAGTAATTGCAATTCCCACAGATTTTGACCCGCTTGGAACTGCAAATACATACAAATTCTTCGGAAAAGACGCTTTCATACCTTCTGGGCCCGTGGAAATTGCCATGAAATCAGGAGCACCTCTTCTTCCAAGCTTTACATGGAGAGTAGACAAATATAATCACTACCAGGTAATTGAAAAACCGCTGGAGCTTCTAAAAGATGACGGTAACAGGGAAAACAGGAAAGCAATCATCAGGGCTAATATGGAAAAAATGATTGCAGTCATGGAAAAGTATATAAGCGAACACATTGACCAGTGGGAGCTTTTTCATGACATATGGGCAAATTAATCAATTTTATATACTCATCTAATTGGATTTCTTATAATTAACCTGCAGTTTTTTCTTTTGCTTTTTTTCTTATTAAAAAATTAATAATAATTTTCCTTATTTCCAGTATGGCATATATAGAAACCGACACCGCGATTATCTTAACCCAGTCAAGAAAACTTATCGGGACAGTCTTGAATGCTGAACTGAGCGGTGTATAAAGTACAATTATTTGTAATATTACCGTGATTATTACAGATCCAACTAAATATTTGCTTGTTTTTAAATTAATCCTGAAATTCTTTGCCCTGTAGGTTAAAACATTAAATAATTGAAACATTACAAGTGTGGTAAAAGCTATGGATTTTGCTTTTATGCTCTCGGTTCCGTATGAATAAAATAAAAACAATGTCCCTATCATCATTACAAAGCCAACTATTGCAATATTATATACAACATCCCTTGATATGATTTTCTCCTCCCTTTTTCTTGGAGGCCTTTTCATTATGTCTTTGCTGTGAGGATCAAGGCCCAGTGCAAGACCGGGCAAGCCATCTGTCAGCAGATTTACCCACAGTATCTGTATTGCTATTAGCGGAAGGGGCCAGCCAATAAGTATAGCCATGAAAATAACGAGAATCTCGCCCAGGTTTGAAGAAAGAGTATATTGTACAAATTGCTTGATGCTGTTATATATGCCCCTTCCTTCTTCTACTGCATTTACTATTGATGAAAAATTATCATCGGTTAACACCATATCAGAGGCTTCTTTTGCAACATCCGTGCCAGTAATACCCATTGCAATTCCTATATCCGCTTTTTTTAAGGCAGGGGCATCATTGACCCCGTCACCTGTCATAGCGACCGTGTGGCCCTTGCTTTTTAAAGCATCCAGTATCCTGACCTTATGCTCGGGGCTTACTCTTGCAAATATTTTAATATTTTCTATCATTTTATCCAGATCACCATCACTCAGCTTATCAAGTTCATCACCGCTTAATGCAATATTGCCTTCCCTGTAAAGACCCAGTTCTTTTGCAACCGCTACAGCAGTTAATTTATGGTCCCCTGTTATAATAACAGTCTTTATACCTGCGGCTTTACATTTTTCTATTGATTCTTTTACCCCTTCTCTTGGCGGATCAAACATAGCCTGCAGCCCTACAAAAACCAGGTCCTTTTCCAGGTTTTGCGCAATAAGATTATCCCCGGTTTGTATTTTTGTACCGGATAATTCTTTATATGCAAAGCCAAGAACCCTTAATGCCCTGCCTGCCATATCCTGGTTGATACTGAGAATATATTTCCTGGTTTCCTCAGAAAGATCGTCCACTTTGCCGTCATTGTATATATATTTACACTTATCTATGATTATATCTGGCGCCCCTTTTGTATAGGCGATTTTTCCATTATTATAATCATGTACAGTTGTCATGCTTTTTCTTTCAGAATCAAATGGTATCTCTCCAACTCTTGGATATATCTTTTCCAGCCCAGCTTTATCCAGGCCAGCCTTGGCTGCAGATACAATCAAGGCGCCTTCTGTCGGGTCACCAAAGATTTCCCACTTTTCATTGCGGTTAAGCCTGGAATCATTGCATAACGCTCCGATACGCAACAGCAAATCCATATTAATACTGTCTGCTGCTGCCTGGCCGTTAAGTATAAAATCCCCTTTTGGCGCATAACCTTCACCAGTGACTTTTACCAGGTTTTTGCTGGTGAAAATTTCCCTGACAGTCATTTCATTTTTTGTTATGGTGCCTGTTTTATCGGAACAGATTACATTTGTACAGCCCAGTGTTTCTACTGCAGGCAGCTGCCTTAGAAGCACATTGCGCCTTGCCATTTTATTTACACCCAGAGCCAGGGAAATTGTAACAATTGCAGGAAGCCCTTCCGGAATGGCTGCAACTGCCAGGGCAACTGATGCTAAAAACATCTCTGTTACATTATTTAGGCCTAAAAAATCCAGCATGAGATATTCCCTCAAGACACCAACTCCAAAAACAAAAGCACATATCACGATTGTTACTATGCCCAGCCATTTACCGAATTGTTTAAGGCTTTCCTGCAAGGGTGTAAGTTTTTCTTTTACTTCCTGGACAAGTTCTGCAATTTCACCGATTTCAGTTTTCATTCCTGTGCTGGTAACAACAGCCTTTGCGCGGCCTTTCGTCACAATAGTTCCCATAAAAACCATATTTTCCTGGTCGTTTATTGCAGTATCCTTGTCAAGCTTTTCTGTAATTTTTTTTGATGGGGTTGATTCACCGGTAAGAGATGCTTCGTCAACCTGGAGTAAAGCAAGCTGCAGCAGGCGCGCATCAGCAGGTATTTTGTTACCCGTTTCCAGCATAATAATATCGCCAGGCACTAGTTCTCTTGAGTCTATTTCTGTTTCATTGCCATCTCTTATTACACTTGCTTTTAAAGCCGTCAGCTTCCTTAACGATTCAATAGCTTTTTCAGCTTTGTATTCCTGGATAAAACCAAATATTCCATTTAGAAAAAGTATTATTGCTATTACAATGGCATCAAGCCTCTCACCAACCAGTAGAGATATAATAATTGCAATAAATAAAATTATTACTATAAAAGACGTGAATTGCCTGAAAAATATTTTTGCAGGCGTTACAGTTTTTCTTTTCTCTATTTCATTTCTTCCATATTTGTCAAGCCTTTGCTCAGCTTCTTCTTCATCCAATCCGTTTCCAGAAGTATTTAAAGAACCCAGGACCTCTTCTATATTCATAGAATAATAATGTTTTTTCATGTATTTTTAGCCTTTGTTTCTGACAAAATTATAAAAATTAAAGATTACAAATCTTGGAAATACGAATTATACAACTTAAATCAAGCAGATAAAACAACAAATAAGAATTAATTTTGGCAAATTTGATAAATTCTATACATAAATTTGAGGAGTTTGGTGTTAAAATGATGATAAACTGGCAGAGTCAAGCGTCAGTGCTTATAATTAATTCTATTAATAAAATAATTATTGAAGGAAAGAAAAAAGAATTAAAGCTCTTTAATTTTTTTTGCAAATAAATACATGCTATAGCAGTATTTATTTCATTTATTAATATTTGATATGAATGAAGGTGAAATGGAAAAGCTTGGACTTTCAAATTTCAGGGAAATGATTAAAAGAATAAACGACACCTTGCAGGAAAACAAAATGTTTCTTTCACAGCTTGACAGCGTTATAGGCGATGGAGATCATGGCATCAGTATTTCAAAAGGATTTTTAAATGCCGTGGAAAAAATAGAACAGCAGCAGCCTGCAAATATTTCTGACCTTTTAAAACTGGCCGGAAATTCGATTGCGGTCATTATAGGAGGAGTTACCGGACCGGTATTTGGAACGTTCTTTTCAGAGATGGGCAGATCTGTGGATGCTGAAAAGGATTCAGTTGACATAAAGGACCTAAGTGAAATGTTTGAAGGAGCGCTTGAAAAAATAATGAAAATAGGCGGGGCAAAGCCTGGCGACAAGACAATGGTGGATGCATTATTTCCTGCGGTCCAGGTTCTGAAAGAATCTTCTTCAAAGGGCCGCTCGATTCAAGAAGCTTTTTTATTGATGGTTTCTGCCGCAAAAAAAGGTGCAGAATCTACCGCGAACATGGTTGCAGCAAAAGGAAGAGCGCGATATGCGGGAGAGAGATCGATTGGCTATGAAGATGCCGGCGCAAACACAATACATCTAATTATAAAAGCAATGCATGAATCCATATAATGAAGATTCTTATTTTCTTGCCATTTTTATATATCCCGGACTGTCTGCTGCCATGTCATAGAATTTTTTAATCTCTTCATCCAGTTTAATAAGTGTTATTGAGATTCCTGCCATTTCCTGTGATGTACAGAATTCCCCAAGCTCGCTGGCATAGATATTTATATTTTTTTCTCCCATGTATTCATGGATTTTCTTCATTACTATAAACATTTCCATTCTTGTAGTTGAGCCGTAACCATTTACAAGGGCAATAATTTCATCCCCGCCTTTAAAAGGAAGATCGGCCATTATCATATCAAGAATAGTTACAGTTGCTTTGTCTGCAGTCATTATATCAACTTTCTTAATACCGGCTTCACCATGAAGGCCCATTCCAAACTCCATCTTATCATCCTCAAGTGAAAAAGTTGCCAGTCCTGTTTCAGGAAGAGTGCAGGCAGACAAAGATACTCCAAGTGACCTTGAATTAAAACTTGCTTTTTCAAGAAGTTTCTTAAGCTCTTCAAATTCCATACCGCTTCCGGATGCGCTGCCGGCAATTTTAATGATAATCGGAGTGGCGGTTGTGCCCCTCCTGTCTTGCTTATGTTCAATAGTCGCAGACGATATGTCATCATAAATAAGTACAGTTTCCACTTTTATTCCTTCATCTCTTGCCATGTCCTGGGCCATATCAAAATTAAGCACATCGCCTGCATAGTTATTATAAAGCAGTATAACACCTTTGCCGCCGTCGGCTGCCTTTATTGCTTCCAGCCCGTAAGAAGCAGAGGGGGCTGCAAATATCTGCCCGTGAGCGGCAGCATCGGCCATACCTTTACCAATATATTCAAGAAAAAGGGGTTCATGGCCTGCGCCTCCACCTATTACAATTCCAACCTTGTCTTTTATGGGAGCATCAATTCTTGCAACCACTGTGTTTCTGCCTATCCTTTTCACTCTATCCTTGTTTGTATATACAAATCCATCAATGAGCTCATCCACAATATTTGAAGGGTCATTTATCAGTTTTTTCATTTCAAGTATCCTTTCAGATTAAATAGTTGTAATTATATATGATGGTTATATAAATTTTAAAGACTTAATGGCCTATCTTAATTTATGAGCACTTTGAAAATCCACAGTTTCTGCATACATAACACCCGCCCTCGGGCTGCATTATTCCGCCACAACCTTCTTCAGGGCATATCATAACTGACTTTGGCCCCCCCGCAATATTAAGATCAAACTTATTATAGCCTTTAACATAAAATTCTATTGCTTTTCCTATTGCATCAGGACAGGAAAGGACATGAGTTGAATCATCTGCTATACAGGTTATGCACCTTATTCCTGAAACCTGTTTAAGTATTGAATCTATTTCTATGCCTGACCTTATGGTTATGCTTATAAGCCTGCTTACAGCTTCGGAAAGTGCGGCGCATCCTTCTTCTCCTGTGCTTGTAAATACTTCACATATTCCCATGTCATCTGAATTAACTGTAACGTACAATTTTCCGCAGCCCCCGATGCTGTATTTTTTGGTAAAACCCATAGTTGTTTCCGGCCTTGGCCTTGGTTTTATTGTATGAACTTCCTGTCCCTCTTCAGGTGCGCCTGGACCGGAGAGAGATTTTTCTCCTGCAGTTTCTCCTTTGCCGGCAGATTTCTTTAATTCTTTATCTTCTTCCCGGGTTTGTTTTGATTCAGCGGCAATTACATTACTATTCTTGTCACCCTCAGTAACTGTAGTGTCACCTGCTTCGTTTTTTGCAGCTTCACTTTTTTTGCCTTCAACCTGCAGCACCTGGCTGTCCCTGCTTCCATCACGGTAAATTGTTATGCCCTTGCATCCGAGCCTGTAGGCAAGCATATATACATCCTCAACATCTTTTTCTGTTGCGCTGTTCGGGAAATTTACAGTCTTTGACACCGCATTATCAACATACTCCTGGAATCTTGCCTGTGTTCTTACATGCCATACAGGGGATATTTCATGGGCTGTAACAAATACTCTTTTAACAGAAGCCGGTATTTCATCAAATTCATCAAGTGTTCCTTCTTCAGCAACTCTTTCCATAAGCTCTTTGCTGTAAAACCCCTTGTCCTTTGCAGATTTTTCAAAATATGGATTAACTTCAAGAAGCCTGTCATTGTCCATTACATTTTTTACAAAGGATATTGCAAAAACAGGTTCCACTCCGCTGGAGCAGCCTGCAATTATGCTTAATGTGCCGGTAGGCGCTATTGTGGTTGTTGTTGCATTTCTCACAGGATATCCGTCAGGGCTGTCGTATATGCTTCCCTTAAAATTGGGAAAACTTCCCCGGCTACCGACCAGTTCCCTTGAAGCCTCTTTGGATTTATCCTGTATAAAGCCCATTACCTCTTTGGCAAGCTCAAGAGCCTGTTCGCTGTTATAGGGGATGCCAAGAATTATAAGCA
>VGAZ01000069.1 GCA_016870615.1 Actinomycetota bacterium | reverse complement strand
TATATCTTTAGTGAAGATGAACTTTTTGACAGGTTGCCTGAGACAATATTTACGCTTGAATCTTTTGATGCTCCGCTTGTAAGAAGCACCCTGGGCAATATTATTGCCTCAAAAATGTCTTCTGGCGCTGATATTGTTTTCAGCGGTGAGGGCGGTGATGAAATATTTGCAGGATATAATTATTTCCTTGAATATAATTCACAGATACAAATACAGGAGGGGCTGCTTCAGGCAATCGGCAGCCTTCATAATACTGCCCTCCAAAGAGTTGACAGGTCTTCAAATTCACATGGTGTTAATGTCAAACTGCCGATGCTTGATGAGGAGCTTATTGATTATGCGCTTCACATCCCGCCAGAATATAAGCTGGATTACAATACAGGTCTAACAAAGTACATACTGAGAAATCTTGCAAAAAGGCACCTGCCCCATGAGATTGTCTGGAGGCCCAAAGATAAATTCTGGGAAGGTTCAGGTATTAATGATTCACTGGAAAATAAAATAAAAGGCATTATAACAGACAGTGAATTTGAAAAAGAAAAAATAATAGATGAGCGCTTCACTTTAAGAAATAAGGAAGAGCTTTATTATTATAAAATATTTAAAAACTGTTATCCCGGAGTGGAATTTAATAATTTCCTTTCTTTCACAGATAACTTTAATTAAAAGTTATTTCTTTTTAATGCTGTAAAGAAAGCCGCCTTTATGAGTGCCCAGCGTGTGGGGTCTGGGTCCCTAAAAATATTTCAAAAAACTGCGTGATAAAAAGTTGAAAAACACCTTTTATATGGCATTGAATAAAATCAATGATAATCCTGTGCATTAATATGAGATTTATGCGTATTCGAGCCGTCGCCCTTTAGGTTCTGGGACAGGATCTCCAAATTCTTTTGCTGTTTTAATCCAAAGCTCGATTGCCTCTTTTGCATTTGTAAGCGCAGAATCATGAGTATCACCATGGGCCATACAACCCGGAAGTTCAGGCACATCAGCGATAAACGCCTCATCTTCGTCACTCCAGAAAATTATAATTTCATATTTATTCATTAAATTCTTCTCCTAATTTATATTTTAAAATCAGTTTTCTTACTTGTTGAACTTGGTAAGGTTTTGCATTCTTGCCATCTTTTTGAAGGTTTATTTTTTCTTCGATAAAGTCTTTTCTAAATATGTGATGGCTCCCACTTATTCCCATATCAAAACCTAATGATATCAGTAAATTGCAGATATCGCTAAATGAAATATTTGCATCTGATCTGCCTTTAAGAATTCGGTCTAGTATTTTTTTAAATTTTTGCATAATTAATGATAATAACTAAAATACTTAAATGCAATCATATTTTTATTTATGGTTTTAGAATTTCCTTTGGATCCCCCAGGTATAAAATACAATTACCGCCGGGGTTTTAGCCCCTGTTCATGATTTTTTAACTAAAAAGATGTATTTTTAATAAAAAATGAAGGTGCCAGGGATAAAACCAAGAAGAGCTTACTGCTAAAGTATCTAAAGACATTAATCATGCTTTAGCATATATGTATAAAATTGTAAGTTTGTGTATCATTTTCATAACCAATGTTTGTTAAAAAATAGAATTTAAAAATATCATCCAGGTTAAAGAAACAGGACTAACTGCAAACTAATTATTTCTTTTTAATGCCGTAAAGAAATCCGCCTTTATGTGTGCCCAGCGTGTGGGTATTTAAAAATGCGGAAGGATCTTCTGTAAAAACTATGCGGCTGAGTTTCGGCATGTAGTTCTGCTTGCAAATTACATTGATAATTTTAACTTTTCCGTCCCTGCCTACGCCATCATAACAGGTTGCGCCGAAACCGCCTTCGCGCAAAAGCCTCTCAATATTGTCGCTGCTGCTTTTTGAAATTATATTTATGCTTATAAGGTCCCTGGATAATTTATCAGATATTGTCATGCCTATTACCGTGCCTGCTGCAAACCCGGCACCGTATGCAAAAATGCCATAAATATTATTATTAATATCCTGTATTACCCGTGCAGCCACAAATATAAATATGGTAACTTCAATAAAGCCCACAAGCGCGGCAAAAATCTTTTTATGCCTTACTATAAAATTTATCCTTATGGTGCCAAGCGATACATCAGCAATCCGGCCAATAAATATTGCAAGGGCCCACAAAAAAGTCTCCAATATAAATCCCGCCTTTTTATAATTTTGTTCTTATCTATTAATAAATAACCGGTAACCCGGATTTTTTATAAACTGTACTAAAAAAGCATAGATTACAATGTATTTTCAAGCCTTTCCTCCTCGCTTATAATATTGCCGCAATCATCAATAGCCAGGCATGCGCCGTCAAAAAACATAGTCTGTAATTTTCCGCAGGCCCCCTTAACGCCTGCAAGATGCGGCGCATCAAGAATTCCTTTTCTGACTGCTTCAGCAAGTATGGCTGGCTCGGTAAGAGGATCCCCGTATTTTTTTTCAAAATCCAGGCTTTTTATTTTTTTAATAATAAGTTCTGCATCATGTATGAGATTTTTCTTTCTTGCGTTTACATGCAGGTCACATTGCATATCAGGCGCACCGTAAACACAGTTTTGGATAACTTTCTGCACAATGCTGCAGCTTTGTATTATATCTTCCGGTTTAGCCGCATAACTTGATTCACAATACGCCACAACATGGACTATTGAAGGATTTAGCTGCATCTGGAGCATTGTTGAAGATGCAAGCTGGCCCTTGCCTTTATTAAAATCTGCAGGCATGCTGTAAAGACCTGATCTTGTCTCCCTGAAAGAAGTGAAACTATCATCA
The DNA here is from genome assembly GCA_016870615.1 of Actinomycetota bacterium. Taxonomy (GTDB): domain Bacteria; phylum Actinomycetota; class Humimicrobiia; order Humimicrobiales; family Humimicrobiaceae; genus VGAZ01. The sequence continues at coordinate 6,834 of VGAZ01000069.1, read as the reverse complement.
TGCAGCGATTCTATCATTTCAACCTTTGCAAGCATTTTTGCAAGATCCATTGTAAATGAAATCTGTGCGGGAGTATTGAACATGTACTGCGCAACATAATTTTTTACCCCCATCTTTTTTGCATTGTAGGCGGCAATATATGCTGCAGCTACAGCTATAGAATCCGATGAATACCTTAAGCTCCAGTGATGTGACTCATTTACCTCCAGGGGGATGTTGCGCCAGCCATGCCATCTCATAACCTCCTGGTTTTCTTTTATTGCAACCTCAAGTTTGCGGCTGCTCCTGTTGTCGATTTCGTTATACCATAGTAGAGGGATTGCGCACCACGCATTATTTATATTTTTTACAAGAATCTCTGCAAATTTCAGTACATCATTTGTCCCGCTGTAACACCTCATTAGAGGATAATTGCCTGTTCTTGAAGCAGTGTACAATTGTCCAAGATCATCTTCGCTTCTTATGGGAACGCCTCCTGCACCATCCTGCTGCCTGTTCATCTTTTCAGGGTGAAAGAAAAATTCCTGGGTGTTCTGGTCAGGCCCAAGCGATATCACATCAAGAAAGCCCGAGTCTGACAGCACTTTAATTCCTTCTACAGTTTCTTTTAATGTAGGCCTGCCGTAGTGGTGACGCAATAGCGGATAGGGCTTTTTATATAAAATCCTGTCAAGAAGATTCTGCGGAGGCTTGCCGCTATGCCGATCTCCTGTTTTTTTGCCCTCAAGATACTGAATTATCTGGTCCTCAGGCTCTCCTCCTGTAAATATTTTATCAAACATACCTAAAAGGCCTTTTTTTTCAAGAAAATCAGCAACTGAGGAAGTTGTACCCAGTATAAACGATATTTTACTGCCTGAAGATATTATTTTTTTATTAATAGTGTTAAACAATTCTGCGGAGCTTTCCGGGGTAAGCCTGTAGCTTATGCCCACTATATCAGGCATAAATTCATTTATGGCTTTATCAAGGTTTTCAACACTTACTGCTGAACCTGCATATTTTGTATTATATCCAAGTTTTGCTGCAATATTTAAAAAACTAATAATGCCTGCAACATGTACGCAGCTGCCGACACTTACGCCAAGTATCTTTTTCATCAGCTTAACCTCCCTGGCTATTAATCACTAATTTATTTCTTGGCAGGCACTCCCCCGATAAATACATCCCTTATCTGTTCAAGAGTTAAATTTTCCAGTCCAAGTTTCCTGAAATTCCTGCCTGATTTTGTAAAATCGACTTTAAAAATAATGTTTGCAAGATTAATTAAAGAGTCAGTTGCAACAGTGCTTACCCCAAAAGCTTTGCCGAATTCTGCAATGGGAACCAGGCTCATGGGCACATCTTCAGTTATGTATCTTACATTTGTTGTTTTTGGAGCCATAATACCATAATAACCGGGATTGCTGTGAATTCCGTCAAATAGATTATCCTCAATAACATTATATGCCATAGTGAGCCAGTCAAGCGCAGTAAGCACATTCTTGCATTTAAGCATGTATGCCACTTCAACTCTTTCCCTGTCTACTTCTTCAAGTACTCTTGCAATGGAAGACGTTACTCCTTCAATATAGAACTGGAAATTACCCATAGTAGATTCTATCCTGCTTGCATTAAGTATTGTTATTGCAGGATGAAAAACTGCCCCGATATTATTAAAGCTTGTTTCAATTACGCTTGCTCCCGAAATAAACTCAGGGAAAGCGTCATTTATCCTGTCAATAACCTCATCTGTTTTTATTGCCGGTATAGCTGCAACAGGTATTGCCTGTTTTATCCTGAAAATTTTAACGGATGCGGGACCCATTCCCCTGCTTGCATAAATGAAAGTCTGGGCCTCAGCAACAATAATATCATCTTTATTTCCACGTTCCCTTAAAATGTTTAAAAACTCAAGCGCACCGCATGTCCTGCCGGGATTTAGTATAACTATCTGCCCGCTTTTTAAATGGGGAGCGCATCTTTCAGCAATGGCTGCATGCGCAAACGCAGGCACGCATACCATTATGACATCTGCGTCCTTTATTACGTCTTGCATATTATCAGAGGCTATCTCAAGTTTTCCAAAGCCGCTTACCTCGCCCTCTAGTTCAATGCCTTTCATTTTTATTATTGGCATTATTTTTGCAAGCGTCCTGTTGTATAAAGTTACAGGAAATCCTTTTAAAGCAAGGTGGGCAGCCATGGCTTTTCCACCATGGCCGGCACCTATAATTGCAAATTTAGATTTAACCATGAACACTCCTTGTAGTAAAAATTATTAAAATAAGAATAACATAATTTATGATTTTATTGCAAAAATTAAAGCAGAAACTATAAAAGAACACAGTATAAAAAATTACTGCAGGCAAAGAAATTACAATGATTATAAAAAAGTCCTTTGATAAATTCACAGCTCAAGCTCATGCATTAAAGGAAGCGGCCCGGAAAAACACTCAGGGCAGGATGCAGCGCACTTCAAACTAATGGATTTACCAATGTCTTAAGCCTTGCAGGCGGATTTAATGCTTATCCGCAGTTCACAGCAATATTAATAATTAAATAAAGGCAGTTTATGGCCGGAGAGTATTTTCTGTAAATATATTTTCGCAGGCCGGCTTAATATCAGCTTTCTGATACTACATTGCCTTTAATCCCGATATTTACAGTTTTTAGAGCAATGTCTTTTTCTGCATCTTTTATGGCCTGTTTTATAATTCCAGCAAGCCCGAAACAGCATGGGACTTCCATGTGTGTGACTGTGACTGATTTTATATCATTTAATTTAAAAATTTCAGTAAATTTTTTTAAATAATACTGGCTGTCATCAAGTTTCGGGCATCCGATAAGCACAACTTTTCCGGCCAAAAAATCCTGGTGAAATCCCGCATAAGCAAAAGGCACGCAGTCTGCTGACACAAGAAGATCAGCTCCCTGTAAATAAGGAGCATGCGGTGGCACAAGCATTATCTGTACCGGCCACTGCCTTAGCTGTGATTCATTTCCGGAAAGCTCATTTAAAAGTTCCTGGACTTTTTGCGCTTTTGTTTTACTGAGATTTAAAATATCACTGCTGCCGGCATTATTTTCAAAACCTGATTTTTGGGCAGATTTGGTTTGGGCATTTGAACTGCTCTTATTTTTTTCCCTCAAATCCATAACCGCAGAACCCGGGCATCCGCATGGCAACCTGTCGCCCTCGTCTTGTGCATCTTGTTTAAAATCTTCCGGTATGTATATATTATTATTTTTTAAATAATTTACAGCTTCATTATAAAGGCCTGTTTCGTTATGGTCCTTTAAATGCTTAAGGTGCGCAGCTATTACATTGCTGCCCTGTTTTACTATATTTTCCATTACTTTTGTTTCGTTATAAGGTTCTGCCTCGCGTTCAATTACAGTAATTGCATCCACCGGGCATTCGCCTATGCAGGCACCCAGGCCATCGCAGAAAAGGTCGCTTACAAGCCTTGCTTTGCCGTCAATAAGCTGCAGCGCGCCTTCAGGGCAGTTAGGTATACACTGCCCGCACCCATTGCAAATATCTTCATCGATTTCTATTATTTTCCTTAATGCCATTTTTTTTCCTCCAAGTTTTAAATATTTATTAATTAATTTTTCTTTAAACACCCAGTTATACAGGGCTATTAATGATATATATATAGTATCATTATAAATAATGATGTGTCAAGTAAATAATTGGAAAAATATCACTTTCTGCAGACAGTGCAAATATATTTTTTAAAAAAACATTTAAATCTGTTTTTATGCATATATAATATTTATTAAAAAGGAAGAATCTTTCAGGTGTATGAATCTGCATGATTTTTTTATATATTTAACAAGTAAGAATTTTTATTTACTAAAATTTATAATGAGAATTAAAAAAATGGCTGCCGGATGGGCAATAAACCTAACTGTGCTTTTGTTTATAATGGGTTTAATAATGCTTGCCGTGCTTTTATTTCTTGCTATTTCAATAAAGCCGCCGCAAGACAGTTATACTGCCGGGCATTTTGACGAAGAATTTTTAAATAAAGCTGCAAATTATAACAGGAGTTCCCTGCTGCTTTCAATTGTCCAGAGGTTTCTTTTATGGGTATTGATGTCTTCCATGATAATTATTTTATGGAGGTTTCCCTTTGCAAATAAAAGAGCCGGCATTGCCATGGCTTTCGCGCTGTTTGCGGCATTTGTTATTATACTTGAAATAATTATACTTCCGCTTCAATATTACAGGGGTTTTGTCCTTGAACACCGTTTCGGGCTTTCCAACCAAACCTTTTTAGCCTGGTTTTCTGATATATTAAAAGAAAAGGCCATTTCCCTTATTATAAACAGTTCATTGATGACCATTATCTATTCACTGATTATTTATGTCCCAAAGCACTGGTGGATTGCAGCGGCTGCCATCTTTATTATTTTTATAATGGCTGCTAATTTTATATTTCCTGTTTTAATAGATCCCCTGTTTTATAAATTCAGCCCCCTTGAGAATAAAAACCTTGAAAACCGGATAATTAAAATAGCCGAAGACGCCGGTATAAAAATAGGTGGCATTCTTGTTGCTGATGCAAGCAGGAAAACAAACAGGATAAATGCATATTTTACCGGCATAGGCAGCACAAAAAGAATTGTAATATATGACAACCTCATAAATAAGAATACCGATGATGAAGTGCTCTCAGTTATAGCGCATGAAATGGGGCACTGGAAATACAGGCATATATTTATCAGTATCATTATCGGCTCTGCAGCAGCAGTATTGCTTCTTTTTGTCCTGAGACTGATGCAGGTAAGCATTGGCGCTGCTCCCTGCATAAAGCTTGTGTTGCTTATGTTTTTTATATTTTCCCTGGTTTCTTATATTACAATGCCTTTTCAGAACAGTCTCTCACGCCAGTTTGAAAAACAGGCCGATAAAACCGCAATTGAGCTTGCCGGCAATCCTGGAGTTTCGATTTCCATGTTCAAAAAACTTGCTCATGCAAACCTTTCCAATACCAACCCACACCCTCTGCTTAAAATTATTATTTACACCCATCCTCCTATTATTGAAAGAATAAAAAATGCAGAAAATTATTAAAATACTGAAATATTTAAAAAAAAGTCTTAAAATTAATACAATATTTTGTATATATTAATGTAGAAATAATAATATATAAAATAATTATTATATATTTATAAATATTGTATTATATAAAACATAAATCATATAAGGCATCCGCTCCTGTTGTGCCCTGCGCCAGTTTTAAATTCAGATACCAGTTTATTGCCTTTTATGTTTATTTATTTTACATCTGTTTTAAAACAGCTGTCACTGGAAAAACTGGGACATTTAAATAAAATTATGGAAAATTATTTAAAAGATCTTAAAAAATCCCTGGACAGGGTTTCTGAATGCGTAGTAATAACAGATAAAAACGACAATGTTGTTTATGTTAATAATAATCTGGCAAAGCACAACAAGTGGGCAAAAAAAGACCTTCTGGAAAACAGTATTTTTTCAAGCGGCCGAAAATATGACTTCAATTTCATAAAACCTTATTATAATGATGCAAAAAGCAGCCTCAGGCAGGTTTCTGTTAAATCAATTGCCGTAAAAAACAAATCAAGCAGGGAAAAGATTAAATCTTTAAACCTTATACCTCTTAAAAAAAATAAAAAATTTAACGGCATGATATGCCTTATTGAAGATAATACTTACTCGTTTGAACGTGAACAGCAAATATCTCTTGCACAGACCTACCTTGATATAGCAGCAATGATAATTTTAGTGCTGGATAAAAAAGGCAGGGTTGTAATGATTAATAAAAGGGGGCGTGAACTCTTAGGGTATAAAAAGAAAGAAATCATTGGAAAAAACTGGTTTGAGCATTTTATTCCAAAAAAAATATCAAAAGAATTAAAGTCAAGCTTTAAAAAATTTATTTCCGGCAATTACAAATTTCCTGAACAGTTTGAAAATGAAGTAATTACAAGCACTGGGAATGAAAGAATAATATCCTGGAAAAATACTGTTATAAAAGACGATGAAGGCAATATTACCAGCTCCCTCAGTTCAGGAGAAGATATTACAGAAAAAAAATTAATGGAACAGAAAATAATCGAGGATGAAAGAAGAATGCAGCTGCTGGCTGATAATGCTTCTGACGTTATTTTCAGGTACCGCCTGGTTCCTCTTAAAAAGTGGGAATACATAAGCCCCTCTATTGAAAAAATGGCAGGTTACTCCAGCAGGGAAAGTTATGAAAACCCTGATCTTTTTTTCAAGATAACCCACCCCGATGACCGGCAAATACTGTATGATATTTTCAGCTTTAAAAGAAAAATTGGCAAACCTGTCCAGATCAGGTGGATTAGCAAAGATGGAAATATTATATGGACCGAGCAAAATATTGCGCCAGTTTATGAACAAAAAAATATGATTACTTTAATTGACTGCATTGTGCAAGACATTACTGAGCGTAAAGAAGCTGAAGATAAAATCAGGTATCTCTCATTTCATGATTGCCTGACTGATTTGTATAACAGGGCATATTTTGAAGAAGAATTAAAAAGGCTTGACACAAGAAGACAGCTGCCGTTGAGCTTTATAATGGGGGATGTCAACAGCCTTAAGCTTGTAAATGATACATTTGGGCATCAAGAGGGGGATAACCTGTTAAAAAAAGTTGCTGAACTTATGAAGAGTTTCTGCCGCAGGGAAGATATAATCGCAAGATGGGGCGGAGATGAGTTTGCTGTACTTCTTCCTCAGACCCAACGCGGTTATGCAGAGGAAATAATTGCAAGAATAAAGGAAGCCTGCAGGAAAACTTCAAGATATAAAATCCCTATAAGCATTTCGCTTGG
>VGAZ01000068.1 GCA_016870615.1 Actinomycetota bacterium | reverse complement strand
TTTTCTTACGAAAGTAAGATCTATGTCAATTTGGTCTTCATAATCATCTGTAAAATCTGGATAAATTATGCTTAAATCTGCGAGGTCTACGCTGGGCTGTCTGGCTCCGCCATTCGCCCGCCAGTGCTAAATTTTAACAAAAAACATTTAAAAATATATCTACTGTATTATATAAAATTAAGATTGTTTTACCAATAACTGATTGAGTAATATTACTGACATTTAAAATATTTAGATTTATTGGAGAAGTTACTATCGCCCTCATTACATCTATTATACGCAATATTTCTTCAGAGGTTTTACTTACAAAATCAATAGAAATCGCAAGATTATGCAAATTATTTACATATAACCTTCCCCGGTCTTTTTAAGTGAAGTCTTTGTAAGAGTTTCTATGAGTTAATGAATTGCCCTTATAATTTATACAAATATTTCATGACTTGAAATTTATTATTCAAATCGAAGTGAATAACTGTATCAGCAGACTTTAATACCCCAATAATCGTTATAAAAAGCTAGATCTTTTAAGAAAAAACTGCTTTTTACCTTTTTCCTTAAAAATCAGAGTTCTTATTTAAGTATACATTTTGTAGTCAACTGTATACAAATTGTAGTCAATTATGGTTAGCAGAATGTTTTTAATTCTTTAATTCAGAATTAACAGATCATGTTTTTATTTACAACTTATTCCAGAAATCAGATATTGTTTTCTTTATATCAAACCATAGTGGTTTAGCATTATCTATTAATTCCAGCATCTTTTCACCTTTTAGCTGAAAACCATATCCACTTACAAATCGATGTCTGAAATTTTTATATGAGTGCAACCTTTCTACAATATCCTGATTAAACAAAGCAATCTTTTCAGAAGGAGGATCTGATGATAAATTAAGAAGTTCTTTATGCCAGCTTTCCCCTTTGGGAAAGGTTAAATAATATTCTTTGGTTATGCGCTTTAATATATTCGCTTTAATATATTCTCTATACCATTATAAAAATTCATAAGGTAAGTACCCATTGCAGGTTCTATAAGATAGTTCTTGTTTTTAGAATCAAATTCATTCCTGGCTTTCAGAAGTCTTTCCAAAGTTTCATCTATTGCTTTTTCTTCATCTGTTACATCTTCCTTTAGTTCTTTATACTCATCTTTCATATAGAATCTTCCCTTTAGACAAAATTCTTTTATAAAGATGTTCCCTTACATCATCCAAATCTACGATATCAACCTCATCCTTTACTTCCATAGACACCTTACCATAAAAATTAAAGAAATCTTTTGGCTTAATTCCACTAACTGCTATATCTATATCACGACACGAGCTTATGTCTTCAACACATGAACCAAACAAAAATACTTTTTTTGCCCCAAATTCTTTACTAATATAAACAATCTTATCTAAATGTTTTTTAAAAACAGATTCTTTCATAATAAATCACCCTAAAAATTCGTTAAAAATCCAAACTAAATGTTTTTATAATAAGTGTTTTAAATATTTCTTACTTTACATTTTATAAAAATAATAATATTAACTTTTAAATTTCAATTAAAATATTACCAATGTCCAATCAATTACGCAATTTTTTATTTTCTCAGTCTGTTGTTTGTTTTTCCCATCTCATTCTTGCTCTCTGTTCAAATGACTTATGGGGTAAAGGATATATCCCTGAAATTAATTTCTCAAAATCAGTAATGAAACTGTATTTACGAGCGTGGTTTTGGCGAATGTATTTGACAATTGATAACCAGTCCTCTTTGGAATTATTTTTAATATATATGCTTTTCACTTTCAGGAAATACTCTAAAGCAATACTATAATATTTGCTATTTTTTGAGTTAAGTATTCTCATCCCCAATGCACGATAAATCTTAGCTGCCGCCAATGAATTTTTTTTAAGCAAGACTTTTGCAGCTTTTTCTGTAACATAATGACTAATATTTTCAAGTTCTTCGTGCTTAACTGAAAGTATGTGATCAGCAAGTCTGCAAGCATGCCAGGCTGTTTTGGGCCAAAGTCTTATATAAGAAGTCTTAACTCCCTAATTTAAAAATTTATATAATCAGTACTTATATAATCATTTTAGGCATAGTCGTCAAATGAAATATGCTGACAATTTTTAACAAGAGCTTTTCATTATAAATTCATCTATACCAAGCCGGTCAAGATACTAGTTTATCTCCTTACAGAGAGATAATAAAAAAAATATATATAATTCTACAATCATACATATTTAAAAGCACTTGAAAGATCGTTTTTCAAGTCGCTCTTATTCTCAATACCCGCAGATACTCTAATAAAATTATCTGTTATCCCCCGCTTAATTCTCTCTTCACGGGGTATAGAAGCATGTGTCATCAGTGCCGGATATGAAATAAGCGATTCCACACCTCCAAGGCTTTCAGCTAACGTAAATAATTTTAAATTAGCAAAAAACCTATCAACGGCTGACCGGTCCCCTTTTAATTTAAAACTCAGCATTCCGCTAAATCCTGACATCTGCTTTCTGGCAACCATATAATTATTGTCTGAATCTAAACCTGGATAGTACACATGTTCAACTTTATGATGTTTACTTAAATATTTTGCAAGATATAACGCATTTTCTGCGTGTGCTTTCATCCTGATTGCCAGTGTCTTTAAACCGCGCAGAGCCAGCCACGAGTCCAGGGGCCCGGGGACAGCGCCTGCAGTATTTTGGTAATATTTAAGTTCGGAATATAATTTTTGATCATTCAGGATTATAGCACCTCCAACTATATCACTATGGCCGGCGATATATTTTGTTGTACTATGGACAACTATATCCGCTCCCAGCAATAGCGGCCGTTGAAAATACGGGCTGGCAAAAGTATTGTCTACTGCAAGGAGGATATTATATTTGCGTGCAATTTCTGAGATTCTTTCAATATCAATTATCTTAAGAAGAGGGTTTGTCGGTGTCTCGATCCAAATTAATTTAGTGTTTTCCTGTATAGCTTTTTCAAACGAACTCAAGTAATCAACATCTGCATAACTCATGGATATTCCCCATTTCTTGAATACTCGTTCCAGGATACGATAAGTTCCTCCGTACATATCGTCGCCAGCTATGATATGGTCGCCTGTTTTTAGTAGACTAAAAACCGTGTTAGTCGCCGCTACCCCTGAGGCGAAAGCCAAGCCATATTTTCCTTCCTCAAGAGACGCCAGAGCTGTTTCAAGTGCGGTTCTTGTAGGGTTGCCTGTACGCGAATATTCATACCCCCTATGCTTTCCGATAGCTTCTTGCTGATATGTCGATGTTTGATAGATAGGAATTACTACAGCACCGGTTTTTAAATCGGCCTCTTGCCCATCATGAATAGCACGTGTCTCAAATTTCATAAAAAGCTCCCTTCTGGGAAATCCAATAGCTTACCAAATCTGATCGCGTTACCAAACCAACCGGAATACCTTTTCTTTTTACAACAATTCCAGTTTCACCAGATAAAAGTACTCTGTATGCTTCGGAAAGATCAGTATTTTCGTCAATTGAAGGTAATGGCTTACCCATCACTGCTGCAATATCCTCTTTCTCAAAATCGACACCATCATGTAATAATTGCATAAGTGATGATTCATTAAGACTTCCGACCACTTCCTCTTTGTCGATTACAGGAATCTGGGAAATATTAAATTCCTGTATCATCGAAATAGCTTTGATTAATTTATCCTGGGAAGATACTGCTAAAAGGGAGGGAAAGCCCTTCTTTTTGTCAAGTATTGCTTTTGTTTTGACAGGTTGCAGAATCTTATCCTCTAAAAAACCATTATCCTGCATCCACTGGTCAGAAAAGATGCGATTGATATAATTCCGTCCTGTGTCTGGTAAAAGCACGACAAAAAATTTTGGCTGCTCCAGGCGCTGAGCATATTTTAATGCTGCAGCCAATGCCGTGCCTGCCGAACCTCCTACCAGCAATCCTTCTTCTGTTGCCAGTTTACGTGCAGTATTAAAAGACTCCTTATCTGTGACTCTTACCATCTCATCAACAATTTGCCTGTTAAAGGTCTTGGGAATAAAATCTTCGCCTATGCCTTCCACCTTATAAGATTGCGGGCTGTCGCCGGATAGTATTGATCCCTGAGGATCTGCACCGACAACAATAATATTTGGGTTTTTTTCTTTCAAATATTTCGATGTTCCTGAGATTGTGCCCCCGGTTCCCATCCCGGCAACAAATACTTCAACCCTGCCTTGCGAATCCTCCCAAATCTCCGGGCCTGTTGTTATGTAATGAGCCAGGGGGTTATTGTGATTTTCAAACTGGTTCGGTCTGTAGGAGCCCGGTATTTCTTTAGCCAGCCGGTCTGCAACTCCATTATAACTATCAGGCGAGTCAGGGGCGACTGATGTGGGTGTAATAACGACTTCCGCGCCATAAGCTTTAAGCAAGTTTATTTTATCCTGACTCATCTTGTCAGGCATAACAAATATACAACGGTAACCTTTAACTGAAGCAACTAAAGCAAGCCCAACTCCAGTATTACCTGCTGTTGCCTCAATAATCGTACCTCCAGGCTTTAATCTCCCATCCTTCTCAGCCGCTTCGATCATCCGAAGGCCAATCCTGTCTTTTACACTACCTCCGGGATTTAAGAATTCAGCCTTGATAAAGATGCTGGATTTAATATTTTTAGTTAAATGGTTTAACCGAATCAATGGAGTTCTGCCGATTGCTTCAAGAACATTGTTATACTGAGCCATTATTTTCTTTCCTTCGTGATATTAAAATATTTTCTTTTAAAAATTCAAAATATGATGAGTCTCTTTATAAATTTCCATAAAAAAAGCATCATGGCCATAAAAAAAGCCGATTTCACAATATTTATCATTTAGCTTCTAAACAGGCTTGTTTGCAGCCTTCAATATTTCTTTTGACCAGTAAACCCTTGATAGCCAGCCAGGCCTAATCCTCCTGGAACAGCCAGGTTGAAAGGTACCTTTCTCCTGTATCCGGAAGCACCACGACAATTGTCTTTCCTTTGCTTTCAGGCCTTTTAGCAACCTGCAGTGCTGCCCACATGGCTGCCCCGCAGGAAATTCCCGCAAGTATGCCCTCTTCTTTTGCAAGCCTTCTTGCAACTGTTCCAGCGTCCTCATTTGAAACAGTTATAATCTCATCAACTACTTTAAGATTAAGTATGTCAGGCACAAAACCTGCCCCTATCCCCTGTATTTTATGCGGGCTTGGTTTGCCTCCTGAAAGAACGGGTGAATCCCTGGGCTCAACTGCAATAAACTTTATATTTGGGTTCTTTTTCTTGAGTACCTCGCCCACACCGGTAATAGTGCCCCCGGTTCCAACACCTGCAATAAATATATCAAAATTTCCACCGGTATCATTTAATAATTCAACCGCTGTTGTTGTCCTGTGAATTTCAGTGTTTGCAGAGTTCTTGAACTGCTGGGGCACAAAACTGTTTTTTGTCTGAGAAGCAAGCTCGGCGGCTTTTTCCACTGCACCAGTCATGCCTCTTGGCCCTTCGGTAAGGACAAGTTCTGCTCCAAAAATCTTTAAAAGCTGGCGCCTTTCCATGCTCATTGTCTCAGGCATTGTAAGTATTAGCCTGTAGCCCCTTGCTGCGCATACAAATGCAAGGGCTATCCCTGTATTTCCGCTTGTGGGCTCGATTATTACCGTGTCCTTATTTATTTTGCCTTCTTTTTCTGCAGTATCTATCATAGCTACTCCTATACGGTCTTTAACGCTTGAAAGGGGGTTAAATGATTCAAGCTTTGCAAGAATTGTTACCCCAAGACCCGCAGCCATTTTATTGATTTTAACAAGCGGCGTGTTGCCGACTGTTTTTGTAATATCTTCAAAAATACGCATTTTTGTTTCCTTTCTTTTTTTATTTTAATAATTCGGGGCCCCGGCAAAAAACTTGGCTGGTTTGTTAAACAAGTTTTGCCTAAAGAACCCCTATATGGTAAAAGACAATCTACTGTGATTTTTTAAGCGCCTGTTTAATATCTGCAATAATATCGCCAACATTTTCAAGCCCGACGGAAAGCCTGATAAAGTCAGGCGTTACTCCGGTTGAGAGCCTTTCTTCCTCAGAAAGCTGCTGGTGTGTAGTTGTTGCAGGATGTATTGCAAGGCTTTTTGCATCACCGACATTTGCAAGGTGTGAAATAAGCTCAAGCGAATCAATAAATTTCTTACCTGCCTCAATGCCACCCTTAATCCCGAATCCAAGGATAGCCCCGGAGCCTTTTTTTAAATATTTTTCAGCCTTTTTCTTTTCAGGGCTTGAGTTTAAGCCCGGGTAATTGACCCAGCTTACAAGAGGGTTTGATTCAAGGTACTCTGCAACCTTTAGCGCATTTTCGCTGTGTTTTATCATTCTTAAGTGAAGTGTTTCAAGCCCCTGTAAAAATAAAAAGGAGTTAAAAGGTGAAAGGGCAGGGCCAAGGTCGCGAAGCAGCACAACTCTTGCCTTGATGATATATGCAATATTTCCAAGAGGCCTTAAGGCGTCGACAAACTCAAGGCCATGATAAGCCGGCTCAGGGTCAGCAATAAGAGGAAACTTGCCGTTTTCCCAGTCAAATTTACCCGAGTCAACTATGACTCCGCCAAGGGAAGTGCCGTGCCCCCCGATAAATTTTGTGGCAGAATATACTACTATATCCACACCATAATCAATCGGTCTTAAAATATAGGGGGATACAGTATTATCAAGTATTAGCGGTATTTTATTGTCGTGTGCAACTTTTGATATCGCTTCAATATCTGCAATATCAAGCTTAGGGTTTCCAATTGATTCTGCATAAATTGCTTTTGTCTTTTCATTTATTGCAGCTTTAAAGGCATCAATATCAGAAGATTTTACGAAGTTTACCTTTATTCCGAGCCTTTTAAATGTGTAGTGGAAAAGATTATATGTCCCGCCGTAGAGATTGTCTGCAGACACTATCTCATCACCTGCCTGTGCTATGTTTAAAATCGACAGGGTTATTGCGGACTGCCCGCTTGCAACTGCAAGGGCAGCTGCCCCGCCGTCAAGAAGGGCCATCCTCTTTTCAAACACATCAGTGGTGGGGTTCATAAGGCGGGTGTAGATATTGCCAAACTCCTTTAATGCAAAGAGGTTTGCGGCATGCTCAGTGCTGTTAAACTGGTAAGAAGTTGTCTGGTATATGGGTACCGCCCTGGCACCTGTTGAAGGATCAGGTTCCTGCCCGCCGTGAAGCGCTATTGTCTCCAGTTTAAATTTTTCTTCATTTTTTGCCATTTCATTTACCTTTCTTTTTAAAAATCGTTTTTAATATCGTGCTGAAGCATAATATTCATGCTGCCTGTCCTGTAACCCTCGAGATCAAGAGTCACAAACAGGTAACCACTGCTTTTAAATTCTGAAACTATCTGCTCCATTAAATGTTGTCCAGCAAGCAATGGAATCTCCTCCTTAATGATTTCTATCCTTGCCAGTTCCCCGTGATGCCTTACCCTGACCTGTTTAAAACCCTTTTTTACTAAAAATATCTCAAGCCTGTCAATTCTTGCCAGGATTTCTTCGGTTATTTTTGTACCGTATGGTATCCTGCTTGCAAGGCATGCAAAAGCCGGCCTGTCCCAGCCTTTGATGCCAAGCTTCTTTGATAATGCCCTTATTTCATTTTTGCAAAGGCTATTTTGCCTAAGAGGGCTTATTACCCCGCACTCCTGCGCGGCTTTTGAGCCCGGCCTGTAATCAGAGATATCGTCATAATTCTGTCCATCCAGCACATACATGATGTTATGGGCCTGCGCAATTTCTGTTATTTTTTTAAAAGCTTCACTTTTGCAATAATAACATCTCAGGCTGTCGTTTTTTAAAAACCTCTCATCTTCCATTTCATGGCTGTCAACCAGCTCGTGCCTTACTTTTAAATCACTGGCAACCTTTATGGCAATATCAAGCTCCCTTTTTGGAAAAGACGGTGACGTTAAAGTAACGGCTGCCACTCTTTCGCCTAAGACATCTTTTGCAACATGCAGCAGAAAAGTGCTGTCAACCCCTCCGGAAAAAGCAATTATTGCGCTGCCCATTGACTTAAGCTGTTTTTTTAAAGACTGCATTTTTTTTTGCGTACCGGTCATTTTTTCCCTTTTTTTTAAATTACATATTCAATATATTCTGCTTCCTGTTGTTTTTTTGTTTTTACCAGGTCTTCAAGTGTGATAGTGCTTAAGTATTCATTAATCCTTAAACTTAAATCATCCCAAATGCCTTTGCTTACACAATTGCTTGATCTTTCACATGACTTTTCATCTATCGTACAGTCTATAATGCAAAGGTCGCCTTCAAGTGTTTCCACTATTTCTTTTACAGTAATATCTGATGGAGATTTTGCAAGTATATAGCCTCCGCTGGCCCCTCTGCTGCCTGTCAGCAAACCGGCTACTCGCAGGGGAATTACAATCTGGCTTAGATATTTTTCTGAAATGCATTCCTCCCTGGCAACATCTTTTAAAAGCGAATATCCCTTATGGTACTTTTCAGCCAGATTTATCATGAGCCTTGTGCCGTAGCGTGACCGTGTAGATATTCTCATTATTTTTCCTTTAATTAAGTTTTTAATTATTAAAATACTATTAAAATAATAGTAATAGTAGTAAATATATTAATTGCATGCATAAACTATGTCAAGAAGAAAATAATATTTTTTTAAGGATAATTAGATTAATGCATACAATCTGATATTACTGCGCCCCCAAGGACAATATCGTCTTTATAAAAAACTATAGATTGCCCGGGAGAAATTGCGCTCTGCGGTTGTTCAAAAGTAACTTCTAAAGAATCATTGTCTGTGACTGCAATTCTGCAACTTGCCTCTTCATGGTTATATCTTATCTTGGCTTTTGCACAAGCCGGAAGCTTGTCGACAAAAAGGTTGGCATCTCTTGCAATAAGCCTTCTTTTTTCAAGGTATGATCTGCTGCCAACTACAACCAGGTTTTTAGCAATGTTTATTTCCTGCACGTACAAAGGATATGAAGCGCTTATTCCAATGCCTTTTCTCTGCCCTATTGTGTAATTGAATACCCCATGATGTTCACCTAAAATACGCCCGCTGGTATCGATTATTTTCCCTGTTATATTTTTTCCCTTAACTTTTGATTCTTTAATAAAATCCCTGTAATTATCGTTTGTAATAAAGCAGATTTCCTGGCTGTCTTTCTTATCAGAAATCTTTAATCCAATATCACAGGCAATTTTTCTAACTTCCTGTTTTGTAAGCTTGTGCAGTGGAAAAATTATGTTTCCAAGGTTTTTTTTCATTATAGAATAAAGAAAATATGACTGGTCCTTTTTTCTGTCTAAAGCCCTGGCAAGAAAAGGCAAGCCATTTACTTTGACAATGCCTGCATAATGGCCTGTGGCGATATAATCAAATCCAAGCACCTTTGCTTTTTCAAGAAGTATGCCAAACTTAAGAAATCTGTTGCATTCTATACAGGGATTAGGAGTCCTGCCTTTTAAATACGATTCAATGAAGGGTTTTATAATAAATTCCTGCATATGGACTGAAAAATCATAAACATAATGATTTATTCCAAGCAAGGAGCATACGTCTGCAGCATCTTTTATTGAATCCATCCCGCAGCATTTTGAAATAATGTTCTGGCCGGGGTTTTCAAGATTTTTCTCATTATCTGAAATGCCAAGACACATTGTC
>VGAZ01000067.1 GCA_016870615.1 Actinomycetota bacterium | reverse complement strand
TTTTACCAGATCAGGTGCCGCCGGAGTTATAGAATTCTTAAATAAATTTAAAAAACTTAATGCAAAAAATAAAAATGCATCAAAAATTTATTTATCAGATGAATTTTACCTTATTGCAGGCAAGCAGTTGCCGCCGCTGCCATATTATGGAAAACTTTACCAGATTAAAAACGGCATAGGCAAGTCCGCAGATTTTCTGGACCAGTTTTCAAAATCATTGTTAAAATACGTTTGCAAAAACAAAAATAATGGGTTATGCATGGAAAAACTGCTTATTATTACATCAGAATACGGAAAAGATATAATTGGGCAGGCAATAAAATTATTATGTAATCTATCAGATTCACATGGCAGCAAAAAAATAGATATATCAGTAGTAAAGAATGATTTACTTGGGGGAAACGTGAAAGTTACCGGATTATTATCAGGAAATGATATAATAAAGCAATTAAACAGTATTAACATGGAAAGCTACGACAGGATTCTTATTCCGGAATGCATTTTTAATCCGGAAGGGCTTACTATAGATAACTTTTGCAGAGAAAGTATTTTGAAATACGGCAGCGGCAATATTTTTATTATTCCTGAGGATGGAAAAAGCCTTGCCGGGGAACTAACCCGTGGTATCAGATATTAAAAAAATGTGAATTTTTAAATTATGAAAAAATTACCAGTAATTGCAGTAATAGGAAAACCAAATGCCGGCAAATCTTCACTGATTAACCGGCTATGCAGCAATGTGGAAGCAATAGTGCATGAAGAGCCAATGATTACCCGTGACAGGAAATATTACAAAACGGACTGGGACGGCATATATTTTAACATACTTGATACTGGCGGCATTGATTTAAGCAGTGAGGCAAAACTTTCAAAACAGATATATCTTCAGTCAAAAGCTGCTATTGAGGAGTCCGACATCATTGTTTTTGTAGTTGATATAAAATCACCCCTTTCACCGCTTGATGAAGAGATTGCCGATATTCTGCGCAAATCTGCCAAGCCCCTGATTTTTGCAGGCAATAATGGGACAATCCACAAGGAGAGTATTTTATCGGTGATTATTTAAAGCTGGGCCTGGGATGGCCGGTAGTGGTTTCAGCAATACACGGTTTAAATATAACTGAATTGCTGGATGAAATAGTAAAAAAAATAAAGGACCTTGGAATAAAGGTTGAACCAGAAGATAAAGAATACTTTGCAGATAAAAATTACAGAAATGATGATGATAATTTTGAAGACTTTGAAGAAAGTGCAGGGGGCAACAACATTGAAAGTGAAGAGGACGGCATTAGCGGTATAGCGATTCTCGGCCAGCCGAACAGCGGCAAGTCCACCCTTTTTAATAAGATCCTGGACGAGGATAGGGTAATTGTTGATGATGTTGAGGGAACAACGCGGGACAGCATTGACAGCACAGTAACTGTAAATGGAAAACATTACAGGTTTATAGACACAGCGGGCCTTAAGAAAAATAAGCTGAAAGAACAGGACCTTGAATTTTATAGTAAAATCAGGACATACAGAAGTATAGAAAAATCGCAAATATGCCTTCTACTGATTGATTCCACGAAGCAAATAACAAACCAGGACCAGAAAATAGTTGAGCTTTGCCTGCAGAAAGGCTGCAGCGTTTGCATTATTTTTAATAAAACCGATGCGGTAAGCGGGGAAAAACTGGAAAGCCTTATAAATTATCTAAACACCATGCTTGCCTACATTGATTATCTGCCATTTTTAACAATGAGCGCATTGAAGGATAAAAATACTGATGAATTATTCAGGATGATCGATTATTTGCTTGAAGAGCGGCATAAAAAGATTACTGAGAACAAATTAATGCAGCTTTTTAAAGATATTGATAATGAAAGGGCGGTATATATAAAAGGAAAAAAGTTCAAGATAAAATTTATACGCCAGATAAAAACGTCGCCTCCCGGATTCCTTGTATTTTCAAATATGGAAGTTAAAAAAAAGAATAATATTATAAAGTTTATTGAAAACAGCATCAGGGATGAGTTCGGTTTTACCGGAACCCCGCTTTTTTTCAAGTTCAAGCATTAATAATTACCTGCTAGGAAAGGAAATCCGCATTCTTAATTATAATCAGAGAACTTAAAAAAAGCAGGATTAAAAATTTTTTAACTTCCTGTACCCTTAAAGTATTTACTAATAAATATTAATAACTTAAAATAAACTTGCCTTTGTCGGGATGTAGCGCAGTTTGGCTTAGCGCACCAGTATGGGGTACTGGGGGTCGGAGGTTCGAATCCTCTCATCCCGACCATTTATAAAGATAAAGCCTTTTATAATATCGCTTTTTAAAACCTGGAGTTAAAAAAATCTTTAAAATTATTCAATTTCAGAAAGGTGTTTATGGCAAAGATTAAATTCGGTACGGATGGCTGGCGGGCGGTAATTGCCGAAGACTTCACTTTTGAAAACCTGGGAAATGTTGCAGGCGCAATTGCGCTATATCTTAAAAATAATAATTTTGCGGATAAAGGTGTTTTTATTGGTTATGACAACAGGTTTTTGTCTGAGGATTTTGCACT
This sequence comes from Actinomycetota bacterium, assembly GCA_016870615.1. Classification (GTDB taxonomy): domain Bacteria; phylum Actinomycetota; class Humimicrobiia; order Humimicrobiales; family Humimicrobiaceae; genus VGAZ01. Next base: position 7,154 of record VGAZ01000067.1, on the reverse strand, counting down.
TCACTGCGCAAAAGTGCTTGCCTCATGCGGTATAAAGCCCTTTGTTTCATCTGTATCTGTTCCTACGCCACTTACAGCCTTCATGGCAATTAATTTAAAGCTCGGGGGCTCGATAATGCTTACGGCAAGCCATAACCCTGCTAAATATAATGGAATAAAATTTATTACGCATTATGGAGGGCCCGCAGGGGATAATATAACTTCAGAGATTGAAGCAAACCTTCAAAAGATCCTGGATAAAGGCAGTATTAAAAAAATTGAGTTAAGCAATGAAAGTATTCCCGTTCAAGTAGAAATTGTATCAGATTTTGATAGCTATAAAATTAAGCTTATTGAATCTGTGGATTTGGACCTTATTAAAAAAGCGGCACCAGAGATTGCCCTTGACACAATGAATGGGGCAGGCAGCATTATAATGCCCGAAATACTTACAGGCACTTTAAATCTTAAACCTTTAATTTTAAATAATTCCAGGGATGCGCTGTTTGGCGGCAAACTGCCGGATCCCTCAGAGAAAAATTTAAAACAGTTATATGGCACTATAATCTCAAAAAAACTTGATCTGGGACTGGCGCTTGACGGGGATGCCGACAGGTTTGGGGCAATTGATGGCAAAGGAGCCTATATCAGCCCTAATAATGCAATTGCACTTATTTTACATTACTTTATTGAAAGAAAAAGGCACAGCGGCGCAGATATTGCAGTAAGGACAGTTGCGACAACGCATTTAATCGACAGCATATGCATATCAGCCGGGATTAAAGCAATGGAAACACCAGTTGGTTTTAAATACATTGCCCAAAAGATGCTTGAAGGAAATGTTTTAATTGGAGGAGAAGAGAGCGGGGGACTTAGCATAAAGGGCCATATTCCTGAAAAAGACGGGCTGCTTGCAAATCTTTTGCTGCTTGAAATCCAGTCTTATTTAAAAATCTACAGAAATTCAATGTATCTGTCTGAATATCTGGGCCAGATATATGAAAAACATGGAAGATATTATAATGTGAGGCTGGACATTGAAGTTGAACCAGATAAGAAAAACAGTATTATAGATTATTTCAGGAATTTGTCAGGCGGAAAGATTTCATCAAAAAAAGTTATAAAAGTTATTACAATAGATGGCGCTAAAGTATTGCTGGAAGACGGAAGCTGGGTGCTGGTAAGGGCATCGGGAACTGAACCGTTGATAAGATGCTATATTGAATCTATTGATAAAGAATATTTTAAAGATTTGCAGTCCAGCGCAAGGAAGATAATTTCAGGAATTTAAATAAAAAATATATTTAAATACGCATATCTGTTAAAATAATAATTAAAATAATGCTATATCCGTTAAAATATTTAGTTAAATTCTTACCGGAATAAAAACATGGATGAAGAAAATAAAAACAGCAGTACCGGTTCCATAAAACAGCAGGAAATTGAGCTTATCAGGGAAATTTCACCTGAAATAATAGAAGCTTTAAAAAAAATACCGGGTGGAAATGCCGGTCTCATAGTTATAAAGGGCCCGATACCGGGTGAAAAATTTATAATTAAGAAATCAGAATTCTCAATCGGGCGAAGTCCTGAATCAGATATACTGCTTGATAATATTACTGTATCCAGGCAGCATGCTGTAATAGCTAAATCCGGGCAGGATTATGTACTGAAAGACCAGGGCAGCTTAAACGGAACTTATTTAAATGGTGAAATTGTTAATGAAGCTGTGCTGTCACACAGTGATAAAATCCAGATTGGAAAATATATATTTATTTTTTTCTGTCTCTGAAAACCATTTATACAATAAAAAATGGCCAAGGAACAAAAAAGTTATTTAACAATTAGTGAGCTTGTAAAAAAATTCAGCAGGTACTACCCGGATCTGACGGCAAGCAAGTTAAGATTTCTTGAGACAAGAGGGCTGCTTTCACCTAAAAGGGCAGAGAATAGATACAGGATATATTTTAAAAATGATGTAAAAAAAATAAACTTGATTTTGAAGATGCAGGCAGAGTATTTTATGCCGCTGGAGATAATAAGGGAAAAATTGGAAACCATCGATTTCGAAAAAAATGAAAATAAAGAGATCCAGCATGAGAAAATAAAAGAACTTCAGTTAAAACTGCTGGAAAATGAAAAGAATATAAAATCTAAAAAACTTACAATTGAAGAAGCCTGCTCAAAGTTTAAAATATCTAAAGAATACCTTGATGAGCTTGCTGAAGAAAATATAATATATATTTTTGAGGAAAACGGTAAGCGTTTGGTTGATTCCACCGATATTGAGCTACTGAAGGTTATAAGTGAATTTTCAGGATTTGGCATTCACACAAAACACCTTAAGCTTTTTGAAAATTCTGCGCTGCGGCAGTCTAATTTTCTTCAGCAGATTCTTTACCCGTTGGTCATGTCAAAAAATAAAGACAGTTTTAAAAAAGCATCAAGAATCCTTTTCAGGCTTGAAGCATTATTTACTGAATTTCATGAAATCTTATTTAAAAGGGAAAACAGGAAATTCCTGGACAGCCATAAATGATATTTAAAACAAACCCTATCCAATCCGAAAAAAAAATTCCTTTCAAGGAGTTTTCCAGCAGAAAATCACTATTTTTAAAGTATTCATTTCTGATTTGCGCACTTGCTGCGCCTTGTTTTTTTGCCAATCCTTTAAGTTTATATGCCGGCAGCCTTACCTGCATTGCAAATGCAAATATTGAAAGTAAAAACACAGGCAGCAATAATATAGAAATATATGCCGATACTTTAGCTCAAAGCAATGATTATATAGATATAACCGCAGAAGCAGCTATAATATATGATATTGATAATGACAGAGTTTTATGGCAGAAAAACAGCCTGGAAAAAATGTTTCCCGCAAGTACAACAAAAATGCTTACTGCCATAGTCGCAATTGAAAGAATACGGGATTTTGATGAAATTGTCAGGATATCAGCAAATGCTTCAGGCAGGAATAATTCTTTTTTCCCTTTCAGGGCCGGCCAGGAAATAACCTTGCGTGATTTATTGAAGGCTGCCCTCATATCATCCCATAATAACGCAACAGTTGCCCTTGCAGAGTATGTTTCAGGAAGCGAAGAGCAGTTTTTAAAACTGATGAATGCAAAAGCAATAGAAATAGGTGCGTTTAACACTTATTTTGAAAGTACAAATGGCCTTGATTCAGAATACCCACAGCATAATACAACAGCTTATGACCTTGCGTTAATTGCAGATTACTGTATGGAAAATGAAATGTTTTCAGAAATTGTAGGTACAAAAGAAGACACAATTACCCTTGGAGATGAGAAACTTAACTTATATAATACAAACAGCCTGCTGTTTTTTGATTATATAAAAGGCATTAAAACAGGCTTTACAAATAATGCAGGGCACTGTCTTGCTGTTTTTTCTGAAAGGCAGGAATTAAACCTCATAATTATTGTCCTGAAATGCTCAGAAGGCAGCAGGGAAGCAGATGCACTGAAGCTGATAAACTGGGCAAATGATAATTTTTTTACAAAAAAAATACTGGAGCCCCAGGAGAAATACAAGACTATTGTAATACAGGATGTCCAGACTGAAGAAAAATATGTATTAAAGACAACTCATTATACTGAATTATATACAAATGGCGATTATGAACAACTTGTAAATGTAAAAGACGATATTGCAATAAAGGATGACCTTAAGGAATTTAATACTGACTCAAAAAACAGCATTGTATATATACCACAGACACCTGTTGTGCTGCCTGTTGAAAAAGGAGCTTCTGCAGGGCAGGCTGAGATTTATGTTAATGATAATAAAGTATACACTTCAGGTTTAATTATAAATCAAAGCATAGATAAAACATACGTATCTGTTTATTTATCAAGTGAATTTAACAGTAATACAAGAAATATACTGATAGCCTTAATATCGTTTTACTTTTTAATTTTTATATTTATAATTATTAAGAATTTTATCAGTAAAAAAAGGGAAAACCCGTATTAAAAAAAGTATTAATCAATTTATTTTTATTTCGGAGGTTGAGAAGAATTGAAAAGACTCAAAACAAAAAGAATACTTGCAACTTTGCCTGCAACATTGATCATTGCAGCTCTTCTTGCACTGAATCTGGCAGGATGCAGACCTGCAGCAGCACAAGAAACATCGGATCAGTCAACAGCTACTGAAATTACAGCAGCGGAAACTTCCGAAGAAGCTGCTGAAGATACAAAGGCTGATACTGGAGTTGAAGAGTTTAACCCTGATGATTTCGGAAAAGACAGGATTACAGGCAATATTAATATGCTGACCGGTATTGAACTTTCAAGCGCTGTGCTTGCCCAGAGGCCAATTGCAATAATGGTTGAAAATACCCCGGATGCAAGGCCCCAATCTGGTCTTATAAGCGCAGATGTAGTTTATGAAGTCGTGGATGAGGCTGGCATTACAAGGTTTGTTGCAGTATTTTCATCTCAGGATTCAGACATGGTTGGGCCAGTAAGAAGCGCAAGGCCGTATTATGCTGAAATTGCTGCAAGCTTTGATCCTGTATATATTTTCTGGGGAACCCATCCTAACTTCTATAAAATAATTTCTGATTTAGGTATTGATTATTTATTTCCTGTTACTAAACCTGACATGTCATACCCTTTAATTGGAAATTTTGATGATCCGGGAAGCGGGGAAGGCAAGGATGCCATAAGGGACACAACAAGGGTTGCTCCGCATAATGCTTATGTAAGGATTCCAAGAATGCGGGAAATAGCCGAAAGCCTTGGTTATTCTGCCGATGGGGGACAGACGTCTTTTTATTTTAAGGAAGATGCGCCTGAGTCAGAGCGCGGTAATATATCAGATATAACTGTTAATTTTTCAAGCAATACTTTTAAAGTGGATTTTAAATATGACAGTGCCACAAACAAGTATTTAAGATACTGCGCAGACGCTCCTTCAATGGACAGGGAATCAGGCGAGCAGATCTCTGTAAACAATGTACTTGTATTATTTACCGATATAAGAAACTCAGGCAATAAAGAGGGCCATATGATAATAAGGACAACACAGGGAGGAGATGCCTATTACTTTCTGGATGGAAATGTTGTTGAAGGCACATGGGGCAGGTACAGCGCCCTTGATCCCTTTGAATTCAAAGATAAAGACGGCAAACCGGTTTTAATTAACAGGGGCCAAACCTGGGTGGTTATGATTTCAGGTATTGAACAACTTGAATATTAATTTTTTTTATTATGAATTGCAGTGAAAACATAGAGCTTGAAAATCTATATGCAAGCAGCGTTTTAGGCAAGGTTTTGTTTCCAAATTCTGTTATACGCCAGAGAGTATCTCAAATTGGAAAATCAATAACAGATGATTATTGCGGTAAAGAGCCCATTCTTGTAAGCGTTCTAAGAGGCGGTATAATATTTCTCACAGATCTTTCAAGAAAAATAGATCTTGAAATAAGCATTGATTTCATTGGAATTTCAACATACCAGGGCAGCTCCAAAACAAATACAGGCATAGTTAAAATTACCAAGGATCTGGAAGAAACCATTGAAGGAAGAGACATAATAATTGTTGAGGATATTATAGATACAGGCCTTACAGTAAACTATCTTTTGAGAAATCTTAAATCAAGAAACCCTGCTTCCATAGAAATATGCACGCTGCTTGACAGGAATATACGCAGGATTGCAGAAACAAAAATAAAATATACCGGTTTTACAATCGGTGAAGAATTTGTTGTGGGATACGGACTCGATTATAAACAGAAATTCCGTAATCTTGATTCAATTTATGAATTAAACAGGGATATTGTAAAAAGGGATATTGAAATAAAAGAAGGCAGCAAGAACGAAAACGGTTAAAATGTGATATAATAATTGCATCATAAACTGTAAAAAAATAAATTGGATAAAGAAATAAAACTTATTGAAATGACGCTAGAAGGTGTCAGGATTGAGCTGCCGACGCAAAAACCCATACTTCTTTTAAAGGAAATAAAAGGTAACAGATATCTGCCAATATGGGTTGGAGCATTTGAGGCTTCAGCAATTGCACTTGAACTTTCAAAAATAAAAACACCCAGGCCTATGACGCATGATCTTATTGTAAATATATTGAAAGACCTTCACATAACTATTAATGCAATTGAAGTCTGTGACATAAAGGATAATACTTTCTATGCATACCTTGACCTGTTATCTTCAAGCAATGATCATATAAAAGTTGACTCAAGGCCCTCTGATGCCATTGCAATAGCTGTAAGGCAAAATTGCAAAATATTTTCAGCAGAACATGTTCTTATGCAGGCTGGAATAGAAATACAGACAATTGAGGATGAAGTTAAAAATTTTAAGGATTTTCTTGATCATGTTGAACCGGAAGATTTTGCAAAATGAAAAAAGTTATCACTGATCCCAAGTTCAGGTATAAAGAAATTAATTTCGCGCATGAAAGTGAAAGGGAATTCGCAAAAATACTTGATTTTTACAGTATTGAGTGGCTATATGAACCAAGGACCTTCCCTGTTGAGTGGGATAGGGAAGGGGAGGCAATAGTAAGCTTTACGCCTGATTTTTACCTGCCGGAGTATGATCTTTTTATTGAACTGACTACTTTAAACCAGAAACTTGTTACAAAAAAGAACAGGAAATTAAGAAGGCTAAGGGAAAAATACCCTGAGATTAATATTAAGCTTTTTTACAAAAAAGACTTCCAGAGTCTTTTATTTAATAAACACATTAATAAATAGCATAACAGGATCTATAGAACCACACCTTTAAAAAATATTTTAAATCCTTTAAAAAAAAGAATGCCAGCCTTAATAATTTATATTTAATCAAAATAAGATAAACAAATATATCCTTGATATTATCAGGAAGGGAATAATAATTAAAAGTATTTATGGGAAAATGGGTATTTAATAAAATTTAATTAGTTTACATAATATATATTATCGGAAGATATTAATATATTGGCTATATTTTATTATTAAAGTATTCTTATGAAAAAAATTAGGTCCCTGTGCTTCCAAAACCGCCTTCGCCACGGCCGGATACATCAAGGCAATCAGTTTCAGTAAGTTCTGCCTGTTCAATTTTTTTAATAACAAGCTGGCAGATTTTATCACCTTTTTTTACTGTGAAGTCACTATCCCTGTCAAGGTTAATAATTATTGCTGA
>VGAZ01000066.1 GCA_016870615.1 Actinomycetota bacterium | reverse complement strand
ATCAACATTAATTTATATATTAATAAACTGCATATAATCGGCATTTTTAGTTGTTTCTGATCCTACTGTTGTAGTAACTATAAATGCAGGACCTGCAAAAACCAATCTTTTACTTTCATCCTTTTTATGGGGCACAAGAAAAACCGGGAAAAGCCACTGGATTTAATGGAGTTGAGAGCTTACTGTGCTTATAGAAATCCTGAGCTTGAGATTACTTACTGGCGGACAAGCACAGGGTATGAAGTTGATTTTATACTTAATGATAAACAAACTGCACTTGAAATAAAAAGCGGCAGAATGGTTCATGATATTGATTTAAAAAGCTTAAAAGCTCTCAGGGAGGATGGGCCAATAAAGCACTCAGTTATTGCATTTATAAAAGATTATAAGGTTATAAAGAAAATACTGGACTGGCTTTCAATAGATGAATTTAAAAGTGACAGGCCTCCTCCTAAGAGACTTGCAGTTGCAGACTTGTTTGATGACTATGCTCAAAATGATTATATAGACTGTGATTAAGCGGATTTTTAAAAATTCCCTTAAATAAAACCTTGCCTAAAATCCGCTGGTGCAATCCTGGTTTCACATAAAATATATTACCACAGTAATATTTTTGCTTATTTTTTCTTATAAATCAGAAGCATAATATTCCCTGCCTTCCCAGTCAAAACCAAGCCATTTTATGTCCTGTTTTATGGAATTGACATACTCCATCTCTTCCTTTGTGGGATTTGTATCATCAAATCTTAAGTTGCAGAACCCTCCAAACTCCTGCGCAAGGCCAAAATTAAGGCATATTGCCTTTGCATGCCCTATATGAAGATAGCCGTTTGGCTCAGGGGGAAACCTTGTATGGATACGGTAACCTTTATCAGCATTTTTTTGAAGGTCATTTCTTATTATTTCTCTTATAAATCTGTTTTTTGTTTAAAATCATCCATAAATTGTCTCTTTGTAAAAACAAGTATACTGTAAATTTTTTAAAGGTTTGAGTTGAAAATATATTATAACTGAATATGGCTATCCTGCAAATGCAGCCAGCGTGTCGCTGTCTAATCCTGCAACTTTTTTAACGACATTGAACTCATGACATTATGATAATAATGCCCTGACTTCTTAATTTTCCTTTCAAGCTTAGGGGAAGAAAAATCAACGGAAGTCAGGCCAAACCTTCTTGAAGGCCCGTATGCCAGTTCGAAATTATCGAAAGTTGACCAGTGGAAATAACCAAGCACTGGCATCCCATCATCAATCGCCTTTTTTACATATTTTAAATGATTGTAAAGGCTTACTTTTCTGAGCTCATCATCATCAGTGCAAGTACCATTCTCACAGATTATTACCGGTTTAGCATATTTTTCACTGAAGAACTTTATCTGGGCATATATACCTTCAGGATAAAGCTCCCACATATTATCGTGATCTATTCCCAGCTCATCCAGGCGCTTCATCCCCTGTTCCTGATATGCAAGCAGGGGAAATCTCTCTATAGGTATCCTGCCATAATAACTGCAGCCTATATAATCTGCATATTTGCCAGATTTAAGAAAATATTCATGCAATGGTTCATGCTGGATATGATCAAAAAATCTTTTTATAATGCTTCCCGGAAGGTTATATCTTCCAATAGTCTCCGTTATCATATGGGCCTGCGAGATGCCGGTTATTATTTTAGGATAATTTTCTTTTACATATTCATATACAAGCATATGTGCCCTGGCCATGTTTGAAAATGCTATCTTCCTCAGCACAGGATTGAACTTTTTAGGTAAAAATGACCTAAAAAGATATGCCAGGTTTACATATGCATTTGGCTCATTAAAAGTGTTTAGTATGTCTATATAGTCACCGAATATATTAAGGACTTTTTTTGCATAATCAAAAAAAATGTACGGGGATTCCCTTGAAGTCCAGCATCCGGCATTATACATCCATAACGGGTTTGCAAAATGATGAAGCACCAGGAAAACTTTCTTATTATTATCTTTAAGGCTATCAAACAATATTTTGTAATGCTTTACTTCTTTGCTGTCAAGTGCGGAGTATGGAGCTTTTTGAAGCCTTGACCAGTCCATGGAAAACCTGTAGCCATTTCCTAAATATAATATATACTCAAGGTCTTCTTTAAGCTGCCAATAGTGGTCGATGGCATTTCCTATAAAAGTCCCGTCTTGGCCCCTGAAACCGCGCCACTCAGTCTGGCTGCCGCCTTCGATCTGAAAGGCAGATGTTGAAGTGCCAAAAATGAATTTTTCCGGAAATCTCATATTAATGATTATATCATATTCAAAAACAGGGTTGGCTAATATTCCAATTTCAAATATGAAACAATTGCCGGAGAAACTGTTGCATCAGAAAATGAATCGGTGGAAACCTGGTCAATGGAAGCTGAGGCTTCTGCATTAATCGAAGCTGAAGCAGCAACTGGTTTTTCTGAAGAAACAGAAGCTACAGGTGAAATAACTGATTTGGCTGAAGAAACAGAAATAATTCAACCAGCAGAAGTAATCCCCATCAGGTTTGCAGTAACCGGTGATAGCAATCCTCCTGATAAGACTTTGCCGCAGAGCGATGTCTTTAAGGATATACTTAATAAGGTAAAAACATGTGAACCTGATTTGTGTATAAGCGTCGGCGATAGTGGGCCGTTTTTATGCTGCTTGTAACATTTGTTTACAGCCTCAGGTGCTTAAATCTTTACATGACATACTTTACTGAAAAAAGACGCTACATGAACCCATTAATAAAAATGCTTTTTAAGCTTTTTATAAGAAAGAATAAGAGCTGAAATTAAAATATGCAAGAATTTTAGAAGATCCTGTTACCGTTTTATTTTATGAGTGTTATTGCATATAATTTACGGGGGGTTTGCAGATGAACATTCTTTCGATGGAAAACGTCACTAAAGCATTTAATGAAAAGACCTTGTTTGAAAATGTGTCATTCGGGATAAATAAAAATGACCGCATAGGACTTGTAGGCATAAATGGCACCGGAAAGTCGACTTTTTTAAAACTCATCAGCCAGGAAATAAAACCGGACTCCGGAAGTATTGTAAAAACCTCAGGCTTTTCGGTTCAGTGCCTTGCCCAGACGCTTCACTTTGAAAAAAATGAAACAGTAATGGAGTACGTGTTAAAAGGCGCCCACCCCTCAATGAAAATTATCTTAGAATATGAAAATGCATTAAAACAGGTTTCCGCAAACCCAAGTGATGTAAGCTTGCAGGAAAAACTCCCAGCTCTTGCAGCAAAAATGGACCAGGCAGGTGCATGGGATTTTGAATCAAGGGCCAGGGCAATACTGGACAGGCTTAAAATACTTGAACCTGGCGCTTATTTAAATAAATTATCTGGCGGCCAGCAAAAAAGAGTAGCTCTTGCTCAGGCTTTAATACATCCTTCAGGCCTGCTGATACTTGATGAACCGACAAACCACATTGACCTGGAAACAATCAAGTGGCTTGAGGATTATCTCGCACAATATAAAAACGCCCTTCTGCTGGTCACCCATGACCGATATTTTTTAAACAGGGTGGTAAACCGCATACTGGAAATAGATAAGGGCAGGATATATGCCTATGAAGGAAATTTTGAATATTTCCTGGAAAAAAAGACATTGAGGCAAGAGGCCCAAAACAGGATAGAGGAAAAAAGAAGGCGACTCTATATAAGTGAGCTTGCATGGATAAGACGCGGCGCTAAAGCAAGGACAACAAAACAAAAAGCAAGAATTAAAAGATTTGTAGAAATAAGTGCAGTAAAAAAAGAAACCGCTTCATCTGAAATTGAACTGCCTGTTGCTTACAGAAGACTTGGCAATAAAGTCATTGAACTTAAAAATGTGTCAAAATCATTTGGCTCCAAAAAAGTCATAAGCGGTTTTACATATATTGTAAGCCCAGGTGACCGCATAGGCATTGCGGGCCCAAACGGTTCTGGCAAGACTGTTCTTTTAAATATCATGGCGCAAACGCTTGCTCCAGACAGCGGAACAGTAGAAGTGGGCAGCACGGTAAAAACAGCATTTTACCGGCAGGACAATGAAGATATGGATGACTTAATGCGGATGATTGACTATATAAAAGAAACTGCCCAATATGTCGTTTCAAACGATGGCTCTTCAATATCTGCCGGGCAAATGCTTGAAAGATTCCTTTTTGATACAAACCAGCAATACAGCCTCATAAAAAACCTTTCTGGTGGTGAAAGGCGCCGCCTTAGCCTTGCTAAAGTGCTCATGCAGCAACCCAATGTGCTGCTGCTTGACGAACCCACCAATGATCTTGACATACAGACACTCGAAGTGCTGGAAGAATACCTTGAGTATTTCAGGGGTGTTGTCATTACAGCATCGCATGACAGGTATTTTCTTGACAAGACAACCGATAAAATTCTGGCAATAAAAAGCGGTGGAACCATAAGGCAATACAACAGCGCAGAAGAATATCTCTCAAGCCTTGTCCAGCTTCCCGGAAAAGTAAAAAAACCTTCTAACACATTTAAAACTGGATCTGCAGTAGAGCAAAAAGCTAGGTTCACCTATTCAGAAAGCAGGGAGTTTTTGCAGATAGAGGGCATAATTGAAAAACTTGAATCAGATATTACAGCTGTTTCAGAGGAGATAAGCAAAAACTGGTCCAATCATGTAAAAGCGCGGGAACTCTCAGAAAAGCATAAGGCCCTGGTCGAAGAACTTGACGCTAAAATGGCCAGGTGGGTATATCTTAATGAAATTGCAGAAAAAATGAAAGTAAAATAATTTCCGGGGTTTTTTGTGTCAGTAATTATACTATCTTTATTCCCATTTTCAATATTTTACCAGTTGTTTGGTATAATATATTAAAGATCCAAACATGACAAATAATTAATTAATATATGTAATAATTTAATTATAATAGTAACTTCATTACAAATATATGTAATTAAAAATAGTTAAAGAATTAAAAAATATAGAAATGATATAAAACAATAGAATGTTAATTGTAGTTTGAATTTCAATAGCTATCTTGATTCCCAGCTCTATTTGGAAAACAAGAAAGTAGCAAAACTTAATGAATAAGAAAGAAAATTTGTTGAGGACAATTAAAATAGATAAGCCCGGTTGGGTTCCATACAGATATGATGGGTCATTAACATTGGTGCACCCAGCAACTGTAGTTAAAAGAGAAGAAGGAGGTATTGACGATTGGGGAACCAGGCAAAGATGGCTGATAAATAAAAATATTTTTTTCGAAAATAAAAAATAAAGAAAAAGAGATTTAATTATGGACAAAAAAGAGCAAGAAAAACAAATTTATACATTGCCTGTTGTTGTTGATAAGAGCCATCTTATAACTATAGGCGAGCAGCTTTACAGTGAAAGCATTGAGCTTATAAGAGAGCTTGTAAACAATGCCTATGATGCAGATGCCACAAAAGTTTCAGTTTCTATTTCAGATGTTGAAATATCAGTTGATGATAATGGCCTTGGAATGGATCTTGAGGGACTGAAGCAGTATTTTTCAATAGGTTCTGCTTTAAAGAAGGAAAAACAAAAATCAAAAATATATAACAGGGATTTTATCGGGCAGTTTGGAATAGGAAAATTTGCATCGCTATCTGCATGCGATATTTTTAAAGTCAATACAAAAAAAGATGACTTTTGTGCCACAGTTACGTTTGATAAAAATATGTGGCAGGCAAAAAAAAAGAAATGGGAAATACCGCTTGAAATAAATCCGGAAAGCTCAAGAAAGTCAAATGGCACAACTGTCATACTTGAAAATTTAACCAAGACTTTTGACCCTGCTGAAGTAAGAAAAAGGCTTGTTGAAGCAATACCACTGAGCGCCCCAAATTTTAATGTATTTGTAAATGGTGAAAAGCTTGAATCCCCAAGGCTATCCGGCCACAGGATACCGTTTATGGAGGCTACAAAATTTGGAGTAATAGACGGGCAGATAGTTATACTGCCAGTTTCGTCTGCCACCACAGAAAATCTTGGAATAGAATGCAAAGTTAAAAATGTGACGATAAAAAGGGAATTGTTTGGCATGCAGACCTGGGGAAAGGACATAGCCAGGATAAAGGGTGAGGTGCACGCTGACTTTTTAAAAATAACAAGCGACAGAAGCGGGTTCTTAATTGATACTGATGAGTATAAATCATTTATTGAAGCAATGACAAGGGTCATGGCAGAGGTAAAAAGCGTTTTAGGCCAGCTTTCAAATAAAAGGGAAAATATTGCCACAGGAAGGGCAGTAAAAGAGGCGCTTGAGCGGATACAAAAGTCACTTCTTGCCCACCCGGATCTCTCTCCATTTGGCCAGGCTCCTCTTTCTGATGGAGCAGGGGCAGTTGGTGAAAGCGGGGTTGTGAAAAAAGAAGAGGAAGGTGCTAATATAAAAACTGTTGACGGGCAAAAAGATAAAGAGAAAAAGGCCCGTAAAAAAGGAAAAAATAAGCCAAAAGCAAATCTAATGACTCCAAATGCCATAGTCAGGAAAATTAAAATAGGCAACACTGGCGTTGTGTGCTGCCTTGACCATTTTGGGACAGATGGCGCCGAGTCCTTTTCTGAAAACAATATAATTTATATAAACAGGGATCATCCCTTATATATTTCAGAATCAAAGAAACGCGACGCCCATATTTTAAATCTTGCAAGGCTTATTACCCAGGAAATTTCCCTTATGAAAGACAGCAGGAATCCGCGTAAAGCTTTTGAACAGCAAAGCGTACTGCTTCGCGATGCATTCAGGGAATAAGAAAACTTTCCCAAATTATTTTTCCACAGGATATCCGGCATCAACCCAGGCAGCATAATTGCCTTCAAGCCTGTAAACATTTTTAAAACCGGCATCAACAAGTGCCTGTGCGCCGGCAATCGCAACACTATCAACATGGCAGTATACAAGGTACTTTGCTTCAGGATCAAGCGACGGTATTGCTTTTTCAAGGGAACCATCAGCAAAATAATAATGGACGGCGCCAGGAATATGGCCCTCTGCATATTTGGGGGAGACATCTATTATGATTAGGTCAGGATTTTCATCAATCATTTTTTTTGCCTCCTGGACTGAAATATCCATATAACCTGTTGTGGATTCTTCTTCAGCCATGGTCTCTGCAGACATTTCTTTTTCTGCTATTTCTTGTGTCTTACAGGCAGTAAAAGAAAATACGGAAACAGAAAGTACCAAAACTGCAATAATAATAAATGTCATTGTAAGCTTTTTCATAGTCTACTCCTTATAAATATATATTACTAAATAATAATATATTATATATGAATAGTACTGCTGTCAATGTATTTTCTTTTTTACTCCTGCATATTCTTAAAAGTTAAAATTCTCTCAAATAAAACCTTGCCTAAAATCCGCTGGCGCAATCCTGGTTTCACATAAAATATCTTACCATAATAATATTTTTGCTTATTTTTTCTCTATAATCCCTTGTTTATTATAAATTCATCCTTTCCGGCAAGTGCATTACAGGTTTTAAGTAAATTATCCCGCCATATATCATATTTATACCTGGGGGATGCAAAAGCAAATTCCTATAAAAATTTTATATTGACATAAAGTCTGCTATAAAGTAGACTACTTAGAAGTAGACTGTTATAATTTTATAACGGTTATTTATAATAAAAAAGGGCAAAATGATATTCAGGTTATAAAAACAATACAAAGAAAAGGTAAACATAAATAAATGAACAAATTCATTGGCAGGGAAGAGGAATTAAAATTTTTAAACAATCGCTGCAAAAATCCTGAAGCTCAATTAATAATAATTTATGGCAGAAGAAGGACAGGCAAAACTGAACTTATCAAGGAGTTTGTCAAAGACAAGAATTCAATATACTTTTTATGTGATAAAACAACAGAAAAAGAAAATTTATACAATCTTGCAAGAATTGTGGGGCAAAAATTTAATAATATCATACTTGCTGAAAATGGTTTCAGGGACTTTTACCAATTTTTTGACTTGCTGAAAGAGTCTTTAAAAGAAACATTAAAAAAACCCCGATACAATAATATTATAATAGCTATAGATGAATTTCCGTACCTGTGTTCTTCTAATGCTGCAATTGCTTCAATTTTTCAAAAAGGCTGGGATGAAATTTTAAAGGAACTGCCGGTTTTTTTAATTTTATGCGGCTCAAGTATTTCCATGATGTTAAAAGAGACTATTAATTACAGCTCCCCTCTTTATGGAAGAAAAACAGGCCAGGTATTCTTAAAGCCGCTTGGTTTTTATGACGCCTGGAATTTTTTTCCAAAACTGGATTTTAGCAGATTCTTAAATATCTATGCCATTTGCGGTGGTATCCCGTTTTACTTAAAACAGTTTGCACAGTCAAAGCCTTTTATTGAAAACCTGGCAGATAATGTTTTTAACAAAAACTCAGTACTTTACAATGAGGGTGAAATAATATTGAGCGAGGAACTCTCAGAGCTCAGAATATACTTTGCAGTACTTAAGGCATTATCTCTTGGCAAAACAAAATTTGGTGAAATAATAAACTATACAGGAGTTGCTAAAACTTCCATGCATAAATACCTTTATGTACTGCAAGAATTACAGATAATACAAAAGGAAGTACCTGTTACAGAAAAAAACCCTGAAAAATCAAGGAAAGGCGTTTATAAAATAACAGATCCATTTTTTAATTTCTGGTTTAAATTTGTTTTTCCATTTAAGAGCGAGCTGGAGATGGGATATGTGGATAAAGTCCTGAAATACTTCAATGAGAACTTCCAGTCAACAATAACATTGGCTTACCAGGGCCTTTGCCGTGAAATTCTAAGAATCAAATTAAAAAAAGTTTTTGAATTTAACCAAATTGGCAGATGGTGGGACATTATCTGTAAAAAACAGTATGAGATAGATCTGGTTGCAATAGATGAAGAAAATAACCAGATTCTTTTCGGAGAAGCCAAATGGTCAAATAAGAAAATCGGCATAAATATCCTGGAAAGTTTAAAAGAAAAAAGCAGCTTTTTAAGCTGGAACAATGCCTCAAGGAAAGAGAAATTTATACTTTTTTCAAAAAGTGGTTTTACAGATAAACTGTTAAGTTATGCCGGCACCCGAAAGGATTTAATACTGGTAGAAAAAGATGAAGTTATAAATGTTTAATCCTGGTTTCACATAAAATATATTACTACAGTAATATTTTTGCTTATTTTTTATCCAAAATCCCTTGTTTATTATAAATTTATCCTTTTTGGTAAGTGCATTACCTGTTTTAAGTAAATTATCCCGTCACATACCATATTTATACTTGAGGGATCCAAAAGGAAGTTCTTATAAGTTAAATTATCCCGTCACATACCATATTTATACTTGAGGGATCCAAAAGGAAGTTCTTATAAGTTCTTATAAATCGAATTCACCTTATGACAAATCTGGAGGCAGGATTATGACAAATCGGGAAATAGAAGTTTGATAAATCGGGAAGTGAGATATATGATTTATTTAAAATCAAAAGGAAGATCTGTATTATGGGAAAAAAATATTTAATACGAATTGCAGATGAAAAACTGAAGCTTTCACTGGAAACATCCGGTGCGGTTTTGATTGTTGGTCCTAAATGGTGTGGCAAAACTCGAACTGCTGAAGAAGCTGCAGCGAGCATTATATATATGCAGGACCCCGATCATGCTCAAGAGTATAAATTGCTTGCGGATACAAGGCCATCAAAACTTTTAGAGGGAAAACCCCCACGGTTGGTTGATGAATGGCAGACCGCACCCGTTTTGTGGAATGCTGTGAGATT
>VGAZ01000065.1 GCA_016870615.1 Actinomycetota bacterium | reverse complement strand
CTGATACCTCCAGGCAATTCCTGGATTTTTTAAATCGTGACACAACAAGCATTAAAGAAGTTCTTTCAAAAGAGAATGAGGTAATAGATTTCCCGCCGGTGACTTCTATGGAAAAGGCTTGGAATACAGCAAATAAATGTCTGGCCGAAGATTTTGATGCTGCTGTCTTTTGCAGCCCTGTCTGGACAGAAGACGAATACTTACTTGCTTTTAAAGATTTTATGGCGATAAAACCTTCAATAATCTGGGGAGTCACTAATTACAAAAATTCTCCTGTTAGAAGCGATATTATGACTTTGTTTAAGAATTCAGGAATTGTTGGCACAGTTCAGGGTTTTAATACAGTTGTTAAGATGGGCATAAAACCTTTTTATGTATTTGGTAGTATTTTTGAAAATGCAGCTGTGGATAAAATTAATAAAATAATTAAAGCATCAAAAACATATAAAGAGTTAAAAAGATCTAAACTCGGTATTTTACCTTACCGTAATTTCCAGATGATCACCACTTATATCGACGAATTTAAACTTTATTCACAAATTGGCCCAGCGGTTGAATACATATCATGTTTACAATTAAAAAAGGCAGCAGACTCTATTTCAGATAAAGAAGTAATTTCTTATTTAGATGAAATAAAACAAAAATTTATTATTGATCAAAGGGTTTCCCAGGATAATCTTTCCCTTGCTGCAAGGGTAGCTTTGGGTTTTGAAAAAATAATATTTGAAAACAATCTTGATGGCATAGCTTTAAGCGATCTTATTCCGGAGCTGCATGAAGTGGTAGGCTTAAGGCCCTGTTTGTACACAGAAAAACTAGCAAAATCTGATGTTGTGGTAGGCAATGAAGGAGATCTTGGCGGAACTACAGGAATGTTAATGTTGCATAAACTTACAGATAAACCAGTAATGTTTACAGAAATTTTTAATCTTGACTATGATACAAACACTATCGGCGCAGGTCATGCCGGGCCATCCAATTATCTTTTAGCAAAAGAAGACAAAGCAGTTACAATCACGCCGGATCTCGAGCTTATGGACGCTACTTCAAATATAAGTGGAGTATGGATGGAGTTTATTGGTAAACCTGGAAAAGTTACAATCCTGAATTTCATATCAAATTACGACAGCTTCCAGATGACAATATTAAATGGTGAATCTCTTGGGGGAGAATTAAGGTTTGATGGATATCCCCATTTCTACGTAAAATTAGAACCTGATTTGAAAGATTTTCTAAATGCCAGCTCAATTAATGGAACAAGTCACCATTGGGCTGTTGTTCATGGTAATATATCAGAAGAGCTTTCTTATCTTGCAGATATGCTAAAAGTCAAGAAAATAATACTTTAGTGTTTTTAAATACTAAAGTATTTTTTAAAGCTTTAGTAAAAAAAATTTCATATCTTATTAGCATTATCTCATATAATTTTAAAAGGGCAATTATATGACACCAAAAGAAAGGATTACTGCAGCATTCAGGAACAGGCAGCCTGACATGGTGCCGGTTTCACCTGAGCTCTGGGATGTGATTCCCATCAGGGTATCAGGAAGACCTTTTTGGGAGGTTGGAGGCACATCTTTTTCAAAAATGCCCCTTTGGAAAGCACAGCTTGAAGCGTATAAATATTTTTCTTGTGAAGCATGGATTCCTGTAGAGCCAGGCCCTTCAGGCAGGCAAATAAACATGATTGAATCAAATTCCTTTTTTGAAAATCCTGAACTGATTATTACCAAGGTCAAATATAAAACATCAAAGGGTTTCATGCATGAAACAAAGCATTCCGTGTTTGATTATGACCTCTGGTCATTTGAAAAACCTGTAAAGAATTTATTTGAAGATTTGCCAAAACTTGAAGAGTACTTTTTTGATGAGCCCTCTGAGCTTGATTATGGCATTATACAGGAAGCATATGATAATACAGGCCAGCATGGTATTTGTGAAGGGATAATAGGAAACACTTTTTTTGAATTTCTGACCATGTTCCGTGAAGGCGGCGCAGTCCAGGCAATTCTTGATTTAAAAGACAATGAAGATTTTTTTATACCTGTTCAAAAAAGATACATCCAATATCTGTGTGGTGTAGCAGAAGAGATAATATCAAAAACAAACGTTGATAGTGTTTTCATAAATTGTGGAACCTCAAGCCTTGATACAATCAGCCCTGCTCTATTTAAAAAATGGGACCTTCCGCTGCTTCAGGCAATTGGGAAAATAGCATCAAAACATAATAAGATTTTCCATTATCATCTTCACGGAAAAGGTATGGCCTTGCTTGAAGATATAGTAAACAGCGGAGTCAATATGATATGCCCTCTTGAAAGCAGCCCCCGTGGAGATTTTGATCTTGAGCAGGTAAAAAATAAGTTCGGCACAAGGCTTGCCCTTAAAGGAGGCATTGACCCATTTTTTCCTTTATGTGAGGGAAATGCAGAGGATATCGAAAATGCAGTTAAACAATGCATAAAAGCTGCCGGCAAAGGCGGGGGTTTTACTCTTGCCTCCGGAGACGGAGTTTTAAAAGACACACCTTTTGAAAATATCTTTGCAATGGTGCAGGCAGGAAGAAAATACGGCAAATATTAAACCATTTATAAAAAGAAATGCTAAATAAATATATATGGAGTAAAGAAGTCTATGAGTATTGAAAAAACTTCAAAAGAAATATTCAGCGATACGCTGGAACTAAAAAAAACAGAAAGATGCCCTGTAGCTCCCCACTGGTGGGGAATTTATAAATATGAGGTTTTGGGCCTGGATTATAAGAAAGACGGATGGCAGGATGGAGGCAGTGTAGCAGATGTCTATATTGAATTCTTTGAGAAGTTTAAACCAGACTGGCTTCATCTTCATATAGGCACTCCACGTTATTTTAAAGACTCAGAAATTGTGGCTAAGAACGGCAAGCAATATATTGTGATAAATGATTCTTTAAGACAGTTAAAAAAAGAGGACAAATATTTTTCAACAAACAGCTCCAGCGATGAAGAAATAGTTGATTTTCCTGATTACCTGCTTGGTTCAAGATGCCATAAACCCAACGTCGACCTGTCAAGCAAAATAAAAATCGATGATTACATAAAAAAATATATACATATGAGTGCGGAAGAGATAATCTCCCTCGGCTATACGGACCACCTTGAGGAGATTTCAAAGGAATACGGACATGAGGTTTTTATAAACGTGCACATCCCTTCAGCAATATGTGAGATTTTTGACCCGCTTACCGGATATACCGGATTTGAGCAGGGGCTTATTGCATTTTATGATTATCCTGGCGGCATGCGTTACCTTCTTGAAAGATGTTACCAGGAACAGCTTGAATGGGCAAAAGCCTATGCAAAAAAAGGTGCGCATGCATTTTCAATCTCTGAAGCTTATATATCTCCGGATATGGCAAACCCGGATATATACAGGAAATTTGTAAAACATATACACAGGAGTTTTTTTGCTGAGGTAAAGCAAATGGGTCTTTTCCCGCTGTGTTATTTTACCGGAGATATAAACCCTTTACTTGAAGATCTCACTGAAATAAATATAAGTGGCCTTATGGTAGAAGAATCCAAAAAAAATTTCCATCTTGATATAGGGTATATAAGAAAAAAAATTGGGGATCGGGTCTGTGTATTTGGAAACCTTGACTCTATTTTTATGCTTCATGATGCAGAAGCCAAAGACATTGAGAAAGAGGTGTTAAAGCAGGTCCAGGGTTCTAAAAACAATTTTATTATTTGTAATGGGAGCCCCATAACACCCGGAACACCTGTTGAAAATATATTAACATTTTTAAAAACTGGAAGGGAGTATAGCTAAATTGATGATTACTTCAAAGGAAAGAATGCAGATTGCAATGGAGCATAAGGAGCCAGACAGGGTGCCTTTCCAGGCAACTTTTGTTCCAGAAGTCGATAAGATTTTACGGGAAAAATATTCAAAGGAGATTGCAAATATAAAGGGCAAGACCACAGAGAAATACCAGGGCATGACAGAGCTTGATATTTTATTTGGCCACGACATGCTGCTTTTAACTTACGGGCTTTCTACAGGTTACTACAGGGACACTGATTCTGAAACATATTTTGATGACTGGGGCATAAAATGGAAAAAAATACCATATATTACAAAGAATGGCACAGGCTATTATACCGAGATAGTGGGTTTTCCCCTTGCTGATGACAGTAAAATTGACAGCTATATCCCGCCGGACCCGGATAATGAAGATATGTCATATGCTGAAGAGGTAATAAAAAATTATGGCAAGTCCCATTATATTTGCGGAATAATAGACTGCTCGATTTTTGAAGCCCTGAAATATCTTAGGGGAATAACCCAGAGCCTTATAGATATAGTGGCCAATAAGGATATAGCTCATAAAATAATGGATATGTCTGTTGATTACCATTTGAAACTTGGCTATAAGTTGATAGAAAGAGGGGCGGACCTTTTATGGCTTGCTGATGATCTGGGAGGTGAGCATAAAATGCTTATGTCTCCTGAAATCTTCCGTGAGATGGTAAAACCCAAGATGGGGTATATGATAAACAGCTTAAAGACAAAGAATAAAAACATAAAAATCGCATTCCACAGCGATGGCTATATTGAGCCCATTATTGATGATCTTATTGAAGCCGGTGTCGACCTGTTAAACCCAATCCAGCCTGAATCGATGAGCCCTGCTGAAATAAAAAAGAAATATGGAAGCAGGATAGGGATGTGGGGCACAATCAGCACACAGCAGACACTGCCATTCGGGACTCCTGAAGACGTTGAAAAGGAAGTAAGGGAAAGGATTAAGGCGTGCGGACCCAATGGCGGTTTTTTACTTGCACCTACACACAATATTCAGCTCGATGTGCCATTTGAAAATATTGAGGCTTTTTATAATGCAGTCAATAAATACAGAGATTATCCGATTAAATATTAAATATTTATAAATTAAATAGAAAGAGTGTTTTATTCTAAAAAGTTTTTATATTTAAATTTTTAATAAAAGACTTTATAAAAAATGAGAAAAAAATCAGCAGACTATTTAGAATTTAAACAAACAAGAAAGGAAAAATATGGCTTCAGACGATATATACAAACAGCTCTATGAAAATGTTTTAAACGGGGATTTTGAACAGACAGGTGAACTTGCTAATAAAGCTCTTGAGAACAATATCGATCCAATGGATGCAATAAACAGTTATCTTGTTCCTGCAATAGAGCTTGTCGGTGAGAGATTCGGCAAAAAAGAATATTTCCTGCCCGACCTTATGAGAAGCGCAAATGCCATGAAAAATGCCCTTGAAGTATTTGAAAAGGATATAAGGGAAAAAGGTGTTGAGAGAAAATCTTCAGGTAAAGTGGTAATAGGTACAGTCAAGGGAGACATACATGAAATAGGCAAATCCATTGTTGCCTCTCTACTGACTGCCAAAGGCTTTACTGTAACAGATCTGGGTGTTGATGTGGAATCTGAGGTTTTCATAAATAAAATTGTTGAAGAAGGAGCCGAAATACTTGCTATGTCTGCACTCCTGCCAATCACAATGCCCTATCAGGGTAAAGTAATTGAAGATCTCAAAGCCAGGGGTTTAAGGGATAAAATAAAAATCATGGTTGGTGGCTCGCCTGTTACACAAGAACATGCTGAGAGGATTGGCGCTGACGGTTATGCGGAT
Organism: Actinomycetota bacterium; assembly: GCA_016870615.1. Classification (GTDB taxonomy): domain Bacteria; phylum Actinomycetota; class Humimicrobiia; order Humimicrobiales; family Humimicrobiaceae; genus VGAZ01. The sequence goes on along the minus strand of VGAZ01000065.1, from coordinate 4,244 downwards.
GATGCAGTGGAAGCGGTAAAACTTGCTGAAAGGCTTATGAAAAGCTGATGATATATAAACAGTAATTATGAATTATTAAATAAAGTTTTATTAAAGTAAATTATTAACCCTTTGGAGGTATCAATGTCTATAAGAGGATTAAAAGGCGGATTTTTAAATTTTTTGAGTGAAGATGACCTGGATGCTATTCATTTTGCAACACTTGAAATACTGAGTGAAATCGGCATAAAGATGGAACATGAGCCAGCTCTTGAGATATTTTCCAGTTCTGGCGCCAAGGTTGATTATAAAAATTCAATTGTAAAAATCGATGAACAGCTTTTAAATAAAGCTCTCCTGTCAGCACCTTCAAGATTTACCCTTCACGGTAAAAATGAAGATTTTGATGTCAAGGTTGATACGGAAAGAGTTTATACCATTGGTGGCTCGTCAGCTTTAAATGTACTTGATCTTGACGGAAACTACAGGCCGGCTTTATTTGATGATCTTATTAAATTTACTATACTTCTTGACAGGCTGCAGCATCTGCATATAATGCATGCAATTGTTATCCCTTCTGATCTTGAGGAATATGGCGTTGACAGGATGCTTTTTGCAGGCACATTTCCATATACATCCAGGAATTATTATTCACAGTCACAGACAGGCGCTGATGGAGTGCTTGAACAGATAAAATTGGCTGCGGTGCTTCAGGGAAGCGAAGAAGCTGTAAGAAAGAATCCCATGTTTACAGAAGTTGTATGCATGGTGAGCCCTCTTCAGCATGAAAAAGTAAACAGTGAAGTCTTAATAGAAGCTGCAAAGAATAATATCCCTGTTTATGTGGAAGTTGATGCAATGCTGGGCGGCACAACTCCGGCACCTGTTGCAGGTACTCTTGTTGAGCAAAATGCAAATGTCCTTGCAGGCATAGTACTTGCTCAGCTTGTAAATCCCGGAACACCCTGCATATATTCAATAGCATCAGGACTCATGGACATGAGCACAGGAGGATATTCCGGGGCTGCGCCAGAAACAAACCTTTTGCATTGTGCCACTGCCCAGGTTGCTCATTATTACAACCTTCCTTTTCAGGGCGGAACCGGAATAGATGCAAAAATACCTGATGCGCAGGCAGGATATGAGCGTGCCATGCAGGTGTTAAGCAATGCACTTGCCGGTACCAATTTTATACATCTATCCTTTGGAATGATGGAAATGATGCTTACTGCAAGTTATGAACAATGCGTAATTGACAATGAAATAATGGGGGCAGCTTTTAAAATGCTGGAAGGTGTGGCAGTCAATGATGAAACACTGTCTGTGGATCTTCTCAGAAAAGTCGGCCCAAAAAGTGCTCATTTCCTGACATTTAAAGAGACTTCAGAATATGTAAGGAAACATTACTGGGTACCGAAAATAACAGACCGTAATGTACACAGCTCCTGGAAAGCAATGGGTGCTAAGAGTATGAGAGATGTTGCTGCAGATGAGGTAAGAAAAATACTTTCAGAAAATAATATGCCTTTTATATCAGCAGAGCAGACAAAAGAAATAACAGATATGGCTAAAGCATTTCATAAAAAGGCACTTGAAAAGCTAAAAGCAAATTAAAAAAGAATTTATAAATGTAACTTTTATTAATATTTTTTTAAATAAGGCAGAATAAATAAATTTAGATTATAAAAAATATAAAGGTCTTTTTTTAAATGATTTTTCAGATAAAATTTAAACATTATCACTATTATTAATCAGGTGAAATTGTGTTATCTGCAGAAACCATAAATTACGATATAAACAATATATGCCTGAAGTTGAATGTACTTAATGTTATAAGAAATGAAGGTGTAGCCACAAAGCAGTTTGTATCCCGAATGCTTAACTTTAACCTGACAACTGTATCACATTTAATAAATGAGCTTCATCTATCCGCAGGATTATTGGAGGTTTCCGGGGATGATCTCTCATCGGGAGGCAGAAAACCAAAGCTTTACAGGATTAATAGTAAAGCTGGATTTCTGGTTGGTGTTGATATTGGAGGAGAGAATTTAAGATTCCTTTTAACTGATATTAGCGGCAATATAGTTTTTAAGATTAAAAAGAAAAATGAATTTGCAAACTCTGAAAACAAGCTGATGCAGGATATATTGGAAAATATAAACAATGTTATCAAAGATTCAGGTGTAGCACCCGGTAAAATATATGGAGCAGGCCTAAGTATTTCAGGGATAATAGATTCAGATAATGGTAAAAGTGTTTATTGCCCAAATATTGACGCGCTTAATGATTTTTATATTAAAAAATACATAGAAGAAAAAACAGGTATACATACTTTTGTAGATGACAGCGTGCGATGCATGACAGTTGCAGAAAAACATTATGGTGCGGCAAAAAATTATGAGAATTTCCTTTTTGTAGGGCTCGGAAAAGGCATAGGACTTGGCATTTATGTAAACGGGAAAATATACAGGGGCAGCAATGGCCTTTCCGGGGAGCTTGGGCATATAACTGTTGCTGAAGACGGCCCAATATGCAACTGTGGAAATAAGGGTTGTCTTGAAGCTATAGCTTCAAGTTCAGGAATATTAAAAAGGGCAACTGATGGTATAAAAAATAAAATCGCCACCTCATTGATTACAAAAGTGCAAGGTGATATTTCAAAGCTAACTGTAGAGGATATTTCAGATGCTGCAAATGCTGGGGATAAATTTGCTTATTATATTATAAACAGGACCGGTGAGTATATCGGAATTGCAATAGCCGCTGCGCTTAATCTTTTTGGAACTGAACTTGTAGTGCTCGGGGGAGGGATTTCCCAGTCAGGTGAAATTATGATAAATGCCATAAAAAGAATAGTACATATGCGCGCCCTTGAGGTTGTTTCAAAAAAAACAAAGGTAATAAAAAGTGAACTGGATGAATATAATGCTGCATGGGGTGCAGCAACAAAATACATAAATATACTTTTTAAAGATAAAGATTATAACTTGATAAGAAGAATGAATTTAAAATAAGGAAATGTTCTCTGGTTTAAAATTTATTTTAGGCAGGCCAAGATGAATGGACGTGAAAGATTAATAAAAACATTAAAAAGGGAAAAACCCGATAGAGTTCCATGGGCGCCCCTTATAGAATACAATTTTTTAAATGCCCAGCCTGATAATATAAGGGAGCTTGGAGTAGTGGGTTTTTGTAAAAAATATAATATAGATATTATTGCAAAAAACACAGTTGGTGCCTATAAGGTATATTCCCCGAATGTTTCAGTAAAAACATTTATTAATGGAAAAGAGATAGAAGTTCCTGAAGAAAAGGATAACTGGCAGGCTGAGGTCTATGGTGTGTTTTCACTTTATAAATACAGGAGCCCAGAAGTAAAAACAATTGAAAAGTTTTTTGAGACCCCAATCGGGAATCTAAAAACATCCTATAAAAACCTGCCCTCTTCCAGGACGATCTTCCAGGATGAATTCTTTATTAAAAAAATTGAAGATTTAAAAATATTAAAATTTATGTATGAAGATATCACTTATATCCCAAATTATGATGATATAGAAAAGGAAGATGATTTTATAGGCAAAGACGGAATAGTGGCGGCTGGAGTTCCCGGTTCTGCAGTTATTGAACTTATGGAAGAATATACTGGCATTTCGGATTTTCACTATTTACTCAATGATTATAAGGTTCAAATGGAAGAGATTATGGATTGTATGTTTGCTAAAAATCTTGAAGCTTATAAGATCGCTGCCAAATCTACTTCACCTCTTCTTGTAGTATGGGAGGATGCAGGCACAGGACTATATTCTCCGGAAATTTTTAAAAAATATATTCAGCCGGTTTTGAGAAAGTACGCTGAAATTGCCCATGAAAATGACAAAACGATATTGTTGCATGCCTGCGGACTTATAAGTGACCTCATAGATGATATTATTAATACAGGCATTGATGGAATCACTGATATGTCTTCATATCCCACCGGAAATGTGGAGTTTCTGGATGTAAGGAGACAGGCGGGAAAAGATATAATCCTTACAGGGGGCATAGACCCGACTATTATTACGTCAAAAGATGAAAATATCCTGAGAGAAAATGTAGAAAAGTTAATAGGTGATATGAAGCCTTATGGGAATTTCATACTTGGCAGCGCTGATGCGATGCCTGCAAATACACCAATTAAAAATCTTGAAATTATTTATGAAATTGTTGAAGAAAGGGGGTATTATTAAAAAAGTTTAAATTTCATTAAAAAAGTAAAAAGAAATATT
>VGAZ01000064.1 GCA_016870615.1 Actinomycetota bacterium | reverse complement strand
ACTGGCAAAAGACTATGATGGTATTCCATTAATTGCCAAGAGGGAAATTGAAAAACTCTTTATTCTTTATAAAAAAGGGGAGATAGACGCAAAGAATTTAAAAGAAGAGATAGACAACTGGGGTCTCTTTGACCACTACCAGGACAGGTTTTTAAACCTTTTTAAAAAATAAGCATGCTTGCAGAATGCTGCTAAAAAACAGTATATTATTGTTAAAAGTATTTATAATGAAAAATTATTTGGGCATTTAATAAACAGGAGAAATTATGGGAGAAAAGATTAAAACAGCAATTGAGATTGCAATGGAAAAAGCCGCGCTGCTGGACGATCTTTCTGATGAAGAGAAAGAGGAAATAGAAAACAGAAAAAAACTTGAACCGGTAATGTCAGGATTTTATAAAAATATGCTAAAACCTGAAGATTTGTGGAATAAACTTAAAGAAGAAAAGCAGTCTCTTTTAAAAATGGTCCAGTTAAACCTTATTGATTCACTGAAATTTAATCTTGAAAATAATGAACTCAAAAGAAGAATAAAGGCAATTATAGCAGTTGAATCCTTGAAAAAGGAACAGAAAACATTAGCAATACAGCATGGGCTTTCATTAATTGAAAACCTCATAAAAAGAGCGGAAACTGAAAAAAGCCAGGTCCAGGACCAGTTCAGGAAAGCTGTCGAAAACAATCCCCAGGCAAGAAATAGGGTTATTGAACAGGGCGGGGCCAAAATGGTGTTAAAGCTCTCTGTTGAAGAAGCAGTATTGCAAAATCCACAATGGAAGCAGTTCATTTCTGAATTTGAGTCAAGAAATGTGGCAGAGTTTTCTTCAATAATAGAGAAAGTTATAGAATATTTATAGAATAGTATTGCTGTGTATATTCATTTAATGATACAAACTTGTTTTAAAGCCCGGCTATTTTGTTAATATATTTGTTTATATCAAATTTCCTGCGGCATCCACTGTAACTCATATATCTTATTTTGCCGAAAATATTCCTTTCCCGCCATGCCCTGTCATGAACGCCGCCTATGCTCCAGGCAATCCCTGTATAACCGTTAGGATCCCTTCCGTCAAGAGAGTATTTATCATTCAAGAAAATTGCATATTCAAGCGCCTGTTCAGGAGAGGCCGTCCATTCAAGTATTTTCTTTGCCCAGTACATTCTCATATATCCGTGCATTTTGCCGTATTTTACCATTTCAATCTGGGCAGCATTCCACAAGTCGTCATGCGTTTGTGCATTTTCAAATTCATTAAAACTGTATAAATAGTCTCTTTTGTCATGCCTGTGGATATTTAACGTTTCTTTTGCCCAGGAGGGAAAACCGTCAAATGAGCCGTAGTTTTCATTATAGTAGCAGTAATTATCGGAAAGCTCCCGCCTTACTATAAGTTCTTCAAGAAAGGGTTCTTTTAAAGCCTCCTCTATGTCCAGCTTAAGTATCTCAAGAGCGATTCTCTGGGCAGAAATCTGCCCGAAATGAACATAAGGGGACAGCTGCGACTGGGCATTTTGGGATGGGTCGTTTCTATGCTCATTATAATTATAAATGCCTTTTTGGAGAAAATTTCCAAGCATTTCAAGCGCTGGCCGGTAACCGGGTTTTATCCAGGATACCGCAGGCGGGCTGTTATTTATTTTTAAACCAGCAATTAAATTTTCTTCATTTATTTTTACAGATTCTTTTTCCAGAGACTGTGTTTTTTTATTTTTAAACGGTTTTAAAAGCTCTTCTGTATCCGGAAAATCCTCAAGGTATGAGCCAAGCAGTTTTTTTATCTTTGGCCTTATAGTGTATGCGCCGTATTCCAGCTTATTTGATGCATGCCAGCAGGGGACTATATTGTGGGCATCTACTTCATATATAGCTGCAGGAGTTTTGCCAAGTATGGCGTTTTTCCAATTCCTTTTTATTTTTAAAGGGTCAAAATCTGTTACAAGAGTGGACGCAACTGATGTTTTGATAAAAGCAGGGATTTCTTTTTCCGGGCTGCCTTTTATTATCATAAAAGGTATGCCGTAAGAAAGGCAGGCTTTGCGGGTTTGCTCAAGGCCTTTTAACATGAAGTCATAATGCCTGAGTCCCGCGCCTAAAAAATCTGATACAATGCAGAATAATACTATTAAGGAGGACTTAAGCCCTGCTGCTTTTTTTGCGGCAAAAACAAGGGCCCAGTTATCATGTATTCTCTGGTCCCTGCTCATCCAGTAAACAACAGGCCCGGGTATTCCTGGCCCCTTTTTTAAAAGCCTTACCCTGTTTAAATTCATAAATTAAAAAAGTTTATTCAGCCTTTTCAAACCTGAAAAGATATTTTACTCTTTTAATGCTTATAAGGAATTTAAATGTGAAATATCTTCCGGTAGAAGACATATACTCTCTGTACTGCCTTTCATACACTTTAAGGAGGAATTTTTCTTCCCGAATAAGTTGCCAGTGCAGAACTGCGCCTAAAAGAAATGTAAAAACTATAAATACAAGATTGCCATTTATTAAAAAAGTGCCTAAAAAGTACAGATTAAAAAACAGATAAATAGGATGCCTTGAAAAAGAATAAATACCGGTTGTTACAAGTTTTCCCGGATTTTTATCATCTATGCCAAGCCTCCAGGAATTTCCAAGGTTTTTAAGTGCAAGCACATAAAAAACAAAACCTGATATTATTAAAATAAGACCTGCAATTTTTAAACCAAAGATGTTAAAAAGCTTAAGTTCCGGCAGACTGGGAAAAGTGCCGAATGCTGTTTTTAATGAATAGGCAAGAAGGCTGAATGTCCATAAGTTTACAAGAATAAACAGTATTATTTCAAAAACATGCTTTAGCCCTTCCCGGGTAAAAATATTGATTTTTATTGCGCTTATTTTTTTCTGGCGCCTTAAGTAAACAGCTTTTCCTGTAAAAAGAGCAAGGAAAACTGCCAGTGATATAATCTGTATATATGCATAGAATTTTTCCATTATTTGATTCTGTTCTTTTTATTCTTCCCCGGACCCTGTTTCATCTTCTGTCTTAATTGTTAACATCAGGTCGCCCCCGTCAATAAATACAATTGTGCCAAGTATGGTTACATTATATATTTCAAATTGCGGGGAAGTTGAGACGACAAGTTCAGTTGTTTCAAGATTATCAGTATCAAAAATTGATGCTGTAAATCCCGCAACAAGCATATCCCGTGCGCCAAAACTAATGAAATTCTCCCAGGGAATCTTTGCTTCAATAATATAACCCCCCGCTGTCTTGGCAGATTTTATTTCTACGCCAACGGGTGCTCTTGACGGAAAATATATAAAGGCTTCAGGTAAAATGCCTGCAAAATTGCCAGGTGAAAAATCTATGTCAAAGTCATCACTGTTGTAAAAAGGAATATTAAAATCTCCTTCCAGATCAGTGTCAAATACAAGCTTTACGCTATCGCCATTATTTATCTGGTTACCTGTATAATTCTGGCTAAATACATCATCAGTAACGATAACGGCAAAATAAAATGCATCATCATCCCAGCAAGTGTAAATAATTCCTGAACAGTCTTTTATGCTGGAGAAGTTTTCCTTTTTTATTGTCGGATTTGCAATTTGGGCCCTGTCATATATATCCCATTCATCAATAACACCGTCAATTACCGGCGGAGTGTAGCATTTGAATGAGAAAATAGGGGCGCCATTCTGCGCCCTGTAAACTGCGTCTTTAAGCGCCAGCTTCTTTTTCTCTTCTATGTCAATGCTTCGCTCAATTGTCTCCAGTGTCTGGCTGGTATACTGGACAATGAAACTTACGCTATTTGAACTTGCAATTACACGGTCATTATCATCAACAAGGTTTGCCACCATCTCATACTCTCCCGGCCCGGGCGGGTTCCAGTTATATTCATAAGGCGGTGAATTAAATGTCCTTATTGCTTCACCGTTTGCAAGCAGCTTTAACTTATAATCAAGATTTTCAATATCCTTTGATTTTATTTCAACAGGCACACTTTCATTTTCATTTACAAATTCAAATACCTGTTTATTTGAGGGGCTTATTATATAAATTGAATAATCGGAAGTTTCCTTTACTATTTGTGAAGCCTGGCTTCCGGAAAAAAAGTTAAGAGGAAACCTTTCAGCGAAAACAAAAAGAAAAAATATTGAAAGGCCCAATATTATAATAAAAGCAATAAAAGGGAACCTGTCCGCAATGCTTGTGTATTTATTGTATTTCCTTCTCATTCCTTATCCTTTTCTTCCTTCTTTTTGTCAATCAGCGGCTGAGCCAGGTGCGCAGGCAGCTCATCATAATGGGAGAATTTAAGGCTGAAGTTGCCCCTGCCCTGGGTTATTGATTTTAAATCCATCGAATAATTAAAAGATTCAGACTGAGGTATGCTCGCTTTTATAATCTGCATTTTGTTTTCAGATGGGGTCATAGTTATAATCTTACCCCTTTTTGAATTAATATCACCAATTATATCGCCCATATATTTTTCAGGCACAATAACCTCAAGCTCCATTACAGGTTCGAGTATTACAGGACCGGACTCTGCCATACCTTTTTTAAAAGCCATGGATGCAGCAATTTTAAAGGCCATATCAGATGAGTCAACAGTATGAAAAGAGCCGTCGTACAAATTTACATAAACATTGACAACAGGATATCCTGCAAGTATTCCTGATATCATGGCCTCTTTTACGCCTTTTTCAACACTTGGAATATAATTTTTTGGTATAGCTCCGCCGAAAATGCTGTCTTCAAATTTAAAATTTTCACCTGATTTTAAAGGTTTAATTTCTATAAATACATGGCCGTACTGGCCCCTCCCGCCGGACTGTTTCTTGTATTTGTATTCGGCTTTTGCATCTTTTTTAATAGTCTCTTTATATGCAACATCTGGCGCTGTCATTGTTACATCAATATCAAATTTTTCCTTGAGGTTTTCTTTTACTATTGAAAGGTGAAGATCCCCCATTCCCCAGACAATATTCTGGTGGACTTCAATGTTTAACTCAGTCTTAAGAGTGGGGTCCTCCTCGACAAGCTTTGCAATGCCCATACTTATTTTTTCCTCATCCCCCTTGCTTACAGGAAGTATTGCCCTTGGAAGAGTTGGCTGGGGATAAGTAATTTGTTCCATTACAAGCGGCTTATCCGGCGCAGATATGGTGTCATCATTTGATATATCAAGTATTTTTGATACTGCTACTATATCACCGCATGTTGCCTCGCTCACGTCTGTCTGCTCTTTTCCCTGTAGCTTGAAAAGATTTGTGAATTTATGTGTGTTTTTTGAACCTGAGATATGGTAGGCTGAACCGGCCTTAATTGTCCCGCTGAAAACCCTGAATATAGACATCTTGCCAATGTAAGGGTCTGCAGTTGTTTTAAAAACATATGCAAAAGCCGGTCCGTCAGGCGATGGTTTAATTTCGGCCTCTGTATCTTTTCCTGCATCCTTAACCTTTAAAGGCTTTGTTTCAAGCGGGGAGGGCATAAGAGTATTTATATAATCCATAAGTATATCCACACCGTAATTCTTACCCGAGGAAACAGCAAAAACAGGTATAACCTTGCAGTCAATAACTGCTGCTTTAAAAATTGAATTAATGCTTGAGGCATCTATTTTTTCGCCTTCAAGATATTTGTTTAAAAGCTCATCATTTGTTTCTACTATTGATTCAATAAGGCTGTTGTGAAGGCCTTCAACTTCATCTTTTTTGGCCCCATCCACATCTGCTTTCTGCCCCTGGAATGAGTTGCCGCTGTAATTAAACTGCTTGTTCTGTAAAAGATCTATTATTGATGAGAATTTTTCCCCTTCTGAAAGCGGTATTGTAATGGGAACAAGATTAAGCCCTGTTGCGCCTTTTAAATCATTTACAGTTGAAAGGAAATTAACATTTTCCTGGTCCAGTTTATTAATTACACAGAATGCAGGCCTGACATTATTCTTGAAATATTCAATGATTTTTTCAGTTGCCGCCTGCAAGCCCGATTTTACGTCTATTACAAGAAGCACGCCATCAGAAACATTAATTGTTGAAAGCGCCTGCGCTGTAAAATCCATGTAACCCGGGCAGTCAATCATATTTATTTCATGGTTTTTCCAGCTGTAATGCATCATGCTGGAGCTTATGGAAAACCCTTTTTTGATTTCAAGCGGACTGTAGTCTGATACTGTGTTTTTTGCCTCAATTTTACCCAGCCTGTTTACTGCGCCGGAATTAAATAAAAAACATTCGGCAAGTGAAGTTTTTCCACTTCCGTTTCCTGAAACAATGCCTACGACTTTTTTATTGCCTGATGCAATACCAACCATCAATTCCTCCTGCAAAACTTGTGATATCCTGATATCTGTTTAAAAAAAAATATAAATATCCAATGACAAATAAAAAGAAATATACCATAAAAAGATAGTTGTGTAAAAATAAATAACTCATAAAAAGGCCAAATATGTTATAATTTAATGTTGTTATTTTGGCAGTTTTAACAGAAATATTACTAGAAAGGAAAAGGCAAATGTTATTAGCAATACTTCTACCTGTAATTCTGGTAGTAGCGGTAATAATAATCCTGCTTATTGCAGCAATAGCCATTTACAATGGAATTATAGCTTTAAGAAACAGAATTGACAATGCATGGTCGCAAATTGATGTGCAGCTGAGGAAAAGATATGACCTGATACCTAATCTGGTTGAAACCGTTAAGGGATATGCCGCCCATGAAAGCCAAACCCTTGAAAAAGTCATAAAGGCAAGGGGTATGGGCATTGATGCCAAAACTGTACAGGAGCAGTCAAATGCGGAAAACATGATAACAAGCACATTAAAAACTCTTTTTGCTGTATCAGAGCAGTACCCTAATCTAAAAGCTGACCAGCATTTTACACAACTTATGCAGGAGCTTAACGGCATAGAAAGCAATATTGCATTTGCAAGGCAGTTCTATAATGATTCAGTGCTTGTCTACAATACCAAAATACAGACTTTTCCCGGAAACATTTTTGCCGGAAGGTTTAACTTTACCCAGAGGCAGTACTTTGAAATAGAGGAGCCTGCTGCAAGAGAACCGGTAAAGGTACAATTTTAACTGATATGTTTGAAAATATTGCAAGCAACAGGAGAAAAACTGTATTTATAATTATACTGTTTATAGCTTTTATTGCAGCGCTTGGATATGCAGTAGGAATATATATAGATTACAGATTCGGCATTAGCGGGGCATATTCTATACTTTTTATGATATTTGCACTTATAATTGCGGTGGCGCTGAGTTTTGGCAGCTATTATTACAGTGACAGGATAGTGCTTGGACTGACGGGGGCAAGACAGGTAAGCAGGGAGCAGGAGCCGCGAATCTATTATATGGTGGAGGGGCTATCAATTGCGGCGGGCCTTCCAATGCCGAAAGTATATATGCTGGAAGAGGCCGGCATGAACGCTTTTGCAACAGGAAGAAATCCGCAAAACGGTGCAGTTGCGCTCACGCGCGGGCTGGTAAACAATTTGGATGACCAGGAATTAAAGGGTGTTATTGCGCATGAGCTTTCCCATATAAAGAATTATGATATACTGCTTGGTACAATAGTAATTGTGCTTGTCGGCATGGTAACAATTGTAAGCAATATAATATTTAGAAGCTTTATTTTCGGTGGAGGAAGGCGTTCATCCTCAAGAAGTCCGGGAGGCGGCCTTATTAATATAATTTTCCTTGCAGTTGGTCTTGCATTGATATTATTATCTCCTATAATTGCAGCAATTATAAGGTTTGCAGTCAGCAGGCAGAGGGAATACCTGGCAGATTCAAACGGCGCCCTGATAACAAGGTATCCTGCAGGACTTGCAAATGCCTTAAAAAAAATCAGTGCCTATAGCGAAGTCAGAACAGCAAATAATGCAACCGAGCATATGTTTATTGCAAGCCCTTTTGGCAAAAACACAAAAGCGGCATTTTCCGGGCTGTTTAATACCCACCCGCCGGTTGGTGAAAGAATAAAAAGGCTTGAACAGATGTCGCTTAAAATCGGGATAAAAAGCGACAGGGAAATAATGGAAGATATGAAATTTAAAAAATAAATCTTGGAATAAAGGAAATTATTTACAGGAAGGAATGTTTGGAAAATGGAAAAAGGTACGTTAAGAGTAAAATCAGGACTTGCTGAAATGCTTAAAGGCGGAGTCATTATGGATGTCACTACTGTAGAGCAGGCAAAAATTGCAGAGCAGGCAGGGGCGGTATCTGTCATGGCGCTTGAGCGTGTGCCAGCTGACATTCGCGCTGCAGGCGGTGTGGCAAGAATGGCTGATTTAGAAATTATAGAAAAAATCATGAGCTCAGTTTCAATTCCTGTTATGGCAAAGTGCAGGATAGGGCATTTTGCAGAGGCCCAGATACTGCAGTCGCTTGGTGTTGACTATATTGATGAAAGCGAGGTCCTTACTCCGGCTGATGATAAATTCCATGTCAATAAATGGGACTTTACCGTTCCTTTTGTATGCGGCGCTGTAAATCTTGGCGAAGCCTTAAGAAGAATAGGCGAGGGAGCTGCAATGATTCGCACAAAGGGAGAAGCAGGCACCGGGGATGTCATTGAGGCTGTAAAACATATGAGGGCTATAAGGGACGGCATTTCAAGGGTAGCATCACTTCCATACGAAGAGTTGATGGGAACAGCCAAGGAGATTGGCGCGCCCTATGAGCTTGTAGTATATGTACATGAAAACAAAAAGCTTCCGGTAGTTAATTTTTCTGCCGGCGGCATATCAACACCTGCAGATGCCTCCCTCATAATGCAGCTTGGTGCCGAGGGCGTATTTGTAGGCTCAGGCATATTCAAATCAGCAAACCCGCTTAAAATGGCAACAGCAATTGTAGAAGCAACAACTCATTTTAATGATGCAGAAATACTTGCAAGAGTATCCAAAGGCCTGGGAGCTGCAATGTCAGGAATTGACACAGGCAAAATGGACAAAAATAATTCTATTTCCACAAGAGGCTGGTAGATTTGGCAGCAAAAATTGGAGTGCTTGCACTGCAGGGAGCTTTCAGGGAACATATTAATGCCATAAAAAAATGCGGATACCAGGCTTTTGAAATAAAATTTGCCGGCTGTCTTGAGGATATTGACGGGCTTATTATACCCGGAGGGGAAAGCACTACAATGGTTAAGCTGATAGAAAAATACAATTTCAGGCCGGCCCTTGACAGGTTTTATAAAAGCGGCAGGCCAATATTTGGCACATGTGCAGGCCTTATACTTCTTGCTGCAAAAGTTGATAACCTGGCTTTCTGTCTTAACTATATAGATATAGAGGTTGACCGCAATGCATACGGCAGGCAGTCAGAAAGCTTTGAAAGCAATATTAAATTAAACAGCAGTTATTTTAAAAAGCCTTATGATTTTAAGGCAGTATTTATAAGGGCGCCAAAAATAATTAAAGCATCAGCAAAAGTGCAGGTGCTGGCCAGCCTTAACAGCAGCGCTGTCCTTGCAATGCAGGGCAGTATACTTGTTTGCTCATTTCATCCGGAGCTTACAGATGATTTGCGCATACATATGCTTTTTGCAGGCATGGTTAAAAAGTCGTTAAATAAGCCAAATACTGATATACTTGTATAATATATTTTTATATAAATAAACCTTAATTCTTAAAAAAAGGGAGATTATATGTCGGGTCATTCAAAATGGCATTCAATTAAACATAAAAAAGCAAAAGAGGATGCAAAGAGGGGAAATATTTTCGGCAAGCTTTCAAAAAGCATAAGCATTGCCGCACGCGAAGGCGGAGGCGGGGACCCCGAAAATAACTTCATGCTTTCAAACGCAATAGCAAAGGCAAAAGAATACAATATGCCCATGGATAATATTGAAAGGGCAATTAAAAGAGGCACAGGGGAAATTGATGGTGAAAAATTTGAAACCATGATGTATGAAGGATACGGCCCCGGGGGAACTGCAATTATGGTTGAAGTAATGACAGAAAATAAAAACCGCACAGCTGCAGACATACGGAACCTTTTTTCCAAACACAACGGCAATCTTGGTGAAACAGGGTGCGTGGGCTGGCTTTTTGAA
>VGAZ01000063.1 GCA_016870615.1 Actinomycetota bacterium | reverse complement strand
TAAAAGGATAAAAATCTATGGAAGCGTGGATCTGTCAATTCCCGCCATAAAAGATGAGGACTTTATAAGCGAAGATGATTTGCTGGAGGAATATTCTGAAGATTTAATCCCCAGCCAAACAGATTCCGGGCAATAATTATACTTTATAAAGAATAAAAATCTTTACTATTGATTTGTCTTTCATTGGAAACACTTCTTTTACATAAAAATAATATATATTATTTATACTTAAATATACTAACATATTGTATAATAAATATTATGCGCCAGTAGCCGAATTGGTATAGGCAAAAGACTGTCATTCTTTCGGGCGAAAGCCTCTGCGAGTTCGAATCTCGCCTGGCGCACCCTAAAACAAAAAAGAGATAACCTGATAAAAGATTATCTCTTTTTTACGACTGTCACTCAAACTATCTGAGTAAAATCTAACAATTATTAACTGATTTGTCAAGGTTTAGGGCAGTATGATTTACGGCAGTTTATGTTTATTGCATTACTATTATTCCTCAATTCCTTTATCCCATGTTATAATTATGCAAATAAGGTTAGTGCATAGTAAACTGATATTAAAAAATAATTAAAGTTATCAAGAGATGAATTTATGAAAATTCTCCAAAGTTGCTAAAACAGCATTAATTATAAAAATAAACAGGCGGGGCAAATGGAAAAAGTACTTATTACCGGCGGGGCAGGATTTATAGGAAGCAATATTGCCGACAGGCTCATTGAGCTCGGATATGAAGTTATAATCCTTGACAACCTTTGCACAGGCAAAAAAGAGAATATAAACAGCTCTGCAAAATTTTATGAATTTGATGTAAGGGACAAGGCATTAATTGATGTTTTTAAAGCCGAAAAGCCTGATGTTGTAATACATAATGCTGCACAGTTAAGCGTGCGCATTTCTGTCCAAGACCCTATGTATGATGCTGAAGTAAATGTTTTGGGAGGGCTAAATGTCTTTAACTGCAGCATGCAGACAAGAGTTAAAAAAGTGGTTTTTGCCTCAAGCGGCGGTACAGTTTACGGCGAGCAGCAGTATTTTCCTGCCGATGAAAAACACAGCACAAACCCGGTCTCGCCTTATGGAGTTGCAAAACTTGCATCAGAAAATTACCTTTATTATTTCAACAGGGAATACGGGCTTGACTATATAGCACTCAGGTATGCAAATATTTACGGGCCGCGCCAGGACCCCCTGGGAGAGGCAGGCGTGGTTGCAATATTTTCAAACAAAATAATAAAGGGCGCCTCCCCGGTTATTAACGGGGATGGGGGACAGACAAGGGACTATGTATTTGTTGGTGATGCAGTTGATGCCAATGTGCATGCCATTGAAAGCAGCTTTTGCGGCGCTATAAACATTGGTACAGCTAAGGAGACAAACGTAAATGAGCTTTTCTATATACTGCGCGACATAAGCGGCAAATCAATTGAAGAAGTGCACGGGCCGGCCAAACCCGGGGAGCAGTACAGAAGCGTTCTTGACAATGGGCTTGCAAAGAATATACTTGGCTGGAACCCCTCAGTGCCGATAAAGGAAGGGCTTAAGCTAACATATGAATGGTTTAATAAAAATATGCAGATTTAAGCCATTTAAATGCATATATGCACAGCAAATCTTTTATAATCGTAAAACTATAAATACCCTTCATAAAAAAATCACATAAAAGGTTTGGCAGTATTTTGGCTTTTAGCATGAAGCATCTAAAATTTTGTGGCAGCAATAAACCGGTATTTTAAATGCTATGATGGGTATTTCAAAAACACGCAGTCTTTTTCCCGGCGAGAAAAAGCCTGCTCAAGTTTTTAAGGCTAAGCTCTCCTCTCAAGAGAGAGGAACCATGCCCGCTTAAGCCTTCAAATGGTTTTATCAATACCCATCATAGCTTGCTAATTTATTATCACAAAATTTTAGATGCTAAATGCATAAATTTCCTGTTGTAAGCATTTTTTATAGCTGATATCATACTTTTTTGTATGATTTTTAAAAATGTTAAAAAATAAAATGCAGGCAGGTATTTTATTGCAGGATAAAACCGGACATAATTTAATAGAGTTTTCAATAATCATTCCTGCGCACAATGAAGAAACCAGGATAGTTACCACGCTTAAGGAAACTGCAGATGTATTTGAAGAACTTAACAGCAGCTATGAGATTATTGTTGTTGATGACGGAAGCTCAGACGGCACATGCGAAAGTGTTGAAGAGTTTATATCATCCGGCCCAAAGTACAGCCGTAAAATCCGCATAAAAAGCTACAGCCCAAACATGGGCAAGGGCAATGCCTTAAAATACGGCTCATCATTTGCCGGGGGAAAATATATACTCTTTCTTGATGCAGACCTTGATTTGCACCCTTTTATAGCAACAGAGTTTTACAGGATTATGGAAGCCAAAAATGCTGATATTGTTATTGGTTCAAAGATGCATAAAAAATCTGTTCTTCATTACCCATTTTTTAGAAAAATTGCCAGCTTCTGTTATTATATTATAATTAAAATACTTTTCAGGCTTTCAATAAAGGATACGCAGACAGGAATCAAACTGTTTAAGCGCAAAGTACTTGAAGAATGCCTTCCCAGAGTGATTGTAAAAAGATATGCATTTGACCTTGAGCTTTTAGTTGCCGCAAATAAAAAGGGTTACAGCATTGTTGAGGCCCCGGTAAAAGTTGATTTGAAGAGGCAGTTTGGCAGGGTTGGCATACGTGATGCCTTCAGGATGTTTTTAGACACTGCGGGGGTATTCTGGCGGCTAAATCTCAGGAAATACTATGACTGATTATGCAGGCGCTGGTTAAAAAACATAAAACAGTTTTAAGCTAAAATACATTCAGTCTTAAAAGAATTATATAAAAAATAACATTAATAATATATTGCATGTATAATCATTATTAATAAAAATTAAATACAAATATTTTTCCAGGAGAGATATGAAAGTTTGCGTAATAGGAACAGGTTATGTTGGCCTTGTAACAGGGATATGCCTTGCAGAAATAGGCCATGATGTCGTATGTGTTGACAAGGATGAAGAAAAAATAAAAATGCTTCTTGCAGGCAAATGCCCAATATATGAAGAAGGGCTCAAAGAGCTTATAGGAAAAAATATAAAGAGAAAAACAATTGTATTTACAACTGATCTTGAAGGGGCAATAAAATCACAGGAAATAATATTTATTTGTGTGGGAACCCCGCCTCTTCCAAGCGGAAAACCGGATCTGGCATCCCTTGATGCGGTTTCAAGGCTTATCGGAAAGTCAATTAACGGCTATAAGGTAATTGTAAATAAAAGCACTGTTCCAATAGGGACTGCAAAGCGCCTTAAGAAAATAATAAATGAAAACTTGCGCGATGATAATAAAATACATGAATTTGACATAGTCTCAAACCCTGAATTTTTAAAAGAGGGGGAAGCGGTAAATGACGCATTTTTCCCTGAAAGAATAGTCATAGGCGCAGAAAGCAAACGGGCAATTGATTTAATGGAAAAGCTTTATAAGCCCCTTATTGAGCAGGATTTTAGTTATGCCCAGAATAATGCTGCCAAAAAAGATAGAATACCTGTAATAATTACCGACTCAACAAGCTCCGAGCTAATAAAATATGCATCAAACTCTTTTCTTGCCGCAAAAATTTCATTTATTAATGAGATAGCAAATATATGTGAGAGGGTTGGCGCAAATATACTGGATGTGACCCACGGCATGGGGCTTGACAGCAGGATAGGCAGCAAATTCATGAAAGCCGGAATAGGGTGGGGAGGCTCATGCTTTCCAAAGGATGTGCGCGCCCTTGCTTTTACGGCAGAGGAATATGGGGCAGAGGCAAATATACTCAATTCTGCAATCCAGGTCAATAATTACCAGAGATATAAAATAGTGCAGAAGGCTATGGATGTGCTTGGGATAATTGAGGATAAAACCATAGCTGTCCTTGGGATAGCATTTAAGCCAAATACTGATGATACCCGTGAGGCGCCCTCGATTACGGTTATAAACAAATTCCTTGAGCTGGGGGCTGATGTGCGCGCATATGACCCTGTAGTTAAAGCATGCCCTCCTGAAATGGACAGCAAAGCAATAATGGCGCCTGATGCCTATAAAGCTGCAGAAGGGGCAGACATACTGGTAATTGTCACTGACTGGAATGAATTTATAAATCTTGACTATCTGCGTATAAAAAAACTTATGAAGGCGCCCTGCATAATTGACGGGCGCAACATTCTTGATAAAAAAACAATGACAGCCCTTGGCTTTAATTACAGGGGCATAGGAGTATAAATAATACAATAAAATAAAGCAATTGGTTAGCAATAATAAAATTTATTTATAATTTAAATCCGGGGGAAAAATTGATAGAAGGAGTAAAAACAAAAAAGCTTAAAGTCATACCCGATGAGCGGGGAAGGCTTATGGAGATGTTCAGGAGCGATGATGAATTTTTTGAAAAATTCGGCCAGGTCTATATGACAACAGCATATCCCGGCGTTGTTAAAGGCTGGCATTATCACAAAATGCAGGCAGACAATATGGTTGTTGTAAAAGGCATGATGAAAATAGTGCTGTATGACGGCCGCAAGGGATCCAAAACTTTTGGCGAAATCAATGAGTTTTTTGTCGGAGAGCATAACCCGACCCTTGTCCATATACCCCCCGGCGTGTACCATGGTTTTAAATGCATAAGCCAGACAGAGGCAATGTGCATAAATACGCCAACAGAAAAATATAATTACACAGAACCGGATGAATACAGGGAAGAGCCGCACTCAGGCGAAGTACCTTATGACTGGTCAAGAAAAGACGGTTAGGAGACAATACATGGAAAGGCAATTTAAAACACTTCTTGTAACCGGGGGAGCCGGTTTTATAGGCAGCAATTTCATACGCTATATGGCAGCAAAATATCCTTTTTACAAATTAATAAACCTTGACAAGCTTACATATGCTGGAAATCCTGAAAACCTGCGGGATATAGAAAACAGCCCAAACTACAGTTTTGTAAAGGGAGACATTGCTGATGCCGGCATTGTCGGGCAAATATTTGAATCTGAAAAAATTGATGCAGTTATAAACTTTGCCGCAGAATCGCATGTTGACAGATCAATTGAGGATCCCGGGGTTTTTATACAGACAGACGTTTACGGAACATTTGTCCTTCTTGAAGCTGTTAAAAAATACGGCTGCGGAATGTTTTTGCAGATAAGCACCGATGAAGTGTACGGCTCAATTGCAGAAGGCTCATTTAAAGAGACAGATCCGCTTGAGCCAAACAGCCCGTATTCTGCATCAAAGGCAGGGGCCGAGATGATAGTGCGCTCCTTTAATAAGACTTACGGCACACCGGTCCTTATAACAAGGACTTCAAATAATTTCGGGCCATACCAGTATCCTGAAAAGCTTATACCATTATTTGTTACAAATCTTATAGATAGTTTAAAAGTTCCTCTTTACGGCGACGGCATGAATGTAAGGGACTGGATATATGTTGAGGATAATTGCTGCGCACTTGATTTGGTGCTTCACAGGGGCCACATAGGCGAGATATATAATATCGGGGCCGGCAATGAAAAACCAAATGTGTGGATTACAAAAAAGCTGCTTGAGCTTACAGGCAAGGACGAGTCATTCATAAAGCCTGTTGCAGACAGGCTTGGCCATGACAGGCGCTACTCAGTTGACTGTTCAAAAATAGAAAGCCAGCTTGGATGGAAGCCCGGAACTGATTTTGAAGAAGCGCTTAAAAAAACTGTTGATTGGTATATGGCAAATGAGTCATGGTGGCGCCCGCTTAAGAAAGACTAAAAGTTTAATATTTAATAAAATACCAGGCAATATATAGCTGCAGCACATATTGGTTTACCAGCTATTTGCCTGAAAAGATTTTTTAATAGTTTTTTATTTACAAATTAATTACCCGGAGAACAATATGCCAAATAATAATGACTCAAAAAGAAAAAGGCTTTATGAATTATTAAAAACACAGTCCTTTGTTTTTGGGGATTTTACCCTCACATCAGGCGCAAAAAGCAGCTATTATTTTGACGGTAAAATGGTCACGCTTTGCGCAGAGGGAGCATATCTTGTGGCCTGCCTTGTTGCAGATATTGCTGCCAGAAGCGGGGCCGATGCCATAGGCGGGCCTGTAATTGGCGCAGACCCCATTGTCGGGGCAGTTGCTGCAGTAAGCTTTGAAAAGGGCAGCCCTATAAAAGCATTCATGGTAAGAAAAGAGCCAAAAAAACATGGAAAAAAGAAATGGATAGAGGGCCCTTTAAAAGAAGGCGACAGTGTTATAATAATAGATGATGTAATTACCACAGGCGGCTCAATTATAGATTCAATAAAAAAAGTGGAAGAATTTGGGTGCAGGGTCGTAAAAGTCGTGGCGCTGGTGGACAGGCTTGAAGGCGGGCGCCAGAACCTGGAAAGAGACGGATACGAACTTGAAAGCCTGTTTAGCGCAGATGAGTTTATGTAAAAGTTTCCTTCTGGCAAGGAAAGAATCATAGAAAGTTTCCTTCTGAAAAGGAAAGAAATTGCATTCTTAGTAATGACTTATGTGCCGGGATTGTATATAATAATATTGCCTTCAAGCAAAATTGCGGTTTTATTAAGATAAAAATATTTTTATATGCGCCAACAAAAACGGCACAAAAAAAGTTTCAGTCTTAAAGACAGCATCTTTGTAAAAGATGGAAATTACACATTTTTTATTCCAGTTTCAATCCTTGTAATCCTTGTACTTGCTTCATGGTCCTGGATATTTCTGGCTATACCTCCTGTTTCAAACATTGCAGAATCAGTAATAGCAAAGAATTTTAACCAGGGAAGAAATGATGCTGTTGCAGATAAAGACATGCAGGGCAGTGACAGCCCTATAAACGATATACCCATCACAGATGCCCCGGAAAGCAGCACTGATTTGACAGATGATACAACAGGATCGCAGGAGATAAATTCGAATCCAAAAATAACCGGTATAACATTTTCATCAGATTCAGTTTATAAATCAGAAAGTTACGAGATCTCAGCAGAAGCAACTGATCCTGAGGGGCAGCAACTAACTTACAAATGGACAGTAAGTGCAGGCTTGCTGGAAGGCAGCAACGCATCCAGTGTCAAATGGACTGCCCCTCAAAATCCAGGCAATTGTGAAATTAAAGTTGAGGTAGCTGATCCGCTTGGTGCCAAAGACATCAAAACTGTTACAGTTAATGTGCTTGAGGTCCAAAACGATAAGGAGGATGATTCTCAAAGCCAGGAGACGCAAACCATCCAGCCTGAGCAGGATACTTCATCTGCCCAACCGGTGCGTAAAATAGTTTTTGTATCTAGCATGGCAGGCAATGAAGATATATGGAGCATGAACATTGACGGAACCGATCTTACACAGTTAACTGACGGGCCGGGCAGGGAAATGTATCCTTCGATCTCGCCCGATGGTAAAAAAATCGCCTACTCTGCAGATATTGACGGCTACTGGCAGATTTTTACTATGAACTGGGACGGCTCCGGTAAAAAACAGATAACAAACCGGCCATACAGGCATGGCTATCATGCCTGGTCTTTTGACGGAAGGTTTATTTATTTTGGGCTATACATTGATGACAGCTGGGATGTATTTGTAATGGAAAGTGACGGTTCAAATACCAGGAGGCTTACAACTAATCCCCAGCTTGACAACTGGCATCCTTACTCTCATCCCTTTGAGTACAAAATAGTTTATGAATCAGGATTTACAGGCAATGAAGAAATATGGGAAATGGGCCTTGACGGACAAAACAATAACAAAATATCAAAAGGCGGCATTAACTACAGGGCCCCGAAATACTCAATAGACGGGAA
The DNA here is from genome assembly GCA_016870615.1 of Actinomycetota bacterium. Lineage (GTDB taxonomy): Bacteria > Actinomycetota > Humimicrobiia > Humimicrobiales > Humimicrobiaceae > VGAZ01. The sequence goes on along the minus strand of VGAZ01000063.1, from coordinate 2,384 downwards.
TAAAATTGCTTTCATGGGCCGCGACAGAAATAATATTGAACAAATTTTTATCATGGATAGTAATGGGGAGAATGTGGTACAGCTTACTGATGGCCCTGAAGGCGCCAGGCTTCCGTGTTTTTCACCTGATAACAGGCTTATAGTGTATAATTCCATGGCTGCCGGCGGCAACATATTTATAATGAATATTGACGGCTCCCAAAAAATTCAGCTTACAAATACTCCAAGAGATGACTGGGGCGCTGTTTTTATGTACCACTGAATTTATTGGCCGGCGGCCATTTTATAATGCATTCTTATTTTCAAACATTAATTTTTCATACTGGTTTTTTTAGAAAAAAATTAAAATATACTGTACAATCATTCAATATTAGTTATACTTATTAAAATAAGTAATACTCAGATATATAAATATAACTAAATAAATCTATTATGACTATTTCAAGAACAGTAAGACTAAATAAAAAGGGCCAGCTTGTAATTCCCCAGGAAATACGCACAGAGATGGGATTGCTGCCTGAAAAGAATCTTGTAATTTTTACAAGAGGCCAGGAAACTGTTATCCTGACCCCGGAAAAATATGCCAGTTACACCTGTGGCCTGATGAAAGGTACATGGGCATCAACAAAAAAAGAGGTTGAGAATTATATAAATGAAGAGAGGGGAACCTGGAAATAGCTAAGCCGAACCTGGAAGTATTTATAAAAAAAATAAACGGGCTCAAATCCGCGGCTCTTGACAGCTCAGTACTGATTTATCACCTTGAAAAAGTTACCCCTTATTATGAAATGACACAGCATCTTATCAAGGTTATTGCTGCAGAAAGTATATACTGCACAATATCTGCGCTATCTGTTACTGAACTGCTGGCAAGACCTTACAAATTAAAGGATATTGAAAAAGTAAGGCTTTTTGAGAATTTTGTGGGATCACTTCCAGGCGCCAAAATACAGAGCGTAAACTACCCTGTAGCAAAACTTGCTGCATCTATAAGGGCAGATTATAATATAAGGACACCAGATGCAATACTTATTTCAACAGCCTTTAATGCTGGCGCGCAGTGTTTTATTACAAATGATACAGCTTTAAAAAAAGTAAGCCTTACAGGTCTTGAAGTTATTATTCTGGATGATTACCTGGAATAAAGTGCCTTTCTCATTGAAATAATAAAGAATGACTTAATTTTTTTTTGCCTTTATAATATCCATAAAAAATAAATAACAGATTTATCGGCAGGACTGTTATAAAATGCGTCATAGTAAAAAACATAGCAAGAAAAAAAGTTTTATTAAAGATGGAAATTTAAAATACCTTATACCTGTCATTGTGCTTTTAATCTTTGCCATTGCCTCATGGTCATGGCTGCTTCTTGGTTTTACTTCTGTCTCAAATTTTGCCGAGCCATATATAAATAAATACCTTAAAGGTTTAATGGAGGGCAGGCAGGTATCAGCGCAAACATCCCAGGACACAAATCCAGCCACTACACAAGGCGGTGATGGCAGCGAAGCAGATGATAACAGCCCGGCCGCAACAGATGAAAAAAACGCCCCCACAACAGAAAAGGACAATAAAAGGCCCACAATAAAGCTTCAAATTTATGAGGGGCCAAAATATTCGGAATCAGAAGATGCCTGTTATTATATGGTAAAAGCTGTAGTAACCGGTGATCCAAAACCCAGTGTTATGTTTTCAAAAGATGACAGCGGGTCAACTGCAGGGCCAGACTCTGCCCGCGTAAACTTAAAAAGAGGCACGAAAACTTATACATTGACTGCAACAGCAACAAATGAACACGGGACAGTAATGGATTCAATGACTCTTGTCTGGGGCTGCAATATGCCGCCGTCCATTGCCCAAATTAAGCTCTCAAGCGATGTAATATATGTTTTGCAGCAATATGACTTAACAGTTATTGCAGGAGACCCTGACGGGGATGCGCTTACTTATAAATGGACAGTTACGGGGGGCACGCTTAATAGCGACAATGCAAGCTCTGTTAAATGGACAACACCACAAAATCCCGGTGATTATGAAATAAAAGTGGAAGTTAGTGATTCAAAAGGCGCAAAGACTGCTAAAACCATAGCAGTATATGTTGGCTCCGAGAAAGCCCCCGAAACAACGGCGCCGCCTCAAACCACGGCGCCCCCAACAACAGAGCCTCCGCCGCCAACTGCAACAGATCCCCAGTACCAGACTGTAAATGTTTCCAAGAAAACAGATGAAGGGGGTTATGTCGAGGATGGCGGACAGACATATGCAGGGGCAAATGTATATGCCGGTGATTCTGCAGGCAATAAACCATGTATGGGCTTTATAAGCTTTGACATAGGAGCGCTTGCAGGTAAAACAATGCAGTCGGTAAAGATTACGCTAAGCGG
>VGAZ01000062.1 GCA_016870615.1 Actinomycetota bacterium | reverse complement strand
TAAAATTTGCAGGCTCACATGCAGGGGTATCTATAGGAGAAGATGGCGTATCCCAGATGGGGCTGGAAGATATAGCAATGTTTCGGTCAGTGCCGGATTCTGTAATATTATACCCGTGTGACGGCACATCAACAATGAAACTGGTGGAAAAAGCGGCAGCTCATTTTGGCAATGTTTATATAAGAACTACAAGAATGGACACGCCAATCATATATCCGCCTGAGGAAGATTTTATAATTGGGGGCAGTAAAATATTAAAGAAGAGCAAGAATGATAAAGCGACAGTGGTTGCAGCAGGCATTACATTGCATGAAGCATTGAAAGCTTATGAAGAACTTAAAAAAGAAGGAATATATATAAGGGTAATTGATATGTATAGCATTAAACCACTGGATAAATTTAGTGTAAACAATGCTGCTGCTGAAACAAAAAATATAATTACAGTTGAGGACCATTACCCGGAAGGCGGGCTTGGCGAGGCAGTTGCCAGCTCAATTGAGTTTCCTTGTAAAATTTTTATGCTTGCAGTCAAAAAACTGCCGCTGGCAGGTAAACCTTCAGAACTTTTAGATTATGAAGAGATATCAAAAAATTCGATAGTAAACGTTGTTAAGAGAATCTTAAATTAAATGACCCATCTATATATCTAATATTAATGGTTAAAATAATCAATTATTAAATGTAGATGAATTATTGAATTAGAGTTTTTAATCAAATAGCTGTAGAACTACATGCCGGTATATGGATTTTTAATCCCGTATTTCTTCTCAACTTCGGCGTATGCATCCCTTATGTAACTTCTGGCATTTTCATTCATGGTGTTATTATTAATGGCAATTACATCCAGGTATTTATCTATGAGCTCAACTGTGAAAAATAAGCTATTTCCCGGATCAGAGATTATGCTTTTATAGCTTGAAATAACCTCTTCTTTAAACTTACTGGTATCATAATCAAACGCAGGAGTATTGTTTAACCCGGTAAAATAAAACATCAGGTACCTGAAATAGCTATCCCCCATCTCATTATATCTACTGCTTTGCGGAAATTTTATCAGGAAGTCTTCAGCAGAAAGCACTCTCTGGGCAAGTTCATCCCAGGTTATTATAAGGGCTGCATCTTTTGCAAATGTTTTATCTGATTCTGCTTTCTTAAAGGTAAAATATGCCCTGTAATCATCAGTTAAGTAATCAAGGTAAGGGTTAAATCTTGAATAATCTATTACCGGATACCATGAACCCTCTGCTGTTATTAATTTATAACCATTATCAAAAATTTCTAAAAGAAAATCCTTGAGTTCAAGATCTTGAATGCTTAAAACCTGTTCCCTTGAAAGCTCGCCTGCAATACCCTGGGAAAGTCCCAGCACAAAATCATTAAGCTGCTGCTGGTAGGTACCATCTTTTTCAAATAGCAGCCTATCGGTGTATTTAGTCTCATGTATTATTAAAAGCTCTTGCAGGCTATCCAGTACTTTATTTGCATTTTCTTTGCCCAGTCCGCTAATATTTTTATCAAGTAAAGTTAAAAGAAGTACAGGTTTTTCCTGCTGTTTTAAAATATTATCAGCTTCTGCAAGTATTTCTTCTTCAGGCATAGTTTCATGATTTGGCCCGGTTGTTTCTTCAGTAATTTCTGTATCGATTTCATCAGAAGGCAACGTGCTGTTATTATCCTTGACAGGGCCTGTTTCCGGACTCGCTTCAGTTATAGCATCAGTATTATTTTTGGCGCAGCCATTTATAATTAGAACACTGCATGCAAAAATTAATAATAAGAGAAATGTTAAAAAAATAATAATTTTTCTTTTCAATTTTGTTTCCTTTGGTAATAAATTTTTAATTACCCGGCATTTTAAATATTTATAAAGCCTTTAATTATATATTCCGTTAAAAACCTTTAATAATTAAGGTTTTTATCTGCATTATTTCTTTTGAATTAATAATTTCCTTATTATAAAAAGTATGCAGCTTTATATTGCAGTCCAAATAGATTTAAAAATACTGGATTAAAGATCCATAGCTGCGAGCATCAGTTAAACAAAAAAGCGCCAAAAAACGTAACAGTATTTTGCCCGTTAATATATTTCATATTGCAAAGGCCTGCCAGTGTTGATACATTCATGCAATAAGCTTCCAAAGATGAAATCGCTTTATCTGGAAATTTACAGGGCTTATCATCAACTTGCGCACATACCTTGCAAACCTTGCACCCTCCTGCTGTAAGCTGGAGGTAATTATCAAATAGCTTTCTTATATGCTCATTGATTTTATCTGCAGCTTTTGTATGCCTTGATTGTGCTTCCTGCATTCCCTCAAAATCAAAGGAATCCTTAATTTCCGTTACAGTCTGGAAAACCAGGGCTTTTTTATATTCTTTTGCTTTTGCAATTAATTCCTTGCTTTCACCTATACCAGGTGGGCATGCATAATTTTTTCCATAATGTCCGCAGTAATTCATCTCGCAATAACTTCTCAGATTTTCATCAAAAGGTATTTTATCAGTTTCAATAATATATGATTTATATGCTCCTGCATCAATACAAATTTTAACTAAACGGTCGTCTGCTTCCATATATATTCTCCCTGTTAACTTTATTGAATAAACAAATGCTGGACTAAAAAAATAATTTTAGCAAATAAACATCTTAAAAATCCATGATTTTCTAAATTGAAAACATCTCCTTAAGCATGTACATTTCATCCCTTTTTAAAAAACCATCCATTATGTCCTGCATATTGCCCCTTAAAATGTTTCCCAGGTTTTTAAAACTAACATCAAGCCTGTAATCAAAAACAATGTTTTTTATATAATCATATTTTCTTACTTCATCCTTATTTATATAGTCAAAAAGCATCAAATTCCTTCTAACTTTTTTCTCTTTGATAATCCTTTCTTCTTCAAGCCTTAGCAATTTAGCCTTTAAAACTTTTAAAGCCAGCTTTTTGTTCTGGTGCTGGGATCTTTCATTCTGGCTTTCAGCGCTCAGGCCGGTGGGAAGATGGACAATCCTGACCGCTGAATCAGTTGTATTTACTGATTGTCCGCCGTGTCCGCCTGAATGATAAACTTCAATTTTTAATTCTGATGGCTTTAATATAATATCCTTTTTGTCCACATATGGAAGCACCTGTATGTAAATGCCCAGCTTTAGAGGATTTCTATTTTTACCAGGATTTTTGATTGCAGTATGAAGGCCGCCTTCATGTTTAAATAAACTGCCAGCGCCAGGCCCCTTTACCTCTAAATTTATTTCCTTGATATAACCTTTTTGTGAATATTGCTTTGAAATTATATTGGTTTTAAGGTTTTTTGACTGGCAGAATTTTATATACATATTACTTAAGTCAGAAATAAAAACACCTGCGTCTTCATTTTCATCAATTATTGATATTACCAGCAGTATATCATTTAATTTATCCCTGCTTTCATTTTCAACAACACTGTATATTTCTTTTTCAATAAAATCTTTTTCTTTATAGTAATCGCTTAATATAAATTCATCTTTAGTCTTTATAATGCTGCTTGATACCTCTTTATACTTTTTACCCAAATCAATTAGTTTATCAAGCATAGAAATCTTTATTCCGCAATCCTTTTTTATTTTTTCATAAGTTGAGCAGGCTCCGGTTTCAAGCAAACTGGATATAATATCATCGTAGTTTTTTTCAAGGTATTCAATTTTATCAATTACCGGATTGATGGCCATAATTTCTTGTTATCTGTATAATCTCAAATTGCAGACTTCAAATTGTGCCAAGTAAAAGTACAGAAACTGAAAAAATTAAAAGATATTAATATGCTATAAGAAGACATTGAATCAGATTTTATAAACTTTACCTGCACCGCTTATATTCTGGTTTATTTGTGGATTACCCTTATAATAAACCTCTCCTGCTCCACTAATTCTAATATCAAGAGCCTGTTCTGCATCAATTTTTGCACTTCCGGCTCCTGATATTATTATACTTGCGTCACGGGCTTTAAATCCCTCAGCATTTAAGTCTCCGGCACCGTTTATTCTAACTGATTCCTGATCTGTGAATCCTGTCAGTAATAAAGTACCTGCTCCATATATTTTTGCAACCATTTCCTTGGATTCAAGAGCCATTACAATTTTACCTGCTCCACTTATCTGTAATTTAATTTTATCTGTTTTTACCAGCTCACTTTTAATATCTGCTGCACCGTAAGCATATATTCCATTTAGCTTCTTTAATTTAATATAAAGATTTATTCTCCGTGGCCATAAATATCCAATCCATGTATATCCAACAGTAAGATTTTCATTATCTATTACTGTTTTAATCTTATTTATTGATGAAGGTAAAGCTTCAATTATCACGGATTCTTCATCAGATTGAGAAATTTCTACATTTGCGATACATCTAATTATGAGGTTTGTAAAATTTTTGATTTCTCTTTTTTCTTTTACTAACCTACTCATATAATGCCCCTCTTTCTTAAAATTTTTAGATTATCAATAAAATATTAAATAAATAAATTTTAAAATTAATCATATTTTTAATTAATATTATATTATAATAATTATAATATAATCTATTATATTTTATCTTTTATTTAAGAATACTAGTGAGATATCTTTTTAATATTTGTTCTTCTTTTATCATTGAATTAAAACTTGAAAAGGTATTTATCATAATCAGCTACTTGATATTTTTTACCCCTTACTATTATTTTATGTCCTTCGTCTTCCAGTCGATTTCTTTGCTCCTCAAGTCCCCGTGGATATTTTTCATTTAAAAACCCGCCTGCTTTCAATGTTCTCCAGTAAGGAATTCTCGTAAATAAAGATTTATCGCCACCTGCGACTGCTTCTTCCACGGCATTAGCAATTGACATTATAAAAATACCAGTAGTCAAAGTACAACATCCCTTAACTTTATGTTGCTTAGCAACTTTTTTACAAATTTCTGAAATAGTGGTTAAACTGCCTTCAGGAACTTCTGCCATTAATGGCCAGATTTCCGATGCATTAACCAGGATCACAGGATCTCCTTCATTTGTACCCATTTTATGAACAGCATTATAGCAGGGAAAACTTTTATCAAGTTTTAATATCTTAGGAAATGTCTTTTTATCTTGGATTTTTTGAATCCACGTTTTTTTCATAAGATTATTTTAACATATTTATAATGTATTGGGTCACAAGTGCATAAAATTCATTATGTTTTATTTCCGCATGCCAGTTAAAGAATTAAAGGATTATATTTGTTCGGAAGAAAAACTATATTATTCTTAAACTGCAATTGTTTTTTTACTCATGAAAACAGGGCAAGCAGTATTCCAGCTGCAACTGCCGACCCAATGACTCCAGAGACATTTGGGCCCATTGCATGCATCAGCAAAAAGTTATTCGGATTTTCGGCCAGCCCGACTTTATTTACAACTCTTGCAGCCATTGGCACAGCAGATACTCCTGCAGCGCCAATCAAAGGATTAATTTTATCCTTTGATAATTTATTCATGATTTTTGCAAGAATAACACCAGAAGCAGTGCCGATAGAGAAAGCAAAAAGGCCCAGTAAAATAATCCCCAGTGTTTCTACCTTAAGAAAACTCTCTGCTTTTAATCTTGAACCAACTGAAAGCCCCAGCAAAATAGTTACAATATTAATCAGTTCATTTTGTGCAGTTTTTGAAAGCCGTTCCACCACACCGCATTCCCTTATCAAATTACCGAACATAAGCATACCTATAAGAGGCGTTGCAGCAGGAAGTAATATTATGCATAAAATAAAAATTATTAGGGGAAATGCAATCCTTTCCCTTTTTGAAACGGCCCTTAGCTGCTTCATCTCAATTCTTCTTTCGGCTTTTGTAGTCAATGTCCTCATTATGGGGGGCTGTATTATAGGGACAAGGGCCATATAGGAGTATGCAGCCACAGCAATAGCGCCAAGGAGCTTTGGTGAGAGTTTTGAAGCAAGAAATATAGCTGTTGGGCCATCTGCTCCGCCAATTATTCCAATAGAGGCAGCATCGCTCATGCTGAAACCAAAACCAAGATACCTGGTAAGAAGCAGTGCGCCAAAAAATGTGGAAAATATACCGAACTGGGCCGCAGCGCCAAGCAGGGCAACTTTCGGATTAGCTATAAGTGGTCCAAAATCAGTCATTGCGCCTATACCCATAAAAATCAAAAGCGGAAAGATTGTAGTTTGGATGCCAAAGTCATAAATCATGCCTAAAAAGCCAGTGCCTCCAATATCTACAATGGGGATATTTGCTAAAATGCCGCCAAACCCGATAGGTATAAGCAGCAGCGGCTCAAAGCCTTTTTTAATCCCCAGCCATATAAGAAGAAGGCCTATGCAAATCATTATTATTTGCCCATAATGAAAATTTGCAAGGCCCGTGGAGGCCCATATAGCATAAAAAGAATCAAGTAAATTCATATTTTTTATTTAAGTTTAATAGTAATTAAGTCCTGTCCCGAAGATATTTTTTGCCCAACGCTCACAGCTATAGAATATACAACCCCGGAAACAGCAGATTTTATTTCAGTCTCCATTTTCATTGCTTCAAGAACCATGATTATCTGGCCCTCCTGCACAATATCGCCGGCATTTACAAGGATTTTAAAGACTGAGCCAGGCATTGGAGCTTTTATCACAGCATTTTTTGACAAATCTTCCTTTTTTGAATCCCCGGTTGGTTGATAATCACTATCTTCACTGCCAGGTATTTCCTCTTTTATGAAATAATCATATTTTTTACCATTGACTAAAGCTTTATCGCCTTCAAAAGAGACTTTATATTCCTTATTATTTACACTTACAATATAGCTGCTTGCTTCTGCCTTTTTCTTTTTTTTCTTGCGTACCATCACTTTGCCTTCACCCTTGAGAAAAGCGATGCCTTTTTCCCTGCAGGTTGCAGCAATAAAAATATTTTCATCTGTTATTTCCAAGCCATTGTCCACAAGCATTTTCTTTGATGCTTCTATCCCTTTTTTCGGGTCTTTTTCGTCAATATCGAGCGGGCTTTCTTTTGTTAAGGGTAGTCCCAGCTGTTCTGAAGCTATTTCAATTATTTCAGGATCAGGAGGTACAGGTGTTTTTCCAAAATAACCCAGAACCATTTTGCCGTATCCGTCTGCTATTTTTTTCCATGGACCCAGCATTACATTGTTAAAAGCCTGCTGGAAATAAAACTGCGAAACAGGTGTAACGCTTGTACCGTATCCTCCCTTTTTTACAGTCTCACCCATTGCCATAATGACTTCAGGAAATTTATCCATTATATCATTGTCCCTCATCATCTGCGTATTTGCAGTCAGGGCGCCACCCGGCATGGGCGAAAAAGGAATAAGGGGCTCAACTTTCAGGGCTTCAGGCGGGAAAAAATAATCTTTCATGCATTCTTTAAAAACCATTTCAGCTTTTAAAATTTTATCTATATCAATCCCAAGGTCATACTCAGTTCCCCTTAAAGCGTGCCACATTGTGGCAATATCTGCATGGGATGTGCCCCCGGAAACCGGGGCCATTGCAAGGTCTATTCCATCTGCCCCGGCATCAAGTGCTGCCTTATGGCACAGGACACTGCATCCTGCGGTCTCATGCGTATGAAATCTCAAATGTGTACCCTTAGGCAGCATCTGTCTTGCAAATTTTATTGTTTCAAAAACCGTGGAAGGCGTTGAAGTCCCTGAAGCGTCTTTAAAACAGACAGAGCTATAGGGAATACCTGCATCCAGGATACTCTTAAGCACATTTTTATAAAATTCAGGATCATGGGCCCCGCTGCAACCTTTGGGCAATCCCATCATAGTTACAACTACTTCATGTTTCAGTCCAGCATCAACTATGCATTGCCCGCTGTAAATCAGGTTATTGACATCGTTTAAAGCATCGAAGTTCCTTATAGTTGTAATGCCATGTTTTTTAAAAAGACGGGCATGAAGGTTTATTATTTCCTTTGGCTGTGATTCCAGGCCAACCACATTGACTCCCCTGGCAAGTGTCTGTAGATTTGCATCGGGACCGGCTGCTTTCCTGAAGGCTTCCATGCTTTTAAAGGCATCTTCATTGCAGTAAAAATACAGGGACTAAAACATTGCTCCGCCCCCGGCTTCAAAATGGCATATACCGGCTTCCCTTGCAGCCTCAATTGCAGGAAGATAATCCTTTGTAATCACCCTTGCGCCAAATACAGACTGGAAACCATCCCTAAAAGACAGGTCCATTACCTCTATTGTTTTTTTTGTTTTTTTAATTGCAACCATAATTTTTATTTTTCCTTTGTTTTTTTGCAGCAGCTGCAGCTATGGCTATGGCTTCAAATTCCAGGCTTTTCTCTGCACTGCCATCCAGCTCATCTTGAGGATGATGAGGCAATAGCCTGTTAATGGCCTTCATGCCATACATTACCAGTATCATCACTGAAAGGAATAAAAATACAATTGCCATTCCAATAACTACGATGATAAAGCCTTCAATCAGCATATAATATCCCCCGCACTTATAACTTCCTTGCTGCCTCCGCATTCAAGAATAAGCTGGCCCGCATCATCCAGTCCCTTTGCCAGGCCATGATACATTTTACCAAAAACAACTGCTTTTACCATTTTACCCAAAAACATATTTTTAAGAATATACTCTTTCTTAATCAATGAAAATCCTTTTTCCAGTAATTTTTCGTAGCGCGAAAAAAACTCCTCAAGCAAATAATCAAGGAATTTATCCCTGCTTATTTTTTGATTAAGTAATAAATTTAATGATGTTGCAGCCTGGTCCAGTCTTTCCAGCAAATCTTTTTCCATATTCAAGTTTACGCCAATGCCCACCACTATGCCCTGCAGATTACTGCCCTGTATTACAGCCTCAATTAGTATGCCGGCAATTTTTTTATTATCCACCAGCAAATCATTCGGCCATTTAATCTTTGCTTTAACAGAATACTTTGTTTCCAAAACTCTTGTTAAAACTACTGCAGTATAGTGCACTATTGCGCAAAGTGAATTTTTTTTACCCAGGTTATATTCAGGTTTTAGGACAAGGGACATAAAAAGATTGCCTTTCTCTGAAACCCAGGTCCGGGAATTTCTACCCTTGCCTTTTGTCTGGACGTCTGCATAAATTACTGTGCCGTCCTGTATGTCTTCCATATTTTTCAGGGCATAGTCATTTGTAGATTCTATTTCAGTAAAATGTATTTTATTAGTTTCTCTCATCTACCAGAACTTAAAAAATATTTTCTTCAAAATAAATACCCTTCTCCGGGCATTTTTTATTGATTATACCATATAATTGTCACGGATTTGTTTTGTTCCTGATAAAATAAGGTGTTTTTTAAAATATAATTCATTATCCTGGACGTTATTTTCCCTGAAAACAGTTCAGCCGGATTTGAGATTGCAAGAGAGATAAAGAAAGATTCCAGATTGGAAAATACACCTATATTAATGCTTTCGGTTATAAATGAAAAAGGCATATATGTCGGGAGGTTTAACTCACAGGATATAGATAATTCCTGGCTGCCTGTCACAATGTTTCTTGATAAGCCTGTAAAGCCAAAAGTTTTGCTTGAAAAAATAAAATCAATTTTAAAGGATTAAATTTTTAGTAAGAAAATAAATGGTTTTAGTTTTCATCATTTAATAAAAAAATTATAAGCTATGCATATATTAAACGACCTTTGGGTTTAGGAATTTCACGGCCAAGTTCTTCTGCAGTTTCCAGCCATTCTTTTATTACTTGAGTAACATTTTCAAGCAATTTATCATGTGTTTTTCCATCTGCCATACAACCAGGCAGCTCAGGAACTTCTGCAATAAAGGCCTCGTCCTCATCACTCCAATAAATAATTATTTCGTATTTAAACATTTCATTCACCTTTGATTTTATACTTGACAATTATACTTCTAACTTGTTTTACCTGATAAGCTTTAGCATTTGACTTCTTAGGCTGTAAATTTATAATTTCCCTGATTCCTTCTTTATAAAATATATGATGGTCTCCTTTTATACGTTCATTGAAATCCAAGTATTCTAAAAGATTGCATATTTCCAAAAAAGAAATATCTTTATCTGAAAGCCCGGTTAATATTTTTGCAAGTATTTTATCATATTTTCCCATAATCAATAATTTATTATATCATAAAAATTCCATTTAAGAATTCTATTGGTAAAATCTTTTTAATCTTTTTTAATTGTGCTAGAAGCCGAGATATAATCTAAAAATACTTAAAAAATATATTTGATGTTGTAA
>VGAZ01000061.1 GCA_016870615.1 Actinomycetota bacterium | reverse complement strand
AAGCTGCTATAAAGACGTTTAATTATATGCTGAATAGTAACAAAATATAAAATTAATACATTTTATAATGCTGAGTCATTGTTTGACTATTTATTCAATTCCGTTCCCAGCCTTATAATCGCAGATGTCAGGCATCGCAGCAGCAATATACTGGAATTAATAAATAATATAAAAAATGACCCGGTTTTTGGCCAGCTGCCCGTGCTTTGCATTTTAAGTGATGATATTAATAATATTAACTGGAAACACTATGCAGTTGATGATTATATAAGAAGATCTGATATTGAAAATGATATCAGGACCAGGGTTAAGTTTGGAATTGAGCGTTCTAACCGCGTGGCAGAAATAAATCCTTTAACCAGGCTGCCTGGAAATATTTCAATTAACAGGCATATTCAAAGCAGGCTTGATTCCGGGGCAATATTTGCTATAGCCTACCTTGATATTGATAACTTTAAACCCTTTAATGATAAATATGGATTCAGCCGTGGTGATGAAATAATCAGGGCAACCGGAAGGTTGATATTGAACATAGTTAAGAATATCCATTCAATCAACAGTTTTGTAGGGCATATTGGCGGCGATGATTTTGTGTATATCACGGATACTGAATACATTGAAACTGTTTCCCGGGAAATAATAAATTCTTTTGATAGCATTATTCCAACTTTTTATGATGCCCAGGACTATGCGAAAGGTTATATAGAGGCGGTAGACAGGCAGAATAATAAAAAAATTTACAATATAATGACAATTTCAATAGGTATTACCAGTAATAAAAACAGGAAATTTTTGCATTATGGTGAAATAACCGAGGTTGCTTCTAAGATGAAAAGTTTTGCAAAAAAATTCAGCGGAAGCTGTTTTAAGACAAATAGAAGAATGGCATAAAGGTATTATTAATAGCATTTTTTTAGGTAAAATATGCCCAGGATTTCAGTGAATAATTTAAAACCGGAAATGATACTGGCAAGGCCTGTCATGAATGCAAAAGGCACAGTATTATTAAATGAAAATACTGAGCTTACAGAAACAATTATTGAGAAGTTAAGAGCCATGAATGCTGGATTTATATACATAAAAGGTGACTTAAAACCCGCCGTTTCCAGGGAGGAAGCCTTAGCTGATATAGATAAAAGATTTTTGTTAAACCATAACCAGCTTCATGCAGGCAAATTAAAAAGAATATTAATTGAACATATAGAAAGTTTATATGAGTGAAATTGACTTAAAAACCCTGAGAATGAGGGTAGAGACTGTAGACAATATTCCAACCATTCCTGGTGTTTTGAAAAAACTTTTAACCATGCTTGAAAACCCCAAACTTTCTTTAAATGTTCTCAGTAATTTTATTTCCGGCGACCCTGCCCTTTCATCAAGGGTCCTAAGGATAGTCAATTCACCGTTATATGGATTTCCAGGAAGGATATCTTCTGTCAGCCAGGCAGTGGTTCTTTTAGGCATCAATGCAATCAAAGGCTTACTTCTTGGGGTATCAGTTTTTGAATTAATGAAAGAGTCCATGGTAGGCCTCTGGGAGCACTCACTTGGCTGTGCCTGCACTGCAAGGATAATTGCTAAAAAGAAGGGATTAAAAGAAATTGAGGATGCTTCGATTGCAGGCCTTATTCATGACATTGGAAAAGTGATTTTAATTCTACAGTGTAATGCTGAATATGATAAAGCATTACAGGATGCCAAACATAATAATATGCTTATCCTGGATGCTGAAAAGAAATATTTCTATGCCACGCATGCAGATGCAGGCTCCTGGATAACACAGAAATGGAACTTTCCAAGGATACTTGTTGAAATAATTGAATATCATCGTAAACCCAATTTTTCCAAATATTTTCCAGTTGAAACAGCAATAGTTCATCTGGCAGATATTATGGTAAGAGCCAAAGGATATGGATTTGCAGGTGATAGCTTTGTGCCTCCTGTAGATAAAACAGCATGGGAACTGCTTGCTCTTAGCGATAAAGATATATTGGATACTTATACAGAGCTTGAAGATTTAATAAGGAGCATTGGTGATATTTCAATTGATTCCCTTTAATTATTAATCTGTATTATTCATATAACAAAATTAATGCCGGCAATAATATGATTTGTCAAGCTTATTGTTTTTTTGCTGCTGGGTTCAATTATTCCACTGCTTGCGGCAGGACTACTGCTTTTTAAAGACTTTAATAAAATAAACTTTTAAACCTTATTTAAAGACCTAATCAGGCAAAGCTTAAAATCTGCTCAGTACTTCAGAAATTAATTTAAAAACCCGATATAATATATATATTGAAATGCCAGCAGGCCGCAGGCACCCGGAAAAGTTAATATTAAAGCAGAGGTGTAGCATATGAAAGTTCGGGATATTATGAGTACAAAACTGGTTACTGTCAATAAGGAACTGACAATACGCCAGCTTATTAAAGTACTGCAGCAAAACCAGGTAAGCGGGGTCCCTGTTGTTGATTCAGAAGGCAGGCTTGAAGGGATCGTGTCTGAAAAAGATGTTATAAAAGCTGTTGCAGAACTTATTAAAGTCAATCTTAGCATAGAAGAAATAAACAGGAAAGTCGGCAAGCTAAACTGGGTGGAAGGCATCATGTCAAAAAATGTCATAACAGTTACAGAGGATACGGATGCAAGAGAGGTTTTTAAAATAATGGCGCTAAAGCAGATACACAGGGTTCCTGTGGTTAAAAACGGCATACTTGCCGGCATTGTAAGCGCTTCTGATGCGCACCGGCTTATTGAAAAATTATAGGGAAACCGGCAGGCTTATGGATATGAAAAACTATAAACTTGGAGTTTTGCTAATACTTGACGGTTTTGGCATAAACGTAAATAGAGAATACAATTGCGTTGCCCTTGCCCAAACCCCAACTTATGATTACCTTTCAAATAACGCCACCCGCAATAAATTATCCTGGTATAAGAAAAACATAGGGAAAACATATTATACCCAGCTGGAAGCGGTGGGACCGGAAATCGGCATGCCAAAAGGTGCAAAAGGCTCCACAGCAGTCGGGCACGAGGTAATAAGCGGGGCTGATTATCTTCACCCGATGCTGCGGATTGAAAAGCAGATAAAAAAAGGAGTTTTAAGAAATAATGTTATTGATAATGCTTTAAATAATGTTTTAAAATACAATTCCGCCCTTCATTTAATGGGCCTTGTGTCTCCAAACAGGGAACATTCAGACATAAAGCATCTCTATGCGATTTTAAGGCGCTGCAGTGAACTTGGAGTAAAAAAAATATGGATACATTTTTTTTCAGACGGACGGGGCACTCCCCCTTTTTCCGCTGTTTCATTTGCTGAAGATTTAATGGAAGCAGCAGATAAAATACTGGGAAAAAATTTTGAAGGTTTTAAAATTGCCACAGTGGGGGGTCGGGATATTACAATGAACAGGGCAAAGGATTGTCTTTATAAAACTGAAAAAACCTTCCGCGCCATAGCAGAGGCGGACGCCCCGAGGGAAAAAGATATTTTTACAGTACTGAAAAACAGTTATTCGCGGGCAATTACTGATGAGTACACAGAACTGAGAGTACTGGGAAACTACCAGGGATTTGGCAATAATGATTCTGTAATTTACTGGAATTTCAGGAAAGACCGGGCAGAGTATTTAATGAGGATGCTCACTTCAAGTGAGGAAGAAATTACGCAATTGTTAAAATCTTCACCTGATTATACATACCATAATTTAAAAGAATTCAAAAAAATAAAAAAAAATGGCAGTCTTGATTATATTAGCCTGTGTTTTGCTGCTTTTATGGAATACTATAAAGGGATCGCCTGCCCGGTAGCTTTTCCGGAGCCGCAGCAGCTAATTTCCCTTGGAAGCGTGCTTGAAGATTTTGGTTTCAAGCAGTACAGGATAAGCGGTGTTGATAAAGAAAAAGCTGTTATGCTTTTAAGCGGCAGCAAGCATTCAGAACCATTTTCAAATGAAATAAGATATGTTGTACATCTCCCGGAGGACATGAAAAAATACCGTGAGGATTTTGGTAAAAATGCAGGTGAATATAAAATCCGTTTAAATCCCTACGCAAGGTTTCCATTACTGGAATTGCCTGAATTAAAACAGCGCATACTTTCCCTTATAGATTCTGCAGAAGATAAAACTTTTATAGTTGCAAATATCTGCAACCCCGACATGGTGGGCCACACAGCAGATCTTGGTGCGGGAATAATTGCTGTTGAGGAAGTTGACAGGGCACTGCTGGAAATAGGGTTAAAGGTTATAGAGAAAGGCGGTTTTGCTGCAATAGTTGCAGACCATGGAAATATTGAAAAGATGATGACAGATGAATGGGAGCCAAGCACGTTTCATACAGATGCTGAAGTCCCATTTATTTTGCTGGGCGTACATGACCTTGAGTTTAAAGACATCAGGGGCAGCTTAAAAGATGTGGCCCCGACAATTTTATATCTTTTAAAGCCTGATAAGAAAGAATATATAAAAGATAATTTTAAAGGTAAAATACTCGCAGAGTTGAAAAAGGGGTAAAAACCATGGCCTGGTTTTTGCTTAGCATTACACCGCCAGTGCGGATAAAGTTTTTTAAATTCAGTTTTTCTGCCGGGCAAAATGAAAGGAAAGTAATAAAATGCTTAAAAACAGGGCACTTATTTTAATAGACGGAATACATAAGCCTGATAATACTGTCGAGTCCATAAACGAACTTAAAAGACAGCATAAATTTGAGATCGAAAAGCTTTTATGGATAGGCGGAACAGAAAAGATTAAGACAAAAAGCTCTTTTTCTGCAATATTTTTAAAAGAATTTTCTGTGAATGTAATTTTTCCCGAAAAACTTGAGAATGGTTGCTACAATGCTGAAAATGAATTGAGGAAAGCCCTCAAAGAAGGCGGAATAGAGACGGTTGTGCAATTATGCGGCGCCCCCCAGGTTTTCAGGAATATTACAAACAGGTTTGCAAATATTGCCATATCTTTTGGCGCCTGCTACATAGCCGGAGGGACAATATTTAAAGAGCATCATATAAGCATAGCCCACAATAAACCCTCACTTGGTTTATATGCAACAAATAAGCGTGTTGGAAAGACAGCATTTGGCTCATATGCAGGGCGCCTTTTAAGCGGAATGAAAGAATTTTCTGCCGCCTGGGAACCAATAATAATTACTCACTCAAGAGGCGGGCCTCCGGAGCCCTTTGTGCTTTCAGTTTATAAAGACAGGATAAATAAAGATATTGCAGATATAAGCTTAAGTGATATATGTAATACAAGATTCAGGACAGACTATCTTGAAAGGCTGCTTGACTTCAACCTGCACGGAGCATCAGATGTTTTTGAGGATGCCCTTATTATGTCTGTTTACCTTGATAACCATGAAAGGCTGGGGCTTAAAATCCCCATTATTTCAATAATAGGCTGCAGGAGGGCCGGCGCAGGTTATTTCCAGGAATTTGCAGTTTCCAATGTTGAAAAAGGTGTCATTAAGGCAAACAAAATCAGGGGTAATATTGTTGTTCATGAAGGCAGCGGCGGCGAGCATCCTCCAGTCAAAGTGGATGGAACCATATATTTTATCCCATCTGACATTAGCCTGGAGCAGCTTGAGGATTTTCCGGGAATTGATTCTGCAAGTCTTGTCATAATTGCAAATTGCCAGGAAGAATCTTCAGAAATCCCTTATCTGCTTGAGATGGAGAAAATAATTTCCGGGAAAAATCCTGAAGCAAATATTATATGGACGCAGTTTGTACCGGAAATAATAGGTCCTGTAGAGAAATTGAAAAATAGAAATATTGTGTTTTTAACCACCGCGCCCGGCTATATATTAAGTAAACTGGAAAAAGCAATTGAAGAAAAATACGGATGCAGGGTAATAAAAACATTTAACTGCCTTGATAAGCGCCAGGAAATGCTGCATGCAATAGATGAGGCTGCAGGCTGCAACAATGTGGATTATTTCATTTTTGAAATAAAGGCCCAGGGTGTTGAAGGCGCAAAATATGTCCAGAAAACGCACGGCAAAGAGTTTTTTTATGTCAATAATATGCCACAGGAAGTAAACAGGAAATTAAAGCCTGCCGGCAGCAATATTAATCTTGACAGGGAAATAATTAAATCTGCAAATGATGCAGTAAAATGTTTCAATAAACAGCGGGGAAAGGATTTTCCGCTTGCAAAAATATAAATAAATTTTTTTAAAAACGCTTAAGCAGGCATGATCTTAAACTGCTTATATCCTGGTAGAGCCCGAAAAAATGTATTTTTTGGGATTTCAGGATTTCCAGCGAACCAGTATTTTTAAGTTTGTGCCAAACTGCAGGGTAGTCCTTGTCATTAAAAACAATATAAAAAGAGTTCTTAAAGCTGTTTAGTTTTGAGTAATGCAAACAGTATGTTTTAATAAGCTCTTCGGCCTTATTAAAGTCTGGAACTGAAATAAGGTTTATATATTTTTTTATAAAACCAGGAATTTTAAAATGGAATTTTATGTTTTCCGGACCCAGCGCCAGTGAGGCGTTTTCTTCAAATAATATTCTTGACCTGTTTAATAAAAAAGTAAAATCTTTCCGAAACCCGTCTTCAGTTGCAGTCGCGGCGCTGGCGCTGTTTTTAAGATAATAGCCAAATTTTGCTTTTTCGCCTGAGTCAGTCTTTTCAGGCTTTAATTCTTCAATTTTATCATCAGGCTTGATGCTGTAAACTTTATGTAATAATTTAAGAATAACTTCTATGTCCTGGCCGATTTTTTTGCTGTCTGTCTTTATAACAAATGATTTCTCGTCCTGCCCCGGCCATTTTATATTATTGAGCCAGGCTATCAAATCAGTGCTTGCGCCGGATGTGCCGCCAGTTAAATTCACTTTCTCCAAATAATTCTTTATCCTGCCATTTTCAGAAATAATTATATTTGAAGAGCCCGTTGCAGCAATGCTTAGTTCAATTAAATTATTCCCGTCGTCAATAAATGGTGTGATGAGTATGAAGTGGTTCTGGCCCGTGTGTATAAGGCCAAATCCTTCTTCATCCCCATAAACAGATTTTAACTGGTTTTTTATGAGCTTTTTAAAATCTTTCACTTTAAAGCACTTTATAATTACAGTTTAATAAGACTATTTAATCATAAAATTTTGCAGTGAGACAGAAACAGGGCAGAATCATTATACTGGAATATCTTCTAATAATTTATTTAATACAACAATCCTTCTGAGCTCTTTAAAATCCCTGTTATTTTCATTACAGCATTTAATGGCCCTGTTTATGATTTTAACAAGATTATTATAATCACTTTTATTATTATATATACCTATGAGCATCTGGTAAGTCCTTGTGCTTGAGGTATTTATGTCAACATTCTGCCTTAACAGGTTTTCTGCTTCAGAGGATTTTCCCTGGTTTATCATTAAATAAGCGCTGTCCTCATTAAGCGCCACCTGCCTTTTATGGGTATAGCTATATTTTTTATCATTAATATTTATATAATTCATTTCATAATCCAATTTTTAACGCCTGGCTATTTTATAAATCTACGAGCCTGTTAAAATAGGCAATATCCGCTTCTTTGGCCTCATCCTGGTACTGCCTGGTTTTTGCCCTTAATTCCAGCAGAGTTAACTTACCAGTTTTATAAAGTTCAAAATTAAATTCAAGTTTCATTTTATTTATCATTACTAGATATAATTTATCAAGTAATTCGCATTCCTTTTTTGAAAGACTATTAATTTTACTTGCATCAAAAATAGGTTTTTTTACTCTCTGCCTGCCGTTTATCTCTATAAAACCGGTTCTTGATGATTTGAACAGAAGAAGCTTATATGAGGGCAATACTGCATTTTTTTCAAATAATAAAAACAAGAAAATGGGCGGCAGCATTAATAGAATCAGCCTTGATGCAAGTGTTGTTTTGGGAACACTGGATTTGACTTTCAGTGAAATCGATAATCTTGAGGCCGGGGATATACTGAAGCTGAAAACTCATACATCAGACTCTCTTGAAATGGTTGTAAAAGACAGCAGGCTTTTTAAAGTAAAACCCGGCAAAATATCCAATAAACTGGCAGTAAAAATTGTAGAAAAATTCGAAATGGAGGCATAAATGAAGAAAGAAAATATAAAAATAAAGGACGCTGGATCAATTTCTTCCGAAGATGGTTTGGATTACGGCATGCAGCAGCAGGAAAGCGTCCCCGGCCCTGAAGAAGTAGACAGTATTGTACAGGAGGATGCTGCAAATTTAAAAAAGAGCCCTTCAAATAATGAAGGCATTAAAAATGCTGAATTGACTGATTTTGAGCGGCTGCAGAAAGTAAATGAGGCAAACTCACTTGAAATATTGAAGGATGTGCCTTTGAAAGTAATAGTGGAGCTTGGCAGGACAACACTTAAAATAAGTGAAATGATAGAGCTGGGCATAGGCTCCATAGTAGAGCTTGACAAGCTCTACGGGGACCCGGTTGACATTTTTGTGAATAATAAACTAATAGGCAAGGGCGAGGTTGTAGTAATTGATGAAGACTTTGCTGTAAGAATAACTGAAATAGTAACAAAAACTCAGGAAGGCAAATAAAATGGGATTTTTTTTCAAATCCGGCAAAACATCAAATGCTGCGGATTTCAAAAACACAGGATTTATTAAAAATCCATCGTTTTTTAACTTTAATGCAGGTCTCACCGGTTTAAAAAAGGGCACAGAAAACAAAAAAATCAGGCCGGTGGCAATCTTTGCTGCAATTGTATTTTTTGGAATATTGCTTATTTATATTTTGAGCAGCAGGCAACAGCCGCTGGCGGCGCAGGATACCGCAGCATCAACTGCAGGTGCAGGGGGCATAGACATGGTAATAAAACTTGTTATCGGCATGGCAATAGTTGCAGCGCTAATTTATATCTCTGTATATATACTCCGGATATTCTATGCTAAAAAAGGAAAAGTGCAGATGCCAGCAAATACTGCTTCGAATGGAATTATAAGTATACTGGAATGCATAAACCTTGATTGCAGCAGGAAGCTCTACCTTGTAAAAATTGCTGACAAGGTACTGCTTATTTCATCAACTGAAAACCAGGTAAATCTTATATCTGAATTTAACAAAGACGACATAACCACTGTGCAAAACATTAATGAACTTAATAATAATACTGAAGAAGGAAAAAATTTCAGGTCTGTGCTTTCAGGGCTTTTTAAAAATAATGCTTAAAAATTTTAAATGATGCAGATAAAGACAAATATCCCTGCAAAAACAAACAATATGAAAAACAGCAAAGGGAGTATAAAAATATATGCTTGACATATTAAATCAGCAGGCTACAGGCACCGGGCAGAACTGGCTGCAGATACTGGTACTTCTTACAGTACTTGCCTTAATACCGACGATACTTATAATGACCACTTCATTTACAAGGATTGTGATAATACTGTCTTTTGTAAGAAATGCCCTCGGCACCCAGCAGATGCCGCCCAACCAGATAATAATAGGCATAGCCCTGTTTCTGACGATATTTATAATGGCTCCAACTTTTACCCAGGTAAACCAGGAAGCAGTACAGCCTTATCTTAAAGGTGAAATAAACCAGGAAGAGGCTTTCAAAAATGCCGAGGTCCCGCTTAAAAATTTTATGCTAAAACAAACCAGGGAAAAGGATCTTGCTCTTTTTATAAATCTTTCAAAGTCCCAAAAACCGTCCAGTCCGACTGAAGTGCCGCTGACGGTTCTTATACCGGCATTTATTATAAGCGAACTGCGCATAGCATTCCAGATAGGATTTTTGATATACCTGCCGTTTCTTTTAATTGATTTTATTGTGGCATCGGTTTTGATGTCCATGGGCATGATGATGGTTCCTCCTATAATGATATCACTGCCATTTAAAGTGCTGCTTTTTATAATGGTTGACGGCTGGTATTTGATAGTCAACTCAATAGTCAACACTTTCAGGTGAAGAAGCATATATATTAATTGGGGAGTAAAAAAAATATGAACCAGGAATTTATAATCTATATAACATCAAGGATGCTCTGGACAATTACAAAGGTTGCGGGCCCGATACTTATTGCAAGTCTCCTTGTGGGGCTCATTATTGCAGTGTTCCAATCCGCAACCCAGATACAGGAGATGACGCTGACTTTTATACCAAAGCTTATCGTAGCTGCGGTCATAATACTTATACTTGGGTCATGGATGGGCGCACAGGTAATAGGTTTTACAGTTGAACTTTTTAACAGCATACCTGCAATAGTCAAGTAGGAAAGGTGTTTATGCCGGGAAGTTTTGAATTACTGAATATGGTATCTAAGAATATACTGCCCTTTTTAATGGTTGTCACGCGCATAGGCATAGTTTTTTTACTATACCGCCTTTCAGGA
>VGAZ01000060.1 GCA_016870615.1 Actinomycetota bacterium | reverse complement strand
GGGCTGTAAGATTTGAACAGAGGCTTGGGTTCAAAATGGATATGCAGACTGAAAAATTGGCCATTCTTTCTATAAAAATGAATATTCTAAAGGGATTAAATGGTATCAGGATAAGGGATGAACTTGAATCAATATTAAATGGGAAAAAACCGGAAAGAGCAGTCAGGAGGCTTTTTTTGCTAGAGGCCCTGGACAGTATTGGAATAAACCCCGAATCAATTGGAAGGCTTACAACCCATATTGAAAATGCTGTCAAAAAGTATGAAAAAATTGCTGAATTTAAAGAAATGAATATTTTAATGTGGAGGGTGCTTGTTTCATTAATGCTGCTTTACTCAAAAAATGCAGATACCGGAAATTTTTGTTCCAGAATGAAAATAAAAAAGAAGGACTGTGCCATAATCACTGAAATAATAAATGATTATGCATATCTGAAAAAGACACTTGGAAAAAAAATCAGTAAGAATTCTTTGCTTTACAGTATTATTTCAGGAAAGTCAGGTGAGATGCTTCTTATTGTAAGTGCGGCAGGAAAAACTCAATGTGCTAATATTTCAAAATTTGTATCAGGGCTCTCAGTAATTAAGCCGGAAATTACAGGCAAAGACCTGAAATATTTAAATATAGAACCTTCAAAAAAATACAAGTTCATACTTGATGAAATACTTAAATTAAAACTTGATAAAAAAATAAAAACAAGACAGGATGAGCTGGAAACAGCGGTAAAAATTATTGAAAAGTTAAAATAATAATTATCAGTAAATGCATTAATATATAAAGAGCTAATAATATTTCTATAATCCCTCTATATTTAAAAAAAACATTTCACTAAAAGCTCCTGCAGTTTTTAAGAAAAAATTTTATGCCCGCCGCATAAGGAAGCATTTAAAATTTTGTGCCAGCAGTAAACTGGTATTTTTAATGCTAATGCCGCATAATATTGTATTGCATAATATTTATATTTTTTGTATAATATGCAAAATATTTTAAGCAACAATTTGAAAAATCATAACGGGAAAAAAATGATGGAAAGCAGCAATAAACAAAAAGAAGATATTAATTATGAAATTATTCCTGAAGGCACAATTACTTCAGTTCCTGGAGTACTCTGTTGTTCATGCCACTGCGGAATACGTAAACGCAAAGATGATATAAGTGTAATATTAATACCCGGCAGTACGGCCTGCAGCGGGGTTTTTACAAAAAACACGTTTGCAGCCGCACCTGTGATTATTTGCCGGGAGCAGCTTGCCAGTAATAGAAACATAAATGCCATAATAATAAACAGCGGCATTGCAAATGCCTGTACAGGATCTGAGGGTTTAAAAAATGCCAAAAAAACAATTGAAATTGCATCAGTATACCTCAATCTGCAAAAGGATAATATACTTGTATCTTCCACGGGAAGGATTGGCAGGCAGCTTCCTCTTGAAAAAATTGAGAAAGGCATTGCATGCTGCAGCAAAAACCTGAGTGCAGGCAATGGGCACAATACAGCAAAAGCAATACTTACAATAGACAGGCATCCAAAAGAATTTGCCCTTCAGTTTTTATATGATAATAAAGAGATTATTACAGGCGGAATTGCCAAGGGCTCTGTAATGGTTGAACCCGATATGGCAACAACTCTTTCTTTTATTGCAACAAATATATCCATATCACCCGGAATTCTTGATGGCATACTTTCTGAATGCGTTGATGATACTTTTAATTGTATTTCCACTGATGGATGCCAGAGTACGAACGATATGGTAATAGTTATTGCAAATGGCTGCAGCGGCGCTGTACTAAATGATAAAAACAGCCCTTTATACGGATATTTTAAAAAAGCTTTGCACATCACCCTTGAAAACCTCTCAAGAAAAGTTGTAGAGGATGGTGAGGGGGCAACAAAAGTAATTGAAATTGAAATAAAAAAAGCTTATGACAAAAATGAAGCAAGGTCAGTGGGCAAAAAAATTGCCAATTCAGTCCTTTTCAAATCTGCCATGTATGGCGAGGACATAAACTGGGGCAGGATTGCAGCAGCAATTGGCTCTGTGGATAATATTGACAGCAGTAATGTCGATATATATCTTTCCGGCATGCTGATAATGGAAAAAGGCATGGCAAAAGATTATGACGAGGCAGCAGCATCAGCGCTGCTTAAGGAAAGAAATATTAAATTTATAATTGATTTAAATAAAGGCAATGCTACAACAAAAATACTTACAAATGATATATCCTATGAATATATAAAAATCAATGCCCTTTACAAAAAGCAGAAGTGATAAATTAATGGGGCGTTTCCTTTTTTATAAAAGAAAAAGCCATATGGCTATTTATAATCGGCGGATTTAGCCGGCAAGGATTGCTGCGCCAAGAGCCCCGGTTATCTGGGGTTCAGATGGCACATATATTTTCACTTCCAGTTTTTCGCTGAGCGCTTCAACAACAGCCATATTTTTTGCAACTCCGCCCGTCATGCACACAGGCTCTTCAAGGCCTATTCTTTCAACCATTGAAATAATCCTGTTTGTTATAGAATAAACAAGGCCTTTAATAATTTTGTTTTTATCTGCACCATGGCCAATCAGGGATACTATCTCCGATTCGGCAAATACAGTGCAGGTCGATGATATATCAACTTTATCTTTTGTTTTTTTAAATATTTCTGAAAAATTTTCAAGATTAATATCCAGGGCCTTTGACATTACCTCAAGAAATCTGCCGGTGCCAGCGGCGCATTTGTCATTCATTAAAAAATCAAGTGGGTTTCCGCCGGCATCAAGCTTGATTACTTTGCTGTCCTGGCCGCCAATGTCTATGACTGTCCTGGTTTGCGGGAAAAAGTCCACGACTCCTCTTGCGTGGCATGTAATTTCAGTTATATTTTTATTGGCAAAAGGAATATTCTGCCTTCCATATCCAGTAGCCACAACAGATTCTATTTGCTGCTGCTGCAGGCCCGCTTTTTTTAAAGCGCTGTTAAAAACAGACAATGCTGCTTCCTTGCTGTCTCCACCTGTTGGCGCAATAATATAAGCGCATATCTTTTTTTTATCATTATTTTTATCAAGAATTACAGCCTCTGCAGACACAGAGCCCACATCAATTCCGCATGTAAACATTTTTGTAGCCATTCCTTCCGCTTCATATCAGGGCGCAAAACATTAAAAAAAAAGAGAATTGCCTCCCCGATAGACTTAATTTAAATTTAATAAATATGTATTCAAGAGTTTCTTATTTATAAGATGAGTTAATAATTTCAATAAAACCCTGGAGCCTGGTCAGCATCTGGCCTTCAGATGAATTATTTTTATTAAGACAGTCGCCATCAAGAATCAGAAGGGGAACTCCGGATTTATTTAAACTGTCTTTAATTATCCTTGCGCCGCCATTGCTGTGCCGGCAGCCCCAGTGTGAAAATAGAATTGCCCCGTCTATATTATAATCTTTGACCATATTCTGTATTGCGCAAATCCTGTTATCAATGCTTCCGTTTAACGGATGTGAAAGCATTTTAACAGCAAGGCTTTCAAAGGGCCTGGCAGTATCAAGCTCAGGCCAGTAAACGTAGTTTATTTCTTCAAATCCAAGAATATAATTATTTTCTTCAAGAACATTAAAAATCCTGTTTTTGTAATAAGGTTTTAAGTGAAGCCACAGTAATCTTTTTTTGGATTTATTTTTCGGGGCAGCATCCTGTACTTCAAGCAGTTTTTTAAATTCAAAATACATGCTCCTGTAGACCTTAACCGCATCTTCTGTTCCCGCAAGACCGTGAAAGGGCAGTATAAAATTAAGCCCGTTAAAATTTTCAGGATAATTATATAGTTTCTTTCTTATGCTGTTTAATTTAATTGCCCAGTGCCTGAATTGATTGGAAAGACTGATTGTTTTGCTGAATTTATCCATATCCAGTTTTTTACCGGTTTTTTTTGCTATGTCTTCACATATATTTTGAATCTGGTTTGCAAGATATTCTATGCCTGTTTTATCTTTTGTAAAAGGAACTTCCAACAGATAATAATTATCTTTAATATTGTATTTTACTGCATCTATATAAAATGTTTTCTGGGCAGCGTCACAAGCAAGGTTTGCGCATAAAAGGAAATTTGGTTTGGGAAATATTTCCAGCTCAACTGCACCTGCTGCGCTTCTGTGGAATGTGCACAAATCAGGGGTGTACCATTTTGAAGCTGCTTCTTTCAGCGTCTTATCAGTAATTCCCAGCCCGCCAGTAAATCCTGCCATCACCTCCGGCAAAAATGGTGCAAGACCAAGGGCATGAATCATTTCATAGGGCAAAAAAAGGGAGCCATAAGCTACAGGGTACCTGCCGCTGTAGGCATTCTTTAAACTTTTTATGCTGGCAATATTAAGGATTTTATCTGATTCAGAAGCAAATGTTGAACCATATGCAGAAAGTATCGGCCTGGTTCCAAGAATTTTCAAAACTCTTGTTATATATGCCCTGTCAAGATTTCTCTGTATTTTATTTTTTAAGTCATCTTTAATTTTTTCAGAAATACCCATATTTAAATATGCCCGGCTCATGAGGCTTTTTATAATATTTCAAGAAAAGCCTGAATTCTTGTTTTTACTTGTCCTGCAGATAAATTATTGTGTTCAATTTCCAAAAAAAGGCTAGGAATTTTTAATATGTTTAAATCCTGCCGCAGCAAAGGATAAAAAAGAAGGGTATTATCACAGAATTTCTGGCTTATAAAAATAATCCCCTTTATTTTATATTTATCAATGTTTTTATTTATTTCTTCAATTTTTTTGCTTAAATCAGCCATTCTCATGCACTGCGGTTTATATAATTGCCTTATTGCAATATCCGTTAAAATTTTTTCAGTAATAGGCCCGGTACTGCCGGTTTCTGCAAGAGCATAATTATCATATAAATGTTTACAGTCCTTCTTTAAGCCGGTAATGTTTTTAAAATATCTTACGGCACTGCAGGTATCTGCATAAGCAATAAAACAGTCAAGTTCGTCAAATATTTCCCATAATTTGTTTTCCTGGATAAAGTTGCCAACTATCATAACGGGAGGGCTGTTTTCTTTAGAAATATATTTATTTGCAGCTGCGTGCCGTCCCGGACGGCTTTGCCGGGGGCAATACATAGCTTTGCCGGCATTTTTAATGTACTCAAGATACTTTTTTAAATTGGCTGTAAAAACACCAGGCTCTTCCGTCATCGCATAATCCATTATTTTAAAATAATTTGCTGCAGTAAAGCCTATATGGCTTATAAATGTACTTTCAATTTCGCTTAGAATTGCCCTTTTCTTATTATGGAGGCATGCAGCATCTTCAAGCAAATCAATCCGGATATTTTTTTTACTGATATCTTCCAAAAAAGAAAGCATATTTTTAATATTATTAATGAACTGCCTGACTGCAAGCGCGCTTCTGTTTCTGGGAACATCCAGCATGAATGCAGGCATGCCTGAAAGGTAGTTTCGCGCCACATCATAAAACCTGCGCATACAGTCACATGAATTTGTAAATATAAGCCCAGAAAAACTTTCATTTTTAGCGGTATTTTCAAGAAGATCTTCCATCATGGATTTAACAAAAGGGCAGAAATTTATTGGAAAATATCCTTCAGCTTTTTTTGTTTTATTTATGCCGGCAATCCTGTAAGGGATAAAGCCTGATGCTGTTATTATTTCTTCAGGAGTGTAACTGCAGAACCAGCCTATTTTTTGCCCCTTTTTAACGGTTCTTTCTTTAAAAGCAGTACATGTGCCTTCATTAATAAATTGTTCAAATGTAAGAATGCTGCTGTTTTCTGCCATAAAAATGGATAATCAGTATTTCCTGTTTATATTTTTGACTTAAATGGTTTAAATTAGTTTTTAATAAGCATATCTTCATTGCGCTCAAAATCTTCATAAATGCCCACGTGGCCCCAGAAATCTTCTATATATAATCCTTCAATCTCGCCCTGCCGTTTTCCTTCCACAGTTATGCGGACTTTAGTGATTTCATCAAATTCTGTAAGTGTATCCACAATTGAAAAAATTGCAAGAATTTCTGTGGCAGAACTGTGCGGAATTTCAGAAATATCAGTAATGATTTCTTTTGAAAAATCTGCAATTGCAAGATCTTCTTCCAGCTTTACAGAATTTACTTTGACCATTGAAGGAAGCACAGGATAGAGCTGTTCACTTTTTGGCCCCGATATTAGTTCTTCCAGCACTGTTCTATAAAAATTATCATCCTTTTTTATTTTTCTTAATTCGGGAACAAGATACATAGAGTTGTCTTCATATTTTGCAAAATAAAGTTTTACCTCAGCCACGCGTGTGCATCCGCCGGATACTAATGCCAAAGAAATTATGAGTACAAGAAGTATAATGAATGCCGGAATGCTTTTCAAAAGATAACTTCTTTGACTGCCCGGCCTACAGCAAAAAAGTGATAGCAGGGTAAAATTTTTGTTTCTGCCTATATTCATTTTTTATCACTCCTGTCTTAAAAATGCCAAAAATTTATAATTGCTTATTAAAAAAACAGCCACCAAAAACAAAATGCACAAACGGCATGTGTTTATTCATAACATTGAAACTTTTTATAGTATTGATTTTACCACTAAGCTAATATGTTGTTAATATGCATTAATTTTTTAAATTTAATAAAATTTGACAATAATTTCAATAATGGCATATAATAAACTTTCTCTTTAGTGTAATGATATTTTAATTAAGAGTTTGTTTGTTGCTTGCAGTTTCCTCTTGAAAAGAAATATTATGAAACCAAGGGAATATCATAATTAAAAGGAGGTAAGTGTATGCAGGGCAGCAAACTGTACGTCGGCAATCTGACGTATTCTGTAACTGAGGACCAGCTCACAGAACTGTTTTCTTCTCATGGAGAAGTTAAGCAGGTAACATTAATAGGAAACAAGGGTTTCGGGTTTATTGAAATGTCCAGTCCCGAAGAAGCTGAAAAAGCCAAAGAAGCTCTTGACGGTACTTCATTTGAAGGCAGGAATCTTAAAATTGATGAGGCAAGGCCGCAAAGGGAAAGACCCGCAAACAGGGGTTACAGAAGATACTAAATGTAAATGCTTAAATTAAAATGGCTGCAGACAGTGAAAAATTAGTATATGCAGAGTTTTAGTTATATCCCGGTACAAATCAAATAGAGATATGAAGTAAATTCTTATTTTCAGGAATAGTCCGGGATTAAAAAAAATAATTTAAGTTATTAAAGTGATTTGCTGTATGGAAGAAAAGCTGTCCAGTAAATCACTTTATTTTGTAGGGTATTTTTTTTCAGGGGAATATTAAATGGGAGTTAAACTTTTTTTAATAAGGCATGGCCAGACTGATGGAAATGCGCAGGGCCGATACCAGGGTTCCATGGATACAGAGCTTACTGAAACTGGTGTTTTCCAGGCAAAACAGGCAAAACAATATCTTTCAAATGTTAAATTATCAGCTATTTATTCAAGCCCGTTAAAAAGAACAGTAAAAACGGCAGAAATTATAGCAGATGGGACCGGGCTGGATATAAAAATACATAAAAATTTAAGGGAACTCAATTTTGGCAAATGGGAAGGCCTTAAATTTGAGGAAATCAATACAAAATACAGGCAGGATTACCAGGACTGGCTTTCAGACCCATACAGAAACCCACCGACCGGCGGCGAGAGCTTCGGTGTTCTTATAAACAGGGCAAAAGAAGCTGTCAAAAAAATAGTTGCAGAAAATCCTGACGGCAGCAGTGCTGCAGTCGTTACCCACGGAGGAGTAATACTTGCCCTGATAGTTGACTGGTTAAGCATTCCGCCGCAATGCTGGAGATCGCTTATACAGAGGCAGGGCGCAATAAATATTGTGGTAATTGACAGGGATTTTCCCTATATATCTGCAATTAATTACACAGGGCATATAAATCCTGTGTATGATGATAGTGAAGACAGGGTAATTGAAATTTATTCTAAAATAAAAGAAGTAAAAAAATAACTCTTTAATATTGATAAAAAAATATAATTGTTATATTATCCTCAAGGAATACTTTATAGTTACAATTAAATAAATAAACTATTAGTTTTCCTTCTGCTCTTAGTATTAAAACAAGAGCCTAATTTTAAGATTAAATTTAGTCCAGAGGGGGAAATGAATGAAAAATTATGAATTAGTGCTGATTTTTGTGCCTACGCTTGAAGAGGGCACTATCAATGAAGAACTTGCAAAAATAACCTCACTTATAGAGAAATCACAAGGCAATATTTCAAAGACTGATACTTGGGGAATAAAAAAACTTGCTTATCCCATAAAACACCAGGAAAACGGCTTTTATATCATAGTTTATTTTGAATCAGGCACCCAGGTGCTTGCCGAGATTGACAGGATCAATAAAATAAATGATAAAATCCTCAGGCACCTTATTGTAAAAACCAGTGATAAATAAGAATAATTTTATTAAAAATTTTATTTACTGAAAGCAGGAAAGCCATGGCTATAAATGTAAATAATATTACAATTGTAGGGAATTTAACAAGAGACCCAGAGCTAAGATTTACCTCTAACGGAACCCCTGTTGCAAGTTTTGGCATAGCAGTAAATAAGAGGTTCCAGAATAAATCTACGGGGGAATGGGAAAGTGAGGCAGATTTTTTTAATGTTTCTGCATGGTTTAAGCTTGCGGAGAATTGTGCTGAAAGCCTTGGAAAAGGCGACAGGGTGCTTATAAATGGAAGGCTCGCCCAGGACAGCTGGGATGATAAAGACGGCCAGAAAAGAACAAATTTTAAAATTATTGCAAATGTGATTGCGCCAAGCCTGGAATTTGCTGTTTGCCGCATAGAAAAAAACCCTAGAATGGATACTGGGATTAACCAGGATAACCAGGCCGCAAGTGATGGAGACCTGGACTTTACAAATGACGATATACCATTTTAATAAAAATTATATTGCTTTAATTGCATCAGGAGGAGCTTTAAGTTGAAAAAAAAGGTGACAAGGGTTTCAAGAAACTCAATGGAAAGAGGCGCAGGAGGTGCTGCGGCCCTTAATTTGAGGCAGAGAAAAAGATACTGTTATTTCTGTAAAGAAAATGTTGATTATATAGATTATAAAAATGTCGGGGTACTTAGGAAATTTGTTTCTGATAAAGGCAAAATAAAGCCCAAAAGATCAACCGGCAACTGTGTCCAGCACCAGAAAATGATAGCTGACGCAATTAAGAGAGCCAGGGAAATAGCTCTTATGCCGTATTTCAAGCGATAGCAATACGGTTATTATATTTGATTGAGATTTGTATTATGCCCTTTGATAATTTTGAAAAAAATGATTTAAAAAAGGTTAATCTGCTATTAATGATTTTCATTACAGCTATTGCAGCTGCTGTTACGCTTTTTATGCCTTTTTTGAATTTTGCGGGCCTGGGTTTTCTTCCTGTTCCTGCAGTGCTGCTTCTTTCTTTAAACAGGATAAGGGACGCAGTTATTTGTGCTGTAGCGGGACTGCTGTTCCTTTTTATTTTCAATTACATCCTGGCAATAGTGATTCTGGCAATAGTTATTGCTGTAGCTTTTAATTACAGGCATATAATAAGGACCAGAAGGAAAGCGGTGTATATACTTGGAACATGTTTTTTGATTTTTGCAAGTTCTGCAGCTTTATTTCTTCTAATAAATTCAGCCCTGTTCCAGCAGAATTATTTTAAAGAAATGCTTACTGCATATAATGTTTATGTCGATGGCCTTGCAGGCGATCCGTTGCTGCAAAGCTATGCAGGACTAATGTTTACAGGTGCCGGCCAGTACCAGGATTTAATAATGCAGACACAATCTTTTTTAAGGTTTGTGCCAAAGATTTTTCCGGGCTTGCTGGCTGTATTTTTCGGTCTTGTTTCATTGGCTAATTATTATTTCAGTTATTTTATGCTTAAAAAATACGGGATTTTTATTGATGAGCTTAAAAAGTTTAAGGAATGGGACCTGCACTGGTGCTGGTGCTGGGGTGTAATAGCCGGCATAGCAATGGTTGTTATACCTTCATTTAACAGCAGGCTTGATCCATTAATAGATATTGCTGGATATAATTTAATAATTATTTTTGGTTTTTTATATCTTATGCTCGGCATGGCAGTTTTGTGGGGCCTGCTGGAAAAATTTAATGTAAGGAATGCAATCAGGTATATAATAGTGATTGCAGTGTTTTTTATTTTTGGTTTAATATTTCTGCCCGCTTTAGGGCTTATAGATATATGGGCTAATTTCAGGAAGCTGAAAAGAAGCCAGTAATTAAAGGAGGAAAATTTGAAGGTAATACTTACAAGAGATTATGAAAAACTAGGTTCTGCCGGTGATATGGTTACAGTAAAGGACGGTTTTGCCAAAAACTTCCTTTTTCCAAATAATGTGGCTCTTGCGGCAACACCGGGAAATATAAGGCAGATGGAAATCGTTAAAAAATCATTAATAAAAAAAGAGGCCAAAAATACTGCTGAGGCGCAGCAGATAATGTCAGTAATAGACGGGCTTATTTTAAAATTCAAAGTAAACTCAAGCCCAGAAGGTAAACTTTACGGTTCTATAACAAATAAGGATTTAGCCGAAAAA
>VGAZ01000059.1 GCA_016870615.1 Actinomycetota bacterium | reverse complement strand
CAGGAGTGAGGCAGCAAAAATATCAACAGGGCTCCTTAAGCAGGTGGGACTTTTGGATGACGCAGATAAAATGGTTTCAAAATACTCCGGGGGAATGAGGAAAAGGCTTGAGTTGGCTACTGTTTTATTTGAAGGAATAAAGCTGCTTATACTTGATGAGCCCACAACCGGCCTTGATCCTGCTGCAAGAAGGAATTTTTTTAATCTTGTAAGCAATTTCCGCAAAAAAGGCATCACAGTATTTTTAATTACTCATATCGGGGCAGACGCCGAACTTGCAGACATGATTGGGCTTATAGATAATGGCAAAATAATTGCGCAGGACAGTCCGGATAATCTTAAAAGAAATAATCTGCAAAAAAATACTCTTATTATTGAAACTAAAATAAGGGATGAAAGAATAAAGAAGATACTTGCAGTTTTTAACCGCGGCCGTGAAGTAACAGAGGCAGAAAATGGTTATAAAATATCATCTGATGATATTGCCGAGGATATACCTCCCATAATCAGGGAGCTTGACAGCCATGGATTTGAAGTAATAAGGCTTGAAAGCGCCAGCGCAACACTTGAAGATGTTTTTTTTAAATTAACCGGGCATACTTGTAAAAAAACAACCGGGGGTAATTTTTGAGACAGGTAAATTCAGTTTTTATAAAAACAATTAAAGAACTCTACAGGAATAAAACAACTGTTTTCTGGACCGTTGTATGGCCGGTGATATTCCTTTTTCTGGGCATATTCCTTTTTTACCGTGCGGACCCCCTTTCAGGAACACCCTCGTTCAGGGCAGGCATCACAATCTCAATGGTTGTTTTTTCGCTGATGCTTTCGGGTTTTTCAACAATGCCTGGAATTATTGCAACTGACCGCTCAAACGGCCTGTTTTTAAAGCTGCGCTCAATGCCAATTAAGCAGTGGCGGGATTTACTTGGACGGATTTTCGGTCTTCTTTTTTATGTCCTGGTCTCTGCAGTACTTATATGCGCAATAGGTATAGTTTTAGGAGCAAGATTTAACCTGGGCCCTGGAAACATTTCCGTATCACTTGGTTTTCTTGTTCTTGCCACTCTTGCTGCGTCCGGCGCAGGCATTATAATAGGGACATTTGTAAAGAATATTAATGGTGCCGTAATTACGGGTGTCGGTATTGCTGTTGTATCAATGTCTCTTGCCGGGGTTACTTTTCCTTATGCTTTCCTTCCAGGCGCCCTGCAGGCATTTTCAAGGTTTTATCCCTTTTCATCATCAAATGCAATAATATCTTTTATGCTGAGCACAGAGGCATTTGTAGGTTATAACCCCATAAACGCATTGCAGATAAGCTTCACAATAGCATCCTCAATACTGCTATTTGTTTTAAGCATAATACTTTATACAAGATTTTGCTGGAAAGCTGACTGAAGTATTTATTTCTTAAGTGGTGGAGATGAGCGGGATCGAACCGCTGACCTCCTGCTTGCAAGGCAGGCGCTCTCCCAGCTGAGCTACACCCCCACGTAGTTAACGAAGGCAATTATACAATAAAATCAAAAAAACAATAACAAAAAATTAAAAAAGCTGCTTTATGGTGGGCATATGTGGATTCGAACCACAGACCTCGTCCTTATCAGGGACGCGCTCTAACCAACTGAGCTATATGCCCTCTTTATGATAAAATCCAGGATGAAAGATTTTACCAGAAACTTTTCAATAAAAAAACCCCATAATGAGTATATTAGGGGGCATGGCTATTTTATCACAAAGCCTTTAAATATTGTATAGCCGGCTTTTTTAAAAAAAGCCGGCATTATAACTATTTTTTCAAATTAAACTTAAATTATATAGTTTACTTAAAAATTTATAAGCCCCAGTACCTGGCTGCACGGCTATTGCTGCTTATCTAAATCATAATTCTGGTAAACTTTTTCATTTTTTTCTGGCGCTGCGTTTTGCGTATGCACATTTATTGTTGTGTTTTCCCTGATTACTTTCTGGGGCGCAAACCTCAGCTCAATTCCGCCAGTAATGCGAAGAATTACATTTAGTATCCATGTCACCAGTACAGCAAAAGCAGCAGCAAATACTGACGCCACCAGGCCGACAATTATAAAAATAATTATCCCTATTATTCCGCCGCCAATATTTAAGCCAAACATTCCGAGCATCTGGCCGATATTAAGGCCAGGCATGAAAATATTTAAAGCATCTTCAAATGTCATACCGGAGCTTGCAAGCACTGCCCAGCCGATTAGGCCGACTATTGCAAAAATTATAACAAACAATATAAAGAAGATCAGATAAGCAACCAGGATATACTTAAAAATTGAAAACTCACTTATACTTTTTAAAAGCCGTCTTTCAACTTGCATATCGCCCCCTTAACTTACTTATTAAAAATAATAAATACAGGGCTGTAACATTTATCAACAAAAATATAAATTACAGGCTATATCATCCAGTTTTATGTTTCAAACAAAATAATCTTGTATTCTTTAAAAGCTGTAAATATTACATCTTAAAATATTTGTCAGCAAGTTTGCTTATACCGGGAATCCTGAATGTTTTGCCGCTGAAACCCATAATTATGCAAATAATTGCAAAAATCCATGCAACGCCTGCAATTAAATACCCGAGCCATGAGAAGAAGAACCATCCTATATAAGGAATAAGGCCAAGGATTACTGAAACTATGACTATTGCTGCAACTTCAATTATGCCCAGTATTAATGCCTGCAGCGCATTCCATTTTACAAACCTGTTCTCTTTCTCCATCAGCCAGATAATCAGCCCGCCCAGCCAGCTGAAGAGATAAGCCAGCAGATTTGCCACTTTAGGATCAAGGTTTGTTGAACTTTTCTTGCTTACATCCTCATCAAAGTTCATTTTCGTATTTTCTGCCATTTGTTACCTCCCTTTATTTTAATAGTAATGACAGCTTAATTATTAGATTATAACTTATTATATAAAAATTGGCATGAAATATCTTTATAATTTTTTTTATATTAGCTCTCAGGAGAAACTATGCTGTAAGAAGCGACAAAGTCGCCCCCGTCAAGCCTTATTGCTTTTACACCCTGTGTTGCTCTTCCTGTACGTTTTACTGATTTTGCAGGTATCCTTATAAGTATGCCGTTACTGGTTACAATTATTATATCATGCTCATCCCTTATTATTCCTGCCCCTGCAACCTTGCCTTTCTTTTCCGTTATCTGTACAGTTTTTACGCCCAGGCCGCCTCTTTTGTGTTTTGTATAATCAGAAACAGGAGTTCTTTTTGCAAAACCGTTTTCAGTCAAAATAAAAAGATCCTCTTCAACCTGGCTTGAAACCATCATTGCAAGCACCCTGTCGCCTTTGCCAAGCCGCATTCCGCGAACTCCCTGGGTGGAGCGCCCCATTGGCCTGCAGTCTTTTTCAGAAAACCTTATTGCCTGGCCGTTTCTTGAAACAAGAACCACCTCATCATTGCCGTTTGATTTCTGGACACCTATAAGCTCATCACCCTGCAAAAGATTAATTGCAGCAATGCCGTCTTTTCTTGAAGTATCATACTCTGTTATTGCAGTTTTTTTCACAGTGCCGTTTTTTGTGGACATTATAAGATAATCTTTTTCACTGTATTCTTTTAATGTAATAATGGCTGCAACTCTTTCGCTGGATTTAAATGGTAAAAGGTTAACTATAGCCTTACCTTTTGCTGTCCTGCTCCCTTCAGGCAGTTCATGCACTTTAAGCCTGTAAACCTTGCCATAATTTGAAAAGAACATTATATACTGGTGTGTTGAGGATATGAAAAGATGCTCAACAAAATCATCCTCTTTTAAGTTTAAGCTCGTAACTCCGCGCCCGCCCCTCTTCTGTTTCCGGTAGGTTACAAGGGGAACCCTTTTAATATAACCGGAATGAGTAATGGAAATTACGTTTTCCTCATCAGCTATAAGGTCCTCAATATCCATATCGGCAGAGCTTGCAGTAATTTCTGTCCTTCTTTCATCACCATATTTTTTCTTTATTTCAAGAAGCTCGGTTTTTATGACGCCGTATATAAGCTCGTCGCTTCCAAGGAGCTGCTTTAATTTCCTTATTTTCTCCTCAAGTTCCCTGGCTTCCTGTTTAACTTTATCCCGCTCAAGACCTGTGAGCCTCTGCAGCCTCATATCGAGTATTGCCTGTGCCTGTATATCAGTAAGCTTGAATTTTTTCATCAGCCTTTCTTTTGCAGTGGGCACATCTTTTGAAGAACGGATAGTTTTAATAACCTCATCCAAATTATCAAGAGCAATCAGCAGGCCCCTGACAATATGGAGCCTGTCTTCGGCCACTTTAAGCTCATACTTTGACCTGTTTACAATAACAGTGAACCTGTGTTTTACATACTCTTCTATCAGCCCTTTGAGGTTTAGTGTTTTAGGCACATTGTCAACAAGAGAAAGCATTATAATGCCAAACGTGGTCTCAAGCTGGGTATGCTTATAAAGAGTATTTATTATTACCTGGGGAACCACATCCCTCCTGAGGTCTATGGCAACACGCATACCGCTTCTATCGGATTCATCCCTCAAATCGCTTATGCCTTCTATTTTCTTCTCTTTTACCAGCTCAACAATGCTTGTTATAAAATTGGATTTTTTCACCTCATACGGGAGTTCGTTGATTATTATCTGGGTTTTGCCTTTGACTGGCTGCTCAATATGTGCCCTTCCCCTGACTTTTACCCTTCCTTTACCCGTTTCGTATGCTTCCCTTATTCCATCAAGGCCCATAATAATGCCCCCTGTGGGAAAATCCGGGCCCTTTATATGTTTCATGAGGTCCTTTATTGTGGCTTCCCTTTTATCAATAAAGTATATTATTGCGTCAACCACTTCACTTAAATTATGGGGAGGAATATTTGTCGCCATGCCGACTGCAATTCCTGATGAACCATTAACCAGCAGGTTCGGTATTTTGGAAGGCAGTATTGACGGCTCTTTGAGCGAGCTGTCAAAATTATCTACAAATGTTATTGTCTCCTTATCTATATCTACAAGAAGCTCTTCTGCAATTTCAGCAAGGCGGGCTTCTGTATAACGCATAGCTGCAGGGTTGTCTCCGTCAACAGACCCAAAGTTTCCGTGGCCGTCAACAAGAGGGTATCTTAAAGAAAAGTCCTGCGCCATCCTTACAAGTGAATAATATACTGCGGTATCGCCGTGGGGATGATACTTGCCCAGGACTTCACCGACTATTCTTGCGCACTTTTTAAACTGGGAATTATGGCGCATTCCCATGTCATGCATTGCATATAGTATGCGCCTGTGAACAGGCTTAAGTCCATCCCTTATATCTGGCAGGGCCCGGCCGATTATAACGCTCATCGCATAGCTGAGATATGATTCCTGCATTTCGGATTCAATCTCAATATTTTTTATTTTTCCCCTTAATTCAAAAACCATTTATGTTCCGTTCTAAAAATTTAAATATCTATAAAAGAAACTTCCTTTGCATTTTTTTCTATAAACTCGCGCCTTGGTTCAACCTTATCACCCATAAGCGTGGAAAATACATCATCTGCAATCAAGGCATCGTCAATTTCGACCTTTAAAAGAGTACGGGTTTCAGGATTCATCGTTGTTTCCCAAAGCTGCTCCGGATCCATTTCACCAAGGCCTTTATACTGCTGCACAGAAATGCTTTTTTTGCCGATTTTTTCCTTGACTTTTTCAAGTTCCCTGTCGCTGTAGGCGTAATGGACATCTTTTCCGCTTCTTAACTGGTAAAGCGGCGGCTGGGCAATATATACATACCCTTTGTCAAAAAGTTCATTCATATACCTGTAGAGAAATGTAAGTATTAATGTCCTTATGTGCGCCCCATCCACATCAGCATCTGTCATTATTATTATTTTATGGTATCTTGCTCCGCCTATATCAAATTCATCCCCTATTCCTGTGCCTGTTGCTGTAACCATGGCCTGAATTTCATCACTGCTTAAAATCTTATGAAGCCTTGCTTTTTCAACATTTAAAATTTTTCCCTTAAGCGGAAGAATAGCCTGGAAACGCCTGTCTCGCGCCTGTTTTGCGCTGCCGCCTGCAGAATCGCCCTCAACAAGAAATATTTCACACAATTCTGGTTCATTTACGGAGCAGTCTGCAAGTTTTCCGGGCAGGGAGCTTGATTCAAACAGTGATTTTTTCCTGGTAAGGTCCCTTGCTTTTTTTGCTGCATTTCTTGCGCGTGCCGCATCTATGCATTTTCCCACAATAGCTTTTGCAATGGTGGGATTTTCTTCAAGGAACTCGGCAAGCTTTGCATTTACAGTTGACTCTACAAAACCCTTTATTTCGCTGTTTCCAAGCTTTGTTTTTGTCTGCCCCTCAAACTGCGGCTCTTTCAGTTTTACGCTTATTATTGCAGTGAGGCCCTCACGCACATCCTCACCTGTAAGATTCTCGTCTTTTTCCTTTAAAAGATTTGTGGTTCTTGCATAATCATTTACAGTTCGGGTAAGCGCGCCTTTAAATCCTACAAGATGGGATCCGCCCTCAGTGGTATTTATATTATTGGCAAAAGAAAATATACTTTCGTTATAGCTCATTGTATAAAGCATTGAAACTTCGACTTCGTGATCTTCTTCGCTGTTACTTATATATATTGGGTTTTTGTGTATTACTTCCTTTTTCTCTGAAAGATATTTCAGGAAGTCAACGATGCCGCCGTTGTACTGGTAGGATTCCTTTTTTTCAGGTTCTTCCCGCCTGTCAACAAGAGTGATTTTTAAGCCCTTATTAAGAAAAGCCATTTCCCTCATCCTGGCAGCAAGTATTTCATATTTATAGTCTATTTCCTCAAAGATCTCCTTATCGGGAAAGAAAGTTATAACAGTTCCGTGAGAATCAGTTTTACCCTGTTTTTTAAGTTCAGTTACAGGATTTCCCTGCTTATATTCCTGTTTAAAAATATACCCGTCCCGCCTGACTTCAACAATCAGTTTTTCAGATAATGCATTAACAACAGAAAGGCCCACGCCATGCAGGCCCCCTGACACTTTGTATCCTTCACCCCCAAATTTTCCACCTGCGTGAAGTTTTGTAAGCACTATCTCCACGGCCGGCCTGTTGTATTTTTCAACTTTTTTAACCGGTATGCCCCTGCCGTTATCTACAACCATGACAGAATAATCCTTATTTAAAACGATAAGAACATTATCGCAATACCCTGCCATGGCTTCGTCGATGCTGTTGTCCACCACCTCATAAACCAGGTGATGCAGTCCCCTCTGCCCGGTGGAGCCGATATACATTCCCGGCCTTTTCCTTACCGCGTCAAGGCCCTCAAGGACCTTTATATCCTTTGCATCATAGCCCGATTGATTTTTATCTGCCAATAATTCTCCTTCTAAAAATATAATCTTTATTTCATAAACATAAATAAAGAGTAATAAGCAAATAAATAAGAACCTGCAGGATTACTTATTACCCCTTTATTTGAAATTGATATATATGGTTTTAAACTCTCTAACACTGCTAAATGTACCCAAAGTTTTTAAATATTATATCATATTTTATTTTATTTTTGGGGTAAAAATTTACCTTCAGTACCAATATAAAAAATATATTTTTTGTTTTTGTATAAGTAAAAAACTGGTCCTTTGATCCTGCAATATTTTCCTGCCGTAAAAACATTAATTAATCCAGTCTTCAATGCGCAAAGTCTTTATCCTGGAAAAATGTTTTAAATTACCGGTTATAAGTATAAGGTTATTTGCAACAGCTATTGAAGCTATCTGTAAATCTATTGCTGAAAAAGGTATTCCATTTGCCTCAAGCTCAGCCCTCAGTTTTCCATAATAAAATGCTGCAGCGCTGTCGAAAGTAAGAACATTTACTAAAGGCAGCAATATTTTTTTTAACTGCCCTATATGATGGCCTGGATTTTTACTTTTAAAAGCTCCATAGAAAATTTCTCCCACTGTAATTGTTGAGACAAACTGCTCTTCTTTCCTGTGCCTTGAAATGTTTTCGACCAGTTTTTTTGAGGGCTTTTTTTTCAATATATTGGTAATTGCATCAGTATCAAAAAGATACATCTCTTCCTTTTTGGATTTTACGTTTTCTGTAAGCCTCTTCAATATCTTCACTTATGTCTTCAAAATCTTTCCATTTGCCTGCTGCGTTCTCAAGGCCGTTATTTTCCCTGTCCTGTTTCATTTTTTTTACATCATCAATGGATACAATTGCTGCAATGGGCCTGCCTCTTTTGGTGATTATTATTTTTTCATTGGCAAAAGCAGCCCTTGCTATATATTCAGAAAAATTGCTTTTTGCTTCAGCCACTGAAACAATCCCTGTTTCTTCAAATATATATTCTTCATTGTTTTTTTTATCTTTATTCATAAACTTTTTATTTGCCGCAGCATTTCTTTTCTAAAATGCCTGGCTCTATATTAAAATAAATTTATACTCTATATAGTCATTATGTCATATTGACTATATAGAGCATTATACTGCATAAAAGCATTTTTGTCCAAATATTTTATAACCTAAATTCCCCTAAAAAATATCATATACAATCTTACGTCTGTCTATCAAATGCAAGGTAATTTTTTATGTCTATTTCTGTAATATTAAAAAATGTTAATATTTCTTTTTGTTTTTTAGTCAGTGGATTTATCAGTCTTTTTCCATTTTGCAGGGTGATTACCTTGATTTTTTTTAACTCACGAATTACTTTTTCAATTGTACTGTTATTAGCATCCATATATTCTGAAAGTATATTTTCCATATGGGATTTAATAATCAGACCTATAAAAGCTACGAATATTTTACCTTCTGTGGTAGATTTATTATGACAGCGGATACGTTTTAAGTCCATGTGGTTTTTTAAGTTATCAAAACTTTTTTCAACTAAATCTTTCCGTTTATATATTTCAAGGATCTCATCTGCATTCTTCTCTGTATCAGTACTCAGCAGTAAAAAGAAACCATTGTAAGCTTTTTCATTATCTATCTTTTTATAATTATGCTTATAGCTGATGCTGTCATCATTTTCAGCGATGTCAAAATATTTCTCATACTTTTTTCGTGCGGTCTCTGAGGGTATTTTTTTAATCTGTAAAAGACGGTTTTCCAATATACTAATTTTCTGGTATAGTTCATTTTCTTCAAGCATGGCCTTTGTCGGATCATAAAAAATATG
This sequence comes from Actinomycetota bacterium, assembly GCA_016870615.1. Lineage (GTDB taxonomy): Bacteria > Actinomycetota > Humimicrobiia > Humimicrobiales > Humimicrobiaceae > VGAZ01. Next base: position 1,506 of record VGAZ01000059.1, on the reverse strand, counting down.
AAGATTTGCATCCACTCCGTATACGTCTGTGTTTTTTGATGTTGCATAGACATCATGTATTTTGCTGTAATATCTGGAACTGGTCAGAATGGTTCTGTATTTTTCAAGGATTTTTTTTGAAGCAGTCAGGCTGTTGGATACACACAGGATAAATGGATATTTTTTTTCCTGCATAAATCTCACATTTGAGAGACTATAGAAGCCCCTGTCCATGACAAACTTTACTTTTTTAATTCCAAGGATTTCATTATCCTGCATCATGTACTGCAGATGGTTTTTGTCCAGTATACTACCCGGGTAAACACAGTAATAAATGGGCAGTCTTGAAGTTTCGCCAAAATACATGCCAAGGTTAATCTGCGGTAGTTTTTCCCTGTCCCGGTTATATCCCCATTCAAGGTATTCATTTCCAGCCGAATAGGAACAAAAAGATGTGACATCATAGGCAATGTATTCACTTGCACTTCGCAGCTTTGACCATTCTCTAAAAAATCTCATCCTGTTTTCATAGCTTATGCCTTCAAAGAGACGGCTGGAAGACTGTGAGGTAATATGGCAATCCAAATGTGTAAATGTCTCGCTGCACCAATCATCACAATAAAAAAGGACATTGCCTTCACAGAGCATATACATGGCAATAGAGATGATTTTTTCATAATCTTTTTTAAAAACCTTTTTTAAGATGTTTGAGACGCCAAGCTCCTCTAAAACGGAATTTATAGCAAAAAAATTGCCAAAATCTAAAATTGATTTTGTGTAGAGAATCCTATCCTGTCCAAATATATCAAAGTAGTTTTTATTGGGAATTAGCATTCCGCTTTGAGGATCTTGTTTCCCGATAAGTATTTTTTCACTGGTTGGCTGGTTTTTTGAATTACGGTAAGCTCTTTTCGTATAGTAGACATACCAGGTTCTATTTTTGTTTGAAGAATTGATAGTGATTTTTCTTTCAGGCATTGTAACTGTTGCATAATCATTTAATGACATAATCTCACCCCTTTTCTATGTATATGATAATATTATCATATACAACGGGAAAATACTATCATTTCATAAAAAAAGTGGAGTAAAATTCAAAATATTAGTACTTTTATTTCCTTTTATAGGTAGCTCGGGGTACTATTTGTATAGGATATTTTTTAGGGGAATTTAGGTTTAAATAAGTTTCCGCTGCCTCAATAAGCATTTTTGCTGCCTGTTCATTATTAATACATTCAAATGCTCCAAAAAATCCCATATCTGTCTTATAGAATTTGTTATGATTAAAATCAATATATGAAATTATCCTGCCTGCAGCATCCCCTTTATCATCCAATGCCAAAAAAAGCTCAAAATCGGCATTTTTTAGTATAGGATTATTTTTTGAAGTATATGCTTTTATTTCATCAAGCCAAACAGGGGGGATGTAACAGGGATTGTCTTCAAAAAGTTTTTGGGGCAAATAAACAAAATCCCTCATTTCTTTTTTAGATCTTACTTTTATTATTTTTATTTCTTGTTCCTCTT
>VGAZ01000058.1 GCA_016870615.1 Actinomycetota bacterium | reverse complement strand
CTCGCACCAGGAAATTGAAACAGCGCTTCGCAGCATTTCAGAAAAAAGAAATATAGGTTTTCGTAAAGTGGCAGAGATTATAAGGGCGGCAATATGGGGCGCACGGGTGAGCCCCCCGATGTTTGGGACTATGGAGATATTTGGAAAGGATAAATGCACAACCCGCCTTGAAAGTTTTATGGATATACTCTCCTGAAAAATTAAAAAGAATTTAAATTGCATTTTAAAATATTATGGCCAAGATGGGGCTGAAAAACTTACTGCCATTTCTCAAGCGCAGCTTTTAATTCTTCATGTGAGCTTGCATAATCCTCAAGACTTGCACCAGTCATAACAGCATCTATTGCCTGCCTGAGTGCTTTTGCTCCTGCAATTGCTCCCATCGGATGGCCATGTATTGCCCCTCCTGCGCTTATTGCGCAGTCATAACCTATATCTTCAATTATTTTAGGTACAAGCTTTGCAGATAATCCCCCTGCAGGTATTGGCAGTGTGTTTTTTATATTGTGCCATGGTAAAAGAAGGTCGTATGCAATTTGCCTGTATCTTTCATCAAGCAGCCTGTATTTTCCGGACTCAACTGGATATACTATCATATCAGCTCCAGCAAGCCTTGCAAGCTTGCCAAGCACAAGATGTGAGGAAAGACCACCATAAGGATTTGAATACATAACCCCTGAAAAATCAAGGTGGGCAAGTATTGGCACATTTATATCATCATTTTCTGCAAGGCACCTCATTGCTGATATACCCTGGGTAAGGTAGTTTACCATAATTGCATTTGCACCGGCATTTATTGCTCTTTTAGCATTATCTAAAAGCCTGTCTGCCCTGTCAGTAATATTTACCGCATAAAGGGTTTTTTCACCTTTAGTGCTGTCTGCTTTATCTGCCATTTTCATATAGTGTTTTATGCGCTCTATCCTGTTATTGTATGCAGTCTCTGATAAAAGCTCATCATCTTTTATAATATCAACACCACCAACAGCAGCCTCATAGAAAAAATCTGCCCCAACTTCGGGCACAAAACCGGTACAGGGCTTTATCATATTGTTAAGAAGGGGCCTTTTGGGTACTTTGAGTATCTTTCTTATACCTTCGATACCGAATCTTGGACCGCAGAAGTCTTTAAGGCACTTCTGGGGAAACTCGATGTCAAGAAGCTTTATTTTTCCCATCACAGAAACATTTCCTATTATGGTTGTCAGCAGCATTGGTATCTGGGCTCCTATATTTACAAATGGAACAGCTATTGATATTACATACCTTCTATACTGTATGCTTTCAGGAAGTTCAAATTCATAATTGGGAACTTCATGGGCAGATATGACTTTTGCAGCATACTTTTGCCTCATTTGTTCAGTTTCGCCTTTTACAGCGGTCCATGTACCCGTGCTCATGTCAACAGCAAGAATTTCAGAAAATTTTATGATATCTGTATCAGGCTTTTCTTCAACAAAAAATGTTGCAATTATATAGTCCTGCCTGTCAAAGCCATCGGGAAGGAAATGAAGTGATTTATAAAACATAACTTATTTAAACCTTTTTTAAATTCTTACTATTTTTATACCTATTTCTGCAGCTTTGGATTCCGCAAAATCTGTTATCCTGCATCCATTGTCTACGTTTATAATTTTAATAGAGGAATCTTTTGTTATGCTTAATATATCTTCTGCCGTAAGAATATTGGTGTCAGGCTTAACTGTATAAACAGATTTGTTATCACTGGAAGAATCGATAAAATTGGTCTTTTCTTTATTTACTGTGCCCGAATCGGAAATTATGCTTCTGGAGCTTTGTACTCCTCTATTGAATTCACCATTACTATCTGCAAGCCGGCTGAAAACACTGTTTACGAGAACACTTGTTTTAAGCAAATCCCTGAACAGTATATATTTTGAATTATTTTCTACTGCCTCAAGCAAGGCAAAAGCCTCATCATGACTTGACGCCCCCACTATAACGCCGTGAACCGGCATTATGACAACAAGCGCTTCTCCTTTTTTCTTCAAGCCTTCAAAATAAGAAAGAATAATATTATTTTCTTCATCTGAAAGGTTCGGGACACCTTCAGGCACAACCGGTATTTCGCTAATTCTGTAATACTCAGCAACTTCAGTTGCAGCAACAGGTTTTACACCTGCAGAAACAAGAAGAGGGCTGTAGAACGTATTCCCGTGAAGTGTGCAATTTATCTCAGGGAATCTTTTCAGTATGGCAATGTGCAGGTCAAGCTCCCTTGATAATTTTTCAACCCTGCCTTCAAGAATATTTTTTTCTATATCAGTAACAATTATATTATCAGGTTTTAATTTCCACCTGTATTTATCTGCACTGTGGGTTTGTGTCGAATAAATCCTCTGGCCAACTCTTAGCGCCATATTACCGCCACTGTAATCAGTTAGATTCCGGTCAATCATGTGCTGCATTATGTCCATGATTATTTCACGGGGTTTTAAAATCTCATCTTCAGGAAAACATATGTATTTTTCATCCATTGGCTAATCCTTCCATATTTTAAGATATTAACTGCATATAGTCATAAATTTTTATTATATAATATTCTAACAGCTAAATTTTATTATTTTTTATTTATATTACAATGAGAAGCTGCAGTATTTCATTCAGATTTCCAGCGACAATACTTTTAAATACTTCTCAAATTTATTATCCCAGTAGCTTTTTTGTGTTTTATCCGGCAGGAAATTATTCAACTTAACTGAAGAAATTAAAATTTCCCTTGCCTGTTTTATATCCCCGGCAGCTTTTACAGCAACCATCTGGGCAAGAATATTTCCTGTTGCTGTTGTTTCTTTTGGCCCAGCTATAAGCAAAAGGCCTGAAGCATCTGATATCCATTGTGACAAAATACTATTATTTGAGCCTCCTCCTACAATATGGAGCAGCTCAATTTTTTTTCCTAATATTTTTTCAAGCTTTTTTAAATTAAGTATATATTTAAGCACCAGGCTCTCATAAAATATGCGGCATATCTGCCCGATATCTTCCGGGGTTTTTTGCCTGGTACTTTCGCAGTATTTTATAATGCACCATGGCATATCAAAGATCTCCCTTTCAAAGATAATATCATCAACATCAATAAAAATATCCGTTGATGCGGTCTTTTCAGTATATGAATCTATGTCTTTCCAGCTTAAATTATTATTTTCGTTCCATTTGTTCCTGCACTGCTGAATTATATACAGGCCGACCATGTTTTTAAGGAAATGATATTTACCACCAAATCCGCCTTCATTTCCAAAACCATGCTTAAATCCCTCCGCTGTAACAATCGGTCCGTCACTTACTACACCAACCATTGCCCAGGTTCCGCAATTAAGGTAGGCCCAGTTTTTTAAACTATCGCATGCCGAAACAGGAATCGCGGTTATCTCAGAAGTAGTGTCATAACCTGTCAAAACAACATTGAATCCGGGACAATTTAGATCCTCTGTAATATTGGAATTTAATTTTCCAATAACTATCCCGGGTTCGGTCGTTTCAGTAAATATATGTTCCGGGAGGCCAAGTTTTTTAATAATAAAATATTCCCATTTTTTTTCTCTTTGATTAAATAATTGAGTGAGAGATGCACTACTGAATTCACATAAAACCTGCCCGGTTAAAAAGAAATTGAAAAGATCACCCAAAAAAAGCAGGCGATTTGCATTTTCAAGAATTACTGATTTTGATTTTTTAAGAGAATAAAGCTGGCACACTGTATTTATTTCAAGTATCTGTGCCTGGGTTCTTTCATACATTTCATATTCAGAAAAATAATTCTTAACTTCAGCAGAAATACCGATTGTCCTCCTGTCCCTGTAATGCACCGGGTTTGAAAGTAGAATATTATTTTTATCAAGCAGTCCAAAATCACAGCCCCAGGTATCAATTCCTATGCTTTCAATATCCCTATATTTTTTAGATGAATTTGCTATGCCTGTTTTAAGTTCAGAAAACAGGCTCAAAAAATTCCAGTAAAGCACACCGCCCATATAAACCGGTCTGTTTTCAAATCTGTGGATCTCGCTAAATCTTATCCTGTTTCCATCAAACAATCCGGCAATAGCCCTACCATTACTTGCCCCGAAATCTATAGCAATAAAATTCTCTGTTGCACTCATATATTTAAATATTTAAATAAATGATTTTTTAAAATAAAATAGTTGCCTGCTTTTTATTTATTAATTTATTCAATAAACAGGCTTTGTATGTTTTTAAGTCTGCAGAAATACTCAAAAATCCCGCTGTAATTACCAAATGAAACCATCCAGTGGTGCCCGAAACCTTCATTTCCAATTAAATTTATAAGCTCCGTCACATCCATTTTAAATTTTACGGTTACAGGGTTGCCCTTATATGCAGTATCAATCGTAGGTATGGTTTTTCCTTTTAGTGCACAAAGCCTGAAGGTGTTTTCCCTCCCCACAAGATTTACAATAGTTGTATCAAGGCCGCTTTTCTTAAGAGGATAATAGACAGCCATGCCTGATTTCACCTCAAAATGCTCCTCAAGCCTGATGTCGTCATAACTTTCAGCACAGCTGAAAGGTCCGCAGCCACAGTGAGAGAACATTATTGAGTTTTTTGCTGTGTCTTCACAGATAAGGTCTGAATTAAGGGAACTTTTTCCGCTTACTGATTTAAGCATATACATTAAAATTGCAGAGTTAACATCGCTTTCGCAGGCGGCCGTTATGCCTGCATCATTCATATTGGAAAGTGCAAGGCATGTCTTTGCTTTTATATATGGGTGGGGATAGCAGTTAACAGCAAGGGCGTCCAGCCCATAATATTTAACTATATCCATAAATGCAAAATAGTATCTTACAGACTCTGCAAGGATTGGGGAGTCTATAGAGATATTTTTTACAGATTTTTTTATGCTTAAAACCCTTTTGTCCACATTTTTAGTGTTAACAGAATCAATAAATTCATTCATACTGCTGAAGTCAATTGGCACAACAGTTGAGCCGATGACTTTCTTTAAGCCATACTCGTCTACTGCCAGATTTGTCATTATTGAGAGGCGTCCACCAATAACACCGATTTTTAAGTTTTTAACCTTTTCGGCAAGAGCTGCAGCCATTGCAAAATCATAAATCTTTTTAAACACTGATGCGTCATTTATATCTCCAAAAATAAAAATGAAGTCTTTTACAAGCTCTTTCAGTGTTGAAGCAACAAGCTGTGCGCCGTTAAGGCCAAGGGTATAAGGGGTGAGAGTTGTGGTAAATAGTATAATGGGAGCTTCAATACCCTCAATCAGTCTTATAACTGTTGTATCCGGTGTCCATACAGCTGCAGTTATAAACAGTAGGTCCGGGTTTTTTTCTTTTATTATTTTATTTGCTTTTTGGGCATATTCATTATTTGAAACTATAAAGTCTATCATATGGCTGTCAAAATATTTTGGCCCAAGACTTTTTATAACAGTTTCTTTATATTTTTCAAGTACATGCTGGTCCGCATCAATTCCTTCAATTGATGTAAATACAACACATATTTTTGGTTTTAAAATCATAAAAGCCCCCTGCATGCCTCCTCAGCTCTTATGCCTTCCCTTATAATCCCTGAAGCCGCCCTTACTATTTTTGTAACATCGTAAGCCTCGGAAAAGTTTCTTCCGACAAGGCATCCCGATCCTCCTGCTTTTACAGAATCTTCAATCATCTTTAGAAAATCGGCTTCAGGCATTTTTTCTCCGCCATTAATTAAGACCGGTATTTTTACATAATCAACAAGGTCTGCAAATGTCTCAAAAGAACCTGTCCAGTTTGTTGATATAAGGTCACAGCCAAGCTCGGCACATAGCCTTGCTGTAAATTTTAAATATTCTACGCCATGTTTTTCAAGGTGGGACTGCTGGGACTGGTAAAAGCCTGGAAACTCAGCTTCTGCTGCAAATACAAGTCCGTACCTGTCACAGAGATCACCCACTTTTCCAAGCATTTCAATAACCTCTGAGTCATTATTTGTGGAAAGGCCCACAAAGAAGCATACGCCATCAGCTCCAATTCTTAAGGATTCCTCAACAGTAGATACCGCAACCTGTTTTATAGGGTCCGGGCTTAATGCTGCGTATGTAAAAAGATAATTAAGTATACCAACCTGGCCATTCCATTTATTGGCTGATAGCCTTAAAAAACCCTTGCTCATTATCATGGCGTTTGCGCCCCCGGCAACTGCTTTATCCACAGCATCAGACACATCTACCTGTCCATTGTATGGCTTTGGGGATGTCATATTGTGGACAGGGGCAAAAATTACGGCTTTGCCGCTTTCATCAAATATTCTTTTTAGTCTTATTGTCTTTCCTGTGTTTATTGAGTAATTTCTGAAATACATATTTTTAAAATAATTCCAGTAATATTTATTTTTATAAGATTTTTCTTAAAGTCATGTTTAAAAATTATAGTATAAAAGGATGAATTTTCAATAATTTTCTTACATTTAAACTTATAATTTTTAATATTGATATAAATAATATTTAAGCAATATCAGATTTTTTCCTCCATAGTACTTGACAACAATTATAAAAAATATATAATTAAAGCGGTTTAATTAAAGCGCTTTAAAAAGGCTTACTACTATGACCAAATTAAAAGATGTTGCGGAAAAAGCAAATGTTTCGCTCGCCACTGCCTCTCTTGCAATGAGTAATAGTACACTTGTAAATGAAAGGACCAAGGAAAAAATCAGGCTCCTTGCAGAAGAACTTGGTTATTATCCGAATATTAATGCACAGAGGCTCGCAAGAAGAAAAAGCTATAATATTTGCCTTATGCTAAATTCCAAATATTTTTTTAAATCATCAAATATTTATTATCTGCGGGTAATAGGTGGAGTCATAAAAGAAGCCGAACGCACTGAATATTCAATTACTTTTTCCTTCTATGGAGATCTGGAAAGCAAAAACCCTTTGGGGCGTGCAGGAAGTGACCTTAGCATTAAAAACTTTGACGGAATAATAATATTTGATGTCATTGAAAGGGAAATGCTTGAATTGTTATTGAAAAAAGCAGATATACCTGTAGTGCTTGTTGATAATCATGGAAATTACCCTGATGTTTATGCTGTTGATAATGATGATTTTGGGGGAGCATATAAAGCTACAAAATACCTGATTGATCTTGGTCATAAAAAAATCGGTTATATAGGTCTTCCTGAAACCCATCCTCTTGGAAGAGAATGCATATCAGGTTTTAAGAAAGCCCTTAATGACTCATCTCTGAAAGAATTTGCTTTTTATGACAAATGCAAGCTTGGGATAAGAAGTGGTAAAATTGGGGCTCAGGAAATCTTGGATAGTAATAAGCATCTTCCGTCTGCATTTTTTTGTACAAATGACTTCATTGCCATTGGTGCAATGGAAGAATTCAAAAGACATGGATTTTTAATTCCACAGGATTTTTCATTTATAGGTATGGATGACATGGATATATCAAGTGAAGTAGAACCATCCCTAACCACTGTGAAAATAGAGATGGAGGCACTTGGCCAGGTGGGCATCAAAAAGTTGATATCCATAATCAACGACAGTTATGATGGTGATATAAAAACTATCTTAAGTAACCAGATAATAGAAAGAGATACATGCAGGAGAATAAACTAAAAATGGATGAAAATAAATTGTATATAAATAATAACATTCCAGAGGCAAGGGTTACTGAAGAAACCCAGATAAAGCTTATGGCAGTTAGTAAAGTATTTCAGGATTTTATTGCCGTTGACAATATCAACCTCGATATTAAAAAAGGAGAATTCTTTTCCCTTCTTGGGCCCTCAGGATGTGGAAAGACCACAACGCTCAGAATGATTGCTGGACTTGAAAATCCATCTGCAGGAAGGATAATGCTGGGCGGTAAAGATGTGACAACAATACCGGCATACAGGCGGGATGTAAACACAGTTTTCCAGGATTATGCAATATTTCCTCATATGCATGTCTGGGATAACATTTATTTTCCTTTAAAAATGAGAAAAATTTCCAGGCGGGAAGCTGCCCCCAGGATTGAAAGAATGTTAAAACTGGTAAATATGAGTGATTATGCAAAAAGATTTTCACACCAGCTTTCTGGCGGTCAGCGCCAGAGAATCGCGCTTGCCCGTGCGCTTGTAAATGAACCTGAGGCACTTCTTCTGGACGAGCCCCTGGGTGCCCTTGATTTTAAATTAAGGATTGCAATGCAGACAGTGCTTAAAGACATTCAGAAAGATCTTGGCATAACATTTATATATGTTACCCATGACCAGACAGAAGCCATTACTATGAGCGACAGGATTGCAGTAATGCGCCAGGGAGTTGTTGACCAGATCGGCAGTCCTGATGATATTTATAATAAGCCGGCAACGCCATTTGTTGCATCATTTATTGGTGAAATGAACTTTATTGACGGCACAGTTATAAAGGAGCTTGCTGATGAGCTGATTGTAAAAATCGGTGGATTCGAGGTTACCTGCAAAAAAAATGAATACAATATAAAAACCGGTGATGATGTGCTTTTAAGCATAAGGCCTGAAAAAGTCTATGTGAAACCTTCGGACATACTTGATAATGAAGTTAAGGCTACGCTTTCCAGGATTGTTTTCAGAGGTGATAATTACCAGGTAACAACTAATATCGACTCCGGGGAATTAACATCTGTTATTGCAAGTAAAAGCCTTGATATATCTTTAAATTCAAATGAGCTAATAACAATTGGCTGGAATGTCGAAGATGCCAGGATTTTTCCAATAGAGCTGAAGAAATATATTATTAATTATAAATAAAATATAACTTTAAGAATATTAAATATTTTGATTTAAGTGAACTGTTTAAGACATTTTTAAAGATTTGATATCTATAAAATAAAATGGCATTAACAAAAAATCTGGCTAAGCAAAAGCTTAAAGAAAAAAAACAAAAATCTTTTATTGCAGGTATACCTATAACTGTATGGCTTTTTATAATTGTCCTGGTACCCGTCTTTTTAATGTTTGTAATGAGTTTCAGGCAGAAATCCGGTTATGAAATATTAAATGTTTTCACAATTTCCAATTACCTTGAATTTTTCAGGAATGATACTTTCTGGAGACTTCTTTTAAAAAGCTTCAGGATGGCTTTCATGGTTTCCATAAGTGCAATAATAACCGGTTATCCCCTTGCGTATTTTGTATCAAGGCGCCTAAGAAGGTTCAGGAATCTTTTTTACATGCTTATCATTACACCGCTATGGGTGAGCTATCTTGTCAGGATAATTGCATGGCGGACAATTCTTGGCAACAGGGGCCTTATAAATACTGCGCTCTTAAATCTTGGAATAATCAAGGAACCGCTTTCAATATTTTTATATAACCAGGCTTCTGTGGTCTTAACCCTTACATATATTGCCATACCTTTTGTTTTTATTCCTCTTTATACGGCACTGGAAAAAATACCTAATAATCTTATTGATGCGGCGCGTGATCTTGGTGCAAGCGAAGCAAGGACTTTTATTAATGTAATATTCCCGCTTTCTCTTCCGGGCCTGGTTACTGGTTTTATGTTGTCTTTTATCATAGCTTTAGGCGATTATATAATACCGGCCCAGCTAGGTGGAAATGCTGGCATAATGTATGGAAATGTTGTCTGGGCTCAATTCGGTGGAGCTTTTAACTGGCCTTTTGGCGCAGCCTTAGGCTTTATTTTATTTTTTATTGCAGCTGTTGTTCTTGTAATTGCACAAATATTCGGTTCAAAGGAAGGAATCTTTGCTGAATAAAAAACAAATTATTATGCAAAATAAGAAAGAAAATAATAATATGCTAAATGTATTGTTATTAAAAGAAAAGAAGAAATTTAAGTTTCCTTATCTTGGAATATATTCGATGTTAATTTATTTATTCCTGTATATCCCGCTAATTGTAGTAGTTTTATTTTCCTTTTCAGGAACGAAATCTACAGTTTCTTTTAGCTCTGTAACTATTAAATGGTACCAGGAACTTCTAAAAAATTCCTCACTTTTATCCTCACTTTTGCATTCTCTTCAAGTGAGCCTCACTGCTGTTTTTATTGCAGTGATTATAGGCACATCGGGGGCATTTTTTATTGTAAGGGCAAATTTCCCGGGCAAAAGGCTTTTTATAACACTTGCCCAGCTTCCAATAATACTTCCCGGCATTATTATTGGAATAGCTATGCTTATATTTTTTATAAATTTAAATATTCCCCTTTCAATGTTTACTATCACTATGGGGCATGTATCTTTTACGACACCTGTAATAATGTTCCAGGTAACAAGCAGGCTTCTGAGGCTTGGGAGGACATATGAAGATGCAGCAAAAGACCTTGGTGCAAATCCCATAAAAACTCTTTTTTTAGTAACCATTCCAATGATAAAGACCGCTATTATAGGTGGTGCATTGCTTGCTTTTGCAATGTCTTTTGATGAGATTATAATAACATACTTTTTAACAGGTTCCTGGACTACATTGCCTGTTTTTATATACGGAATGATGAGATTCGGCCTATCACCACAGGTTTATGCTATTTCCACTGTAATTTTGTTTTTCTCATTAATAATTATTTTCTTTATGGCCAGATTTACGGGCACAAGGGCAGAAGAGCTTGAAGTAAAAAAGTAAAAATAAATATTTTTTAAAAAATATCATTTAGCAATAATTAAAAAAATTAGAAAAAACTGAAAATTATTTTTAGAAATAGAAATTATAGGGGGTGGTTTTATAGGAAAATATAATTCAAAGTATAAGCTGTATTACAATAGCTTATATTATAAAAATTATAAAAAAAGAAAGGAGATGAAATGAAAAAGCAAATTACAACTGTTGCAATACTGGTTTTTTGCCTGGTACTGATAATTTCCATGTCAACTTTTTCTTCGGGTTGTAAGAAATCCCAGGGTACATTAAATATTATTTGCTTCCAGGGATATGCAGAAGATACCTGGGTAAAACCTTTTGAAGAAAAGTATAATTGCAAAGTAAACATAACCTATATTGGAACAGTGGATGAATGCTTTGCAAAAACAAAAGCTGCGCCGGACCAGTATAATATTGTATCAATTGATTCAGGAAGAGTGCAGATGTATTATGACGCGGGTATTATTCAGTCTGTCGATACTTCAAAGCTTGAAAGCTATGGCAAAATAGGAGAATTTTTCAGGAATCATCCATATGCTGAGGTTGAACCCGGGAAAAAATTCCATGTACCAATGTGCTGGGGTGACCAGGATTTTGTTGTAAATACTGAAAAAATAGGTGAAGAGATTAAACCTTATCTGGTAGACCTTGAGGGAGGTAAGCAGGCACTTTCATACGATATTATTAAAGCAGCAGAGTTTAAAAACATGGTATCGATTTTTGACGAGACAACCAATGTCA
>VGAZ01000057.1 GCA_016870615.1 Actinomycetota bacterium | reverse complement strand
ATTCCCTTAAAACAATGCACTGCATTGTTTTACGCATACTGTTATTAAATCCACTTATTAATTTAGCTATATAAACATTTGGTGGAGGCGGCGGGAATTGAACCCGCGTCCGAAAATATTGCCACAAGGACTTCTACAAGCTTAGCCTGTATTTAATTTTCGCTTTTTCAAACCAAACAGGCAGGGTCCAAAAAAACTATTCCGTAAAAGTTTCCCTTTTAACAGCTACAGAAAAACCATTAAAAAGTATCCTGTAAATCGTCGCCCGTTATAAAGTACAGGAACCCTCATAACAGACGTAGCAGCTTAGTTTATTAGGCTGCTAAAGCTAACTTTGGTTCATTAGCATTTATGTTTAGCCCAGTTTTTACAAGTTCTGGAACTTGACTTGCCATCCAAGCTCAACCTATTCCCGTCGAAACCTATCGCCCCCTGCTTGAAGCAGTTTACAGGTTTGATTAGAATTTCTTTTCAATTGTTAAAAACAATCGAAATCTAAGCATGTCGTATTATACCATTTTAAAAAAATAAATAAATATGAAATTTGGAATGGAGCTTGTCACTGATACGCTAGGTTATCTTTAATACTGCTCTGAATCTCTATCTTAATAACTGCAAACCGCGCACTTTCCCTTGCCGCTTTTATCAACAGCAATAAGCTCTATTGAAAAGTTCCATAAATCTATAACCGCAAGCTCATTTATCATTAAGCCAGGGTGTCCGGTAAGGTACTTGAGGGCTTCTGTTGCCTGGATTGAAGCAATAACGTTTACTGCAGTATTTAGTATGCCTGCATTGCCGGAATTTTCTCCTACAAAGTTTTCCGGGAGGCTGCCGAATATGCAATTAAAGCAGGGGGATTTTTTTGGCATTATATTAAAGACCATGCCATAACTTGCAGCAACACTGCCATATATCCAGGGTATGCCTTTTTCCAGGCAAAACTGGTTAATTATAAAGCGGGTTTCAAAATTATCTGTTCCGTCAATGACAATATCTGAATCTTTAATAATCTCACTTATATTGTCCCTACCCACTCTTATATCAAGTGCTTCTATAGTTATCCCGGAATTAATTTTTTCCAGTTTACCTGCAGCAATTTTAATCTTGGAAGTATTTTTTTTAAGATCTTCTTCATCATAAAGTATTTGTCTTTGCAGGTTCGTAATATCCAGTTTGTCACTGTCTGCTATCCTTATAAAGCCAACTCCGGCTCTTGCAAGGCTGTTAGCAATGACTGAGCCCAGGCCCCCAATGCCAATTATTGCAACCCTGCTTTTAGCCAGTTTTTTTTGGCCGTTTTCGCCTATGGGGGAAAATAGTTCCTGGCGCGAATATCTTTTTGTGTAGTTTATAATATTTTTTTCCTGTAGAGTAAATATTTATATTATTTATATATTTTAATACTATATTAATGTATAATTACCAGTGTGGCGGTATGACGGAATTGGCATACGTGCTTGTTTCGCAAACAAGTGAGTGGTAACACGCTCGTGCGGGTTCAATTCCCGTCCGCCTTCACTAATAAGTATTATAGCTCAATAAGTGCATAAAATCATTAAATTGGTGCGGAAAAACAATGCAGTGCATTGTTTTAAGGGAATTGAAAGGACGGACTGAAGCGTAGGCGAAGGAGTCCGCGGCTCTGCAGCAAATCCAGCAGGATTTGACGAAAGACCAATTCCCGCTACCGCCACCCTTGTTTTAATTATACCATAATAATATTAAGATTAGAGTGTTTTATCATGTCTACACAACAAAAAAGCAACCCTTGCAGGTTGCCTCTTTGTGTAACACGCTCGACCGGATTATTAATCCAGTAATTATAATTTTAGTAATAAAATACTTTTTGTCAATATAAAATTCATATAATGTCATTTAAAAGTTAAAACCGGACTGTTTTTATTAAATTTAAAAGTTAAAACCGGACTAATCTTTTTTCTAAAAATTCTGTATATTCAAATCTTCATTTCTTGCACTTGCAGCGCCTGCCAGCACCATCTTGCATAGGAAACTTAATCCAGTATATATTTATATATAGCTTTAGCAAGGCCGCAATTATAGTTTTCATCTGTTATTATATCAGCTTTTTGCAGTATTTCAGGATAGGAATTTTTGACTGCAATTTTTAAACCGGCATAATCAAACATACTCAAATCATTTGGGCTGTCACCAAAAACAGCAATTTCATCTCTTTTTATTTTCAACTTTTCGCAAAGGTAATGCAATGCATTGCCCTTTGTTGCATCAAGATTCAAAACATCAAAAAAATATTCACCTGAGCGCACAACCTGAAGCCTGGATGCAAATTTTTTTCTTAGAAATCCATCAAGCGGGTCAGATTCATTTATAATTACTGCAATAGAAGAACAGTTTTTTGCAATTGAGCTATCCTCAAGGCAGCCGGTTTTAAATAATTTTTCATCAATACGTTCAAAAATTGAAAATTTTTCATCATAGCAGTCATAATATATGTATCCGTCAAGCTTTGCTGCAAGAGGCTTGTAATTTCTTTTTTTTATTGCCCCTATTACTTCAAGATAAAGTAACGGATCTATTTTAACCGTATAAATTAGATTGGACTCTTTATCAATTACTGCGGCCCCGTGCATTACTATCTGGGGAAGCTCAAGTTCAAGTGAATCTATATGATGTTTGACCGCATGAAATGTCTTGCCGGTTGCAAGAATAACTCCTATATTTCTTTTTTTGCATTCAAGCAAGGCTTGCCTGTTTAATTCAGGCAATCTTGTATCATTATCCAGCAGGGTTCCGTCAACGTCTGTTACTACAAGTTTAATCATTTGCTCAAGTGTGTTGCCAGTCCGAAACAATCCTCTGCAGCCTCCATAACGGCTTCAGATAATGTCGGATGTGAATGAACAGTTTCAGCAAGTGTATCAACCACTACTTCACCTTTCATTGCAACAGCTATTTCGTGAACAAGATCACTGCATCTTGGGCCCACCATTTGCGCTCCAAGTATTTCTCCTGTGTCTTTGTCCGTAACTATCTTTACAAATCCTTCAGTTTCTCCGGTTATAAAAGCTTTGCCGCTGTTGCTGAATGGGAATTTGCCACAGCTTACATTGTATCCTGCAGCTTTTGCCTGCTCCTCATTTAAGCCGACTGTGCCGATTTCAGGAGATGTAAACACTGCCCAGGGTATTACCCTGTAGTCCATGGATTTATCTTTGCCGGCAATATTTTCTGCAGCAATTATTCCTTCTGTGGACGCTACATGCGCAAGCTGCAGGCCTCCAATAACATCCCCTACAGCATAAATATTAAAGACACTGGTCCTTAGCTTTTTATCCACCTTGATAAAGCCTTTATCATCTGTTTCAATACCTGCATTTTCAAGACCTATGTCTGAAGATAGCGGCTTTCTTCCAACTGAAACAAGTATTTTGTCAGCATTTATTTCCTGGCCGTCTTTAAGCATGCAAACAAAACCGCTTCCTGATTTTTTTACCTCTTGCGCCACTGCACCGGCCAGTATTTTTATGCCTTTTTTCTCAAAAACTTTAGTTATAGTTTTTGAAACCTCTATATCTTCAGTTGATAATATACGGGGCAAAATTTCAACTATTGTAACCTTGCTGCCAAAACAGTTAAAAATATTTGCAAATTCAGAACCGATAACTCCTCCGCCTACAATAAGAAGCGATCCTGGTATTTGCTTAAGTGAAAGAATGCCTGTATTGTCAATTATGCCTTCCCCATCCAGTATAAATGGGGGGACACTGCCGGCAACAGCGCCTGTGGCTATCATTATGTTTTTGGCTTTAACTGTAACTGTGCCACCATTCTCCATTACAGCCTCTATTGTATTTGCATCAATAATCCTGCCGCTGCCTTTAATAAGCTCTATATTATTTTTCTTAAAATGATATGCAATGCCCTGTCGCTGCGCTGAAACAACCTGGTCCTTCCTTTCCATGGCTTTTTCAAAGTCAAGGCCCTTAAATTCAGAGTTTATGCCAAAAATACCTGAGTTTTTTATTTCCTCTATTTTTTCAGCGACATAAAAAAGCGCCTTAGTGGGTATGCAGCCCCAGTTAAGGCATGTACCTCCTAAATGTTCTTTTTCAATTACTATTGTCTTTAATCCAAGCCTGGATGCCCTTATTGCCCCAACATAACCCCCGGGACCCCCGCCAAGCACTGCAAGATCTGCATTCTTTATGTCCATTTTTATAACCATTCCTTTCTCTTTGCACAAATCAGAAAAAAGCATGAAAAAAGGGAACCGTCCTTTTTTCATATTCACAATAACTGATATTTACTGCTATACTATCGGTTAATATTTTATTGTTTCTTTTTATGTTTAATTTAATATGTCCAAGAAATTATAATATGGATGATTTTAATTACAACACTTTAAGCAAAAAAATATTATGCAGCTTAAAAGTTTTTTCCCTTGATTCTTCGCCTGGCGCTGTTGCATTTTATGATCTTGGGCTAATCGGGTATGAAAATGCTTATCAGATCCAGACGCAGCTTTTTGAGCTCATCAAAGAATCAGGTATTTCCGGGGTTATTTTAATGCTTGAGCATAAACCAGTAATTACCATTGGAAACAACAGAAAGCGGGACAATATTATTGCCGGTTTTGATTCTCTTGAAGAGCAGGGCATTGAACTGGTTCAGTCAAACCGTGGAGGGGATGTTACTTTTCATGGCCCGGGACAGATTGTTTGCTATACAATATTTAACCTGAAAAAATTCGGCAGTGATTTGACCACATTTGTTTACAATCTTGAGGAAGTCATAATATCAGTGCTTTCTTTATATGGCGTAAAAGGCTCCAGGATTGATAAATTAAGGGGGGTATTTACTGAAAAAGGCAAAATAGCATCTGTGGGGTTGCATGTTAAAAAATGGGTATCAATACATGGCTTTTCATTTAATGTAAGTGTTAACCTTGATTATTATAAAAATATTATTGCATGCGGCCTCAATGATTACCCCCAGACATCACTGCTGGAGATAACAGGGAGAAATATGCCCCTGGCTGAAGTTAAAAACAATATAATTGAAAGCTTTAAAAGTGTTTTTGGGATTAAAATATGTGAAATTCCTGTTTAGGGCAGGCTTATTTTTCACTGTCCTTGCTGCCTGGTTTTTTATTTGATAATGTTTTTCCAGGGTTTAGTTTTTTAATTTTTTCCTCTTTTGAAGTATCTTTCTTCAGCACCTCATAAATGTCTCTTAAAACCTGGAGCGGTTCCCTTATAAGACGCTTGGGGAAAAATGGGGTAAGAGTTGCAAAAGCCTTCTTCATATCTTCTGTCATCCTGTGGGGCTTTGTAAGTATCCTGTCAATAAAATCTTCAGCAAAAACAGTACGTAGGTGCCTTCTGTCTATCTCTATTTTTTTTGTACACTCATCGCAAACAACACTTCGCAGGTAACTGCCTATATATTTTACAGTATGAGGCGTTTCCTCATTGCAGTTGATGCAGAAAAGATTAATTTTTGTAACTTCATCTTTCATGTAGGCATAATAATAGCTTATTGAATGTCTATTAACAATATCATAAACATAGCATTTTATTCCTAATATTTAATTAATGAAAAAATAAAAGCTATTTATCACCTCAGGAATTTTCCAATTTGGAAAGCCTGGATTCCATAGTATCCAGATGTTTATGCATCGCCAGCCTTGCATCTTGAATATTATTGTCTTTTATTGCATTATATATATCGACATGCTGCACAAAAGACTTCTTGCGGTCATCAATTGTCAGATAATCCTTTTCATACTTCTCCAGGACTATTAGCAAATCATTTACTGAATGCATTACTGCTGTCAATATTTTATTATCTGAAATTTCAAATATATACTGGTGAAACATGAATTCTGCATACATAAATTCGCTTTTATTCTCCAAATCATTTTCTGCCATTTCAATATATTTTTTTAATTCACTTATATCATGACCTTTTGCTTTTTTTGCAGCTATTTCAACAATTCCTTCTTCCAGTATGCGCCTTGCTTCAAATATCTCTTCTATTTTTATAGCATGTACTGCTTTTATAAATCTGAATGGATTGACCAGTATATCTGTAAAAGATTTTTTAATATATGTCTTTCTTCCCGGTACAATATCAAGAACTCCAAGCACATTTAAAGCTTTAAGCGCCTGACGCAATGACGTTCTGCTTATGCCTAATCGCTCAGATAAAATCCTTTCTCCAGGTAAAATATCGCCGGGTTTTAAATCTCCATTTTCAATAAGTGTGGCAATTTTTGCTATCACCTGGTCTATAAGAATAAATTTCTCTATTGGCTTTATTTTTTCAAGAAAATCCATAATTTAAATGATTAATTTTTTTATTAATTAATATACTTCGCTTTTTATTGATATATACATATTATTATATCTATCAATAAAAATATTGTTTCAGCCTTTCATGTTTTTTTAATTTGTAGAATACTGATTGCGTCTTTAACAATAAACTCAGCAGTAAGGCCAAATACCTTCATAAGTTCCCAGGGCTGCCCGGATTCCCCGAATCTGTCTTTGATGCCAATCATCTTCAATATTGCCGGAACAGCAAAGTTTTTATTTTCCATTACTATTCCTGCAACTATATTTCCAAATCCTCCAACCTGATGCTCTTCAACAGTTATAATTTTTCCGGTTTCATTAACAGCTTTAATAATCGCATCTTTATCCATTGGTTTTAGCGTATGCATATTAATTACCCTTGTTTCTATGCCGAATTCCTCTTTTAATATATAAGATGCCCTCATAGCCTCAACAATAATTGGTCCGCAACCTATTATTGAAATATCTTCATTTTCTGATTTATAGTCACCTGATGTAATTATTTCAAAAGCATCTTTAAAATCAGGCATTTCTTTCCTGTATCTTATAACATTTGCTTTGCCATATTCAAAAACACTTTCAACATCAGATATTAAAGGTGTAGCCTCCCGGGCAAGCCTAATTGATACAGGACCATTTATTTCTTTTAAAGCCAGTGTTGCTTTTTCAGCTTCAATAGAGTCTGCAGGGACAATTATCTGCATGTTGGGAAGATAATAAAGATTGGATATATCTTCAAGAGCCTGGTGGGTGGCTCCATCCGGACCGACTGAAATTCCTCCGTGGGCATCCACGATTTTTACATTGTAATTGTTGTAGCAAACAGTTGTTCTTAACTGATCCCAGTTCCTGCCTGTTATAAATACACCATAAGAACCAATAAAAGGAATCTTGCCTTCTTTTGCAAGTCCTGCGGCAACAGTAGTCATATTCTGCTCAGCTATACCCATAGAAAAGAATCTTGCTTTTCTTTCAGGGTTATTTATATAAAAATCGCTAATCTTTATTGAATCAGTTATATCTGCGCCAAGTGCCACGACTCTTGGGTCAGCACCTGCTTTTTCCAACCCTTTTCCAAATCCGGCTCTGTTTGCAACCATATTTACCTTCATCATATCACTGCTGTTCCAGAAATAATTTCTGGAGTATTTCGGCACAAGGCTTTCAATTTTTTTATCTGTAACTTCCTGGTATTCTTTAACAATTTTATTTAAATTTTTTACTTTATCCTCAGAAAAAATACTGCAGCCAATATCACTGAGCGCCTGATCCAGTGACTCAGCACCTTCTATGCCCCCTTTTGGTGCAATTCCATGATAGGCACAAACGTTTTCAGCAAAAGAAATGCTTTTACCCTTTACAGTGTTTGCTATAATTACAGATGGCCTGCTATTTTTTTTATTCTCCGGTTTAAAAGCATTTATTAAATCTTTGATATCATGGCCATCGCATTCTATGGCATCCCATCCAAAAGATATCCACTTTTCTTTTAATGGCTCTATCTCCATTACATCAGAAGTCTTTCCGTCAATCTGAAGGCCGTTTCTGTCAATTATTGCTGTAAGATTGTCAAGCCTGTAGTGGCTTGCCGACATTGCGGCTTCCCATACACTTCCTTCATTGAGTTCACCATCACCCAGGATACAGAAAACCCTGTAATCCTTTTTTTCAATTTTTGCATTGATTGCAGAACCTACTGAAAGGCCAAGACCCTGGCCAAGAGAGCCTGAAGAAGCTTCTATGCCGGGAAGATTGAACCTGTTTGGATGCCCTTCAAACCCTGACCCAAACCGCCTCAGCTTTACAATATCATTAATATCAAAATATCCTGCAAGACCCAAAGCTGCATAAAGCGCAGGAGCCTTGTGGCCTGACGACCAGAAAATCCTGTCCCTGTCTTCCCAGCCAGGGTTTGCAGGGTCATGTTTTGCTACTTTAAAATAAAGGACAGCGGCTATATCTATTATTGACATTACCCCACCAGTATGGCCGCTTTTAGCGTAGGATATTGCAGTAATTGCATATGCCCTCATTAATTTTGAGATTTCCTCAAGTTCTGATATAGAAAAATCTTTCTGCTGAATTTTTATATTAAAATTAACCAAAACCAAGACTACTCCTCCTTAAAATATTTAACCCTCAATTGCTTTTTTGATTCTTTTTAAACCTTCGATTATTTCTTTTTCTCCTGTTGCATATGATAATCTTATATATTCTTCTGTTTCGCCTTCATTTTTTATCCCGAATGATGAGCGCGGAAGCACGGCAACATTTCCCTTGTCTAACAGGTATTGCTGGAATTCTGATGAATCAGCCATATTAAGATTTTTGCAGGCCTGCGTAACATTTGGAAATACATAAAAAGCCCCTCTTGGTTTTAAACATTTAATCCCCTCTATATCATTAAGCCCGTCAACAATGAGTTTGCTCCTATCTCTAAATCTGCCAACCATCTTTATTACATCATCCTGGGGTCCATTCAAAGCTTCTATTGCGGCCATTTGCGTGAAAGTGGCTGTGCAGGATACTGTATTATTAACAAGATTTGCAATTTGCCCGGCAACATCTTTTGGAAAAATCCCGTAACCTATGCGCCACCCTGTCATTGCATATGTTTTAGACATGCCGTCAAGTATTATTGTTCTTTCTTTCATGCCAGGAAAGGAAGAAATGCTGGAGAAGCTTCCGTCAAATACAATTTCACTGTACACTTCATCTGAAAGAACAATAAGATTGTGCTTTATTGCAAGATCTGCAATTTCTTTTAAATCCTGGTTTTCAATCATGCCTCCTGTTGGATTCTGAGGAGAATTTAAGACTATCATTTTAGTTTTGGGCGTTATTATTTTCTTAAGATACTGAGCATCTATGCTGAAGTTTCTTTCCTCAAGAACCGGAAGCGGAACTGCTTTAGCCCCGATAAAGTTAGCGATTGATTCATAAATAGGATATCCGGGATTTGGATAGATTACTTCATCTCCCTCATTTACCAGGCATAAAAACGCATAATATATTACGGGCTTGCCGCCGGGAGTTACAACCACTTCATCCGGGTCAACTTCAATATTCCTTGTTTTTGAGATATACTTTGCAATTTCTTCCCTTAAAGGCAAGATGCCTATTGACGGACTGTAATGGGTAAAATTGTTACTTATTGCTTTTATTGCTGAATCTTTTATATTTTGAGGCGTGTCAAAATCAGGTTCACCCAGTCCAAAGCTTATTATGTCCCTTCCCTGTAAACGAAGCTTGTTTACTTCACCTAAAACTTTAAATGCATTTTCTATTCCAAGATTTTTCATACGATTTGCGATTTCCATATTGCTCCTTATAACATTTATTTAATATAATTATGGTATACCGTTATACTGGTTATACCACTTTAAATATACCAATACCTTGATACATTGTCAATCATGATTCTATATAAATGCAGTTAACAAAAAAATACTGCTGGCAAATTCCGAATATTATCTTGCTCGTTATTAAGACATTTTACAGATAAAAAGGAAATAGCTTTAAGATAATGGAGCAGTTTTTTTAATCCGTCTGCTCCATTTATATATATCCTATATAAGCAAAAACTCAGGGTTTTCTATTATCTCCCTTAACCTCATAAGATATCTTGCCGCGTCTGCGCCGTCAATTATCCTGTGGTCAACTGCTATTGAGATTTCCATCTGATGCCTTACCTCAATCTTGTCATCAATTACTGCAGGAGCTTTATAGATTTCACCGACCATAAGTATTGCTCCCTGGGGGGGATTAATTATTGCAGTGAAATTCCTTATGCCAAACATGCCGAGATTAGATATTGTAAATGTGCCGTTTGATATTTCCTCCATTGACAGCTTTGATGCCTTTGCCTTTTCAATTAGCTCAACCCTTTTTTTTGCAATATCAAAAAGGCTTAATTTGTCTGCCCCGTAAATTGTTGGCACAATAAGCCCTGCTTCTATTGCAACGCCAAGCCCAATATTTACATCTTCATATATAATATGGTTATTATCCTGAAGCGATGCATTTATTACCGGTTGCTCGGCAAGAACAATTGCGCATGCCTTTGTTATAAAATCCGTATAAGTAATACTTGCCCCATATACTGCTTTTACCCTGTCCTTTATTTTATCCCGCAGCGCAACAAGGGCGCTAACATCCATAACTGCTGTTGGTATAATATGTGGGATTGTCTGCTTTGCATATGTAAGGCGCTCAGCTATTACTTTCCTTATGCCCTTTAATGGTACTGTAGACTTAACTTTAGCTGCCTGCATTGGAATTGAAACTGGGGGCATAGACGCCGCTTTGGGCGCAGCAGGGCTTGATTTCATGGACTCTGCATAAGCGACAATGTCCTCTTTTACAATCCTGCCATCCGGGCCGGTGCCTTTTATTGGCTCTTTTGTATAATCAATACCGTGCTCTTTTGCAAGGCTTCTTGCAAGGGGGCTGATTTTAATTCTTCCGGCTTGCTGGACATCCTGTGAAGCAGGCGCCTCTGATGAAATGCTTTCTGTGTAATTCTCGACATCTTCCTTAACAATCCTGCCGCCTGGCCCTGTACCCTTGATTTTAGTTATATCAATACCTTTAGAAGCTGCAATATTTCTTGCAAGGGGGCTTATTTTAATTGAGGAAGAGTCAGCTTCCTGGGATGCTTGTATATCTGCAACACTTGCAGCAGGCCCGGAAACTATTGGCGCTTCTTCAGCAACCTGGGCAGCTTCCGCCGTCTTTTGAGCAGATGCTGGCGCTGAAGGTATTTGTTCATCAGCCTCCCCTATAAATGCAATAACTTCCGTTACGGGCACTTCCTCGCCCTCATTTCTTAGGATTTTTCTTAATATGCCTGAATTATATGCTTCAACCTCCAGGGAAACTTTATCGGTCATTACCTCAAAAAGCACTTCCCCGCTTTCAACCTTATCTCCTTCTTTTTTAAGCCATTTCTCAATTACCCCTGTTTCCATGGTAAGACCAAGCTTTGGCATTATAACTTCATACATTGCATTTCCTTTCTTTTATTTCTTCGCCTTCAATTTATTTTAATTCATAATATTTTATATTTTTG
>VGAZ01000056.1 GCA_016870615.1 Actinomycetota bacterium | reverse complement strand
AAGGGTGTAGCTTATAAAACCAAAACCTATGCCGTATGAAATATTATAAGTAAAAGGCATTATTATAATTGTTAAAAATGCAGGAATACCTGTTTCAAAATCCTTGAAATCTATTTTAGAAATAATACCCATCATTAAAAACCCCACAACAATAAGTGCAGGCGCTGTTACAGGATATTTATAAACACCTTCAGCAGTCTGGACACCTCCTCCGACAACCGCAATCACAGGGGCAAAAAAAATTGAAAGCAAAAACAATGCCCCGGTTGTTGTGGGCATTATGCCGGTCCTTCCCCCTTCAGATACTCCTGAAGCGCTTTCTATATATGTAGTTATTGAGCTGCAGCCAAAAAGGCCGCCAACAATTGCTGCTCCTGAGTCCACAAGCAGGACTCTTTTAAGTGAAGGCAAATTACCCTTTTTATCCAGAAGGCCGGCTTCTTCTCCAACACCAATAACAGTGCCCACAGTATCAAAAAAGTCAGTCATAAAAAGCGCAAATATCATAATTATTGCGGCAATGTTTAACATCCCGTTGCTCCATACAGCTCCGGCTATATCAGCTTTAAAAAATGTTGAAAAACTCTGTGCAGTGGGAAAGCTTACGATTCTTGAAGGAAGTGGTATTATTTTAAATATCATGCCAATTACAGCAGTGCCGGCAATTCCTATAAGTATGCCACCCCTTACTTTAAATGCTATAAGTATTACAGTTAGTATCAGACCGAAAGCTGCAAGAAGTGTGTGGTATGCAGTAAAGTCGCCAAGCCTTACAGCAGTAACAGGGTCAATGTCAACAAAACCTGCTTCCTGTGTGCCTATAAATGCTATAAAAAGCCCAATACCAACACCAATGGCATACTTAAGGCCCATTGGGATGGCATTCATTAAAATCATTCTCAGCCTTGTTAAAACCATAATAAGCACAAGTATTCCCTCAATTACAATTATACCCATTGCCTGCTGCCAGGAAAGCCCCAGCCCAAGGATGATTGTAAAAGCCACTACAGCATTTATCCCCATGCCTGATGCAAGCGCAAAAGGCGTATTTGAAATTAGCCCCATGGCAATGCTCATTACTCCTGCACCAAGACAGGTGGCAACAACAGCAGCTTCAAAAGGTATTCCAGTTGTTCCGCCGCTTGAAAGTATTGCGGGATTAACAAATATTATGTAGGCCATGGTCATAAATGTTGTAAGACCGGCAACTATTTCCCTTCTTACAGTGGTGTTTCTTTCCCTTACTTTAAAATAGCTCAACCCATACCCCCTTTTTAGGAATGAAATATTTGATATTAATGTAATTTGATTTTTTTGCGATGGTTTTTAGTAAAATATTAAAGAATACTATTTTAAAAATATTTAACATCAAGCACCGGGTTTTTTAAAACTTTACTTAATAAAATTTTAAAACTATAATAAAATCATAAGTTATATTTTATTATAATTTTTTGCATTTTATAAATATTTTTTCTGGTTTTTTGGGGTTGCAGGATTTTATGAAGCTGGTAATTTAAAATGGAAACTTTTTTAAATCGTGTCCATGATTTTTTTAAAATTGAAAACTTGAGCCATTTCTGGCTTAAAATTTATGAATGGTTTGAGCTGACTCTCATAACGCTTTTTGGCAAAATACCCTATCTGCCAATACGAAACCTTTTTATTAATCCCTGGTTCTGGTTCATGCTTGCTTTTGTAATTATAATAATTCTGATATTTAAGAGAAGATAAAACCCTATCTTTTTGTTTTTCTCAGCATAATGTAAATCAGGAGCGCAAAAGCTGCAGAGCCAGCCAGCACAAGGGCTATTTTACCTGGATTATTCAGTATCCACTCTGATAAGATGTATGGCCTTGAATTAATTTTCTTCATATAATCAAGAAAGTTTTCATCAAGCAGTTTTTCATCATCGCTGCTTACATTTGCAATCCTCTGTATGATTTTTTTCTCCAGGTCCTTTTCCGGAGATTTTATTAATACATTTTTTGCTGCTTTAATATATTTATCCACACTGTTCATGCTTGCCTTTTCTCTTTCTCGTATCTGAGCTTGTCTTTTATAATTTTTCTTGCCCTGTGAATATTTGTTTTAACTGTCCCGATTGGTTTGTTTATAAGGTATGCAATTTCCCTGTAGCTGTAGTCCTGCAAATCCCGCAGTATTAAAGGAATCCTGTAGCTTTGATCCATCTGGACTATTATTGCCAGGACTTCCTTTAATGTCTCGCGCGTTAAAAAGTTCTTTTCGATATTGTGATTGATGCTGGGAAACACAACCTCATAGCTATCCTCAAAAGTTTCAAGCTCGAGCTTTTTATCCTTTATTTTTGATCTAACCCTTAATTTATCTATGCATGTATTTATTGTAAGTTTTCTGAGCCAGGTTTTAAAGCTGGATATGCCCCTGAAATTTTTTATTGAAAGATAAACTTTTACAAATACTTCCTGGCTTATATCTTCTGCATCGTGTGTGTCCCTGAGCATGAAAAAGGCGTTGGTGTAAACATATTTTGAATAGTTTCTTACAAGCTCCTCAAATGCAGATTTATCCCCGCTTTTGGCTCTTTCAACTAAAGCCCTGTCGTCAGGGATTTTGGAATCTTTATTCCTGTTTAGGCCTGTTATGTCCTTATTTTCAGGCTCACTTCCTGTTTTTATAGTTTTTCTTTTTTCCTGCACGAAACCCTCTCAAATATTTTGTTTGGCTTGCTCTTTTCTGAAGATTTCCCGTTTAAACATAACCTTGCTGTACATTATTTTGTATCTGGCGCTTTATAATTTTAGGGCTTTAGCTCTCATTGCTTTCAGGCTGCTCTTCTGAGCTGGCCGGGCTTTCATTTATTTGGCTGCCGGTCAATAGCTTTATTGCGTCTTCCTGCATTTTGGCTGCAGCATCCTCCGGGGTTATATTGCCGGCCATAACATTTTCAAGATTAATTTTAATTGCATCTCTTATTACCCTTAAAGCTTTTTCATTAATCCTTCCCCTGCATGTTTTTAACTGCTGGATCTGGCTGTAAAGTATTTCATTTTCCTTTACCTGCGCAAGACTGTCTATGGAATTAAAAACCGGCAGTGTTTTTGTTTTTAATGACCATGAAAATTGTGTTTCTTCAGTCATAAGGTAGTTTACAAGTTTACTTGCTGCCTCAAATTCCCTTCCGTATGAATTTGCATTAAACATAAAACCTATGCCATCTACCATTGGAGTGGGATTTTTAAATCCTTCAATTACCACAGGGATTCTTGAAATACCGAAATTGATGCCGGCATTTGAGTAATCTTCTGCTGCCCAGTTGCCGTTTATAATCATATGGGCATTTCCATTAATAAAAGCATTATTAATCTCTTCGTAGCTATAACCATAGGGCAGGATTTTTTCATCATTATATATTGTTAAAAGCATCTTTAGCGTACTTATCATTGCCTTGCTGTCAAGAGATATGGAGCCTGTTAAGTAATCATAAACCCAGTCCTGGTATCCTCCAATAAGCGGCAGCACCCATTCAGGCTCATAAAGGTTAAAAAGAAACCCCCACATATTTTCTGGCGGATTATTAACCTGCCTGCAATATTGTATAAGATCATTAAAGTTTAAAGGTACATCGCTTACAAAATCCCGGTTATAATAAAGGAGCAAAAAATCAAAAGCCCTAAACGGGATTATATAATTAACATTTTCAAATTTTGATATCTCTTCAAGCCCGCTTATAATATCCGCATATTCCATTTCTTCAGGAATCTGCCTGATTACTTTTGATTTTGCCAGGTCTGCTGATATAGAAATATTTGCAAGTATTAATTCAGCTCCTGCACCCGCAAGGCTGGCTGCCTTAAACTGGTCGGCAAGCTCTTCTTCGCTCCTGAAGTGCCTGGAAACTATTTTTATATTCTTATTATTATCCATAAATTCCTGTATGCTGTTCATAAGCTCTATCTGTTCCCTGGGTTCCAGCTTATTCCATATTTCTATCTCGACAGCTTCCGAGGCAGCGCTGTCGTTTCCGGCCTGTTCCTCCTCCTGCTGGTCAGTGCTTTCGGGCAGCGTCTGCAAAACATCCGTTTTATTTAAAAATCCGCAAGCTGAAAAAACCGGAACTGCCAGTAAGACACATAATAATATTAATATCATGTGTAAAAGGGTTTTGCGGCTGTCCCGGCTGCATGTTTTTAATTTGTCTAAATAATTGAATTTATTGTATTTTTTTATATGCATATCCATAATCCTTTAAAATATTTTATCATAATGCCCCAAAAGCAGTTAAGTTTTTTATTAATGCTGTTTTGCAGGATTTTTTTAGTTAAGGTAAACCATTAAACCTGGTTTTTGGCAATTACGGCGTCCCTGAAAAAGACCTCAATGCTGTAGCTGGTAAAATCCTTAACATAGTCATCAAGTAAAACACTGATTTCAAAATCCTGGCCTTCCCGGGCTTTTAGGCTGTCTGCTTCAAGATAACATTCCCTTATAAAAACAACTTTGTTTTTTTTATCATAAAAGGTGCAGAGAAGCTTTAAGCCTTCGATTTCATTGCTGCCCAGGTTAAAAACATTCCCCTTTATCGTAATTATATCTTTATTATAAAAAAAACCTTCATCAGATATTACCGGGTAGCCCATAAATTCCTTATTATAATTCCTGTAGTTTAAGCCTATCTTGATTTCAGAAACATTAATATAGCCGGGCCTGTTTTCATAAATAAAATCAAATGGCAGAATAAAGCCTCCGCGGAGATACTCAGCATATGCAGATTGTTTTATAAAGTCAAACGTATTATTTTTTTCATCAATTATGCTGAAGGTAATATCCATATTTGTTTTGGTAATTGCTGAATTATTCTCTATTTCCCCCAACACTACAAGATCACCAAATACGTCCTTGTAAACATTGCAGTTTTTTATCTTTATATCAAGTGCGCTTGTGCTGTTTATTTTGATTTTATTATAGTCAAAAAGATATATATCCTCCCGGGTTTCAGGCATATTTTCTGTTTGCGCTGAAGCCATTTCAAATGATTCTTGCGCAGTATTGCTTTCATTATTAAAAATTCCTGCTGCTGCACAAGATGAAACAAATAAAAGCATAAAAACAGCAGGCATTATTATAATAATGGTTAGAGGTAAAAGAATTTTAACATTCATCATTTTCGTCTGCATATTTATGTGCAGCAGCTATTGAGTTGTCTTCGTTTACATGTATGACAACCGGCCTGTGTTTTAATGCTTCTTGCTTTTCCATTGCTGCAAATGCCATTATTATAATGTTTTCACCTTTTAGTATTTTTCTTGCTGCTGCGCCATTGATACAGATTTCACCGCTTTTATTTGCGCCTTTTATAACATAGGTCTCAAGCCTTTCACCGCTGTCAAGGCTCACAACAAGCACTTTTTCAAAAGGCAGGAGCTGAGCTTTTTCCATAAGAGCAGAATCTATTGTGATGCTGCCGGTATAGTGGATTTGGGCATCTGTTACCCTTGCTCCGTGTATTTTGCTTTTTAGTAAATATAGCTGCACTTTTTGTTTCTTCCCCCTGGCAAATAAGTTTTTAAAACCTTGTTTTTATTTAAAAAACAAAGCCTATATTACCACATTATCTATAAGTCTTGTACTTTTCATGCGTATTGCTGCTGCGATTAAAATGCCCGGACGCCCTTCCCTGCTAAAATAATTTTTAAGGCTTTTTATTTCTTCAAGAGTGCTGCGGTTCCTGAAGTCAAAATAATCAATACTTTTAATACAACAATTGCCGCTAAGCAACTCAAGGGAAGTCTTTTTTATTTTTTTAATGCTTGTATTTTTTCTTTTTATCATTGCTGCAGCAGCTTTCAGGGTTTTAAATAATAGCGGCGCATTTTCTCTTTCAATGTCTGAAAGATAAATGTTTCTTGAGCTTATGGCAAGTCCGTCTTCTTCCCTTACTGTGGGGCACTCTTTTATATTAATATTGATATTAAGATCTTCTACCATTTTTTTTATTATAAAAAGCTGCTGGAAATCCTTTTGCCCAAAATAAGCAATGTCGGGACCTATAATATTAAAAAGCTTTAAAACTACTGTGCATACACCATCAAAATGGCCGGGCCTGTACCTGCCACACATGATTTTGCCCAGTTTTTTTACACTTACAGTAGTTTTAAAGTTATCCCCATACATTGAGCTTTCCCCTGGCATAAAAATGTATTGGGCTCCTGTTTGCCTGATAATATTGTAATCTCTTTTTGTGTCCCTGGGATAATTATTAAAATCCTCGGCCTGTCCGAACTGTATTGGGTTAATAAATATGCTTACCACGGTTGCATCACATTCTTTGACGGATTTTTCAATAAGGCTTGTGTGCCCTTTGTGTAAAAAACCCATGGTAGGGACAAAACCTGTTATTGCGCCGCTTTTTTTGAGTAAGGCGATTTCATTATGAATAGTTTTGATGTCCTTAATTATCTTAACTTCGCTCATTTGCTGGTGCACCCGGCAAGAAACATTTTTTTAAACTCATTAAAAGTATTTTTATCTATCCATCCGTTTTCATGTGCAAGCTTGGCGGTTTCAAGCCCCATTATCCTGTAAACCGTGTCTTGTCCGCCTGTAAAAATTTTTTTGAAGCTTTCCAGGTGCTGGCGAATGGTGCCGGTGTCTCCTCTTGCAATTGGCCCGGTAAGGGATTTTTTTGTGCCGAGCGCTTTTATGTTTGCTATGGTTCCATCTATGAGGCCTTCAAGCCCCTTAAGGGAGTCCTCCGGTTTAATGCCTATTTTTTCATTTGTCTTTACAGCGTAATTTAACAGGCTGACAAGATAGTTTGAAGCTATGCATGCCGAGGCATGGTAAATTGTTTTTATTTCATCATCAACCTCAATTATAGAGCACCCGAGTGCCTTCACCAGTTTTTTAATGAATGTTTTATACTTTTGGGAAATATCCCTGTCAATGGTTGCCCCAAACATACTGCCTTTTAATGTTTTTATTGAATCTTGAATTGAAGCAAAAGATTTTAGCGGGTGAAGAGAAGCCAGGTATCCGCCTGCTTCTTTTAGGGGCAAAAGAACCTTTAGTGATTTGGCGCCGCTGAAATGGATAAATAGTTTTTGTTGCGCATTAAACTTGTTTGAGCAGGCAAGCTCCGTGCTTACTTTAATTATTGCATCATCTGGGGTGCAGATCATTATAATGTCGCCCGCAGCAGCGCACTCGGCATTGTCTGCTGTAAACAATATTTCTCTTTTAATGTTTACAGATGATACTGTTTGTATAAGCGATGCGGCCCTGTCTCTGGATTTTTTCGACGGCGAGCTTATTGAGCATATTTTTAACAACGGGTTACCAAGCCCTGCAATAACAACAGCAATAGTTGTTCCCACCCTGCCTGCTCCTATTATGCATATTCGGGCAGGCGTTCGGGCATTGTTTTTTTTATTGATTTTTTCTTCTTTTATTCTGTCCATGATTATTAGAAGCTTTGCTCCGGGTATTATGAGATGCGGATGGGCATCAACAGGTAGAGTAAATCCTTGTCTTTTTCCGGTTTTAGCATAACCGGTTTTAAAGGTTCAACAATATTAAACATTATTTTTTCACCATCAATTATATTAAGTCCGTCTATAAGATAATCAGGATTAAATGCAATCTGCATGCTTTCTTCTCCATAACTTACTTCAAAATCCTCGTTTGAGCTCCCTACTTCCCGTATGTTCATTGATACATTTATTCTTCCTTTTTCTATATCGAGTTTTACCGGAATGTTGTCCTGTGATATTGATGAAATCCTTTTAATTACATCAAGCATCGTGTTCTTATTTATTAAAATACTGTGATTAAAGCTATCGGGTATCAGATTTTCGTAGTCGGGAAATTTACCGGACAGTATGCTTGATACAATTACTGTTTTTAGCTCGTCCGGATCACTTATTATAAATGATATCTGGTTTTCTTCTATGTTTATGTCTATTTCGCCTTTGGATATATCGCTTCTTGCCAGGGTTTCCAGCACCCTTGCTGGCACAACAGCTTTAACGGGCTGGCCCGTAAAGGAAATCCTGTTTTTTGAAATAGAAAGCCTGTAGCTGTCTGTTGCTACAAGTTTTATGCTGTCCTGGTTTATGTCTACCATGATCCCTGTAAGAATTACCCTGCTCTCGTCTGAGGAAACCGCCTTCTGGACTTTGGAAATAAGGTATTTAAGCACGCCTATTTCAATTTTTAGCATCTCCTGTTTTTTTACTTGCGGGAACTGCGGGTATTCTTCAAGGGCAAAAGTATTAAGCTTAAAAACTGATTTAAGGCACGTCAGTTTAAGCTCATTTGTTTCATTTAATAATTCAAGCCCGACTTTTGACTCAGGAAAACTTTTTAAAACATTTACTATTATTCTTGTGGGTACAACTACCCTGCCTGGTGTTTCTGTTTTTACCTTTATGCTGCTTTTGACGTTTGTCTCGAGGTCGGTCCCATAGATATTTAAATTATTGCCGTCGGTTTCAAGCATTGTCCCGGTAAGGATAAAATTAGAAATTTTTGGGGACATGGCCCTGTTTACAAAAAGTATTTTGTTTAATAACTCATCTCTTGTGGTTTGGATTTTCATAAATACAGCCTTTCTATAATAGTTTTCCTGCTGTTTTAACTAATAGTACCATTATATATAATAGTGACATTATTTTAAATTATTATTAAATATTTATTAATATATATAAGTAATAGTTTAAATAGACACTGTTTAAATTGTTGATAATTATAAAAACAGGGCTGTAGAATAATATTATTATAAAAAAGCTTGTTAATAAAACTGTTAAGAGGTGTTGAAAAGACAAAGCTTTATAAACAGGGTAATAAAAACCCATAAACTTTTAACAATAATAAAGGCTTATTAATAAAATTATCAACAAAAAAAGGCGTGTTATAAACAGTAAAACCCTATTTATCAACAACCTTAAAACATCAGGACAGGGACTTTACTTTATTTGTGAGTTCCTGTACATGTTTATATACCTCCCCGTCTTTTGATATGCGATCATTTATTCTGGAAATGGCATATATAACTGTTGAGTGGTCCCTGTTACCAAAGGCTTTTCCTATCGCGGGAAGAGAATCGCTTGTAAACTCCCTGCACAGAAACATTGCAACCTGCCTTGCGTGGGCAATATACTGGCTTCTCCTGCTGCCTACAAGGGTGTTAATGGGAACAGAAAAATACTTCGAGACCTCCTTGATTATTTTCTGGCTGTTTATTTTATAGTCTTTATCTTCAGGGATAAGGTCTTTAAGAACCTGTTTTGCCATATCAAGGTCAGGAGTTGATGAAGTAATCGAAGAGAAAGCAACAATTCTTGTAACAGCGCCCTCAAGCTCTCTTATATTAGATGATATTTTTTCTGCAATAAGGTCAATTATGGCATCAGGAACAAAAAGGCCTTCCCTTTCACAGTATTTTTTAAGTATTGCTGTTCTTGTTTCAAGGTCCGGCGGTTGTATATCAGTTACAAGCCCCCACTCAAGCCTTGAACGCAGCCTGTCCTCAATCGTGGACAAATCCCTCGGGGACCTGTCGCTTGAAAGAACTATCTGTTTATTGGTGCCATGCAGCGCATTAAATGTATGAAAAAACTCTTCCTGGCTTGCCTCTTTTTCTTCAAGGAACTGTATGTCGTCTAAAAGCAAAACATCATTATTCCTGTAGCTTTCCTTAAAAGCAATAATATTTTTATATCTGAGGGCGTTTATAAAATCATTCAGGAATTTTTCTGCGGAAACGTATTTAACAACCATGTTTGGGTAAAGCTTGAGCACGTACTGGCCGATTGCATGAAGAAGATGTGTTTTACCAAGCCCAACACCCCCATAAATAAAAAGCGGGTTATAGGTTTTGCCAGGTTTTTCGCTTACTGCAAGGGTAGCAGAGTAGGCAAAGCGGTTTCCGCTGCCCACGATAAAAGTGTCAAAAGAATACTTTGAATTGAAATTAGCAAGCGATGGATTGGCTGCGGGCCCGCCTCCCCCTTTTTGCCTTGTTTTAGAATAAACCGGTAAATCGGGTCCGGCACCAACTGCTGATGTCCCGGGCTCTACAATTATTTTAATTTCTGTTGATGGGTTAATTACCTTTTGAACAGCTTCCTTTAATGCTTTAAAATGCCTTGATTCAATCCATTCTTTAGCAAAAGAGCTGTTGACAGACAATGTGAGAAAATTTTTATTATATGAAATAGGCCTGATAGGTTCAAACCATGTTTTTATAGTTGGTTTATTAATACTGCTGCCGACAGTCTTGATTATTTTATTCCAGATAATGCTAAGCTCATCCATGCATTAATATTAGAAACTATTTGAATAATATTCAAGGTATTTCTTGCCTTTTGGAGTAAGAATTCTTTTTCCCGATGCTGCAACTGCTAAAAACTTCAATTTCTCAAGAAATATAAGTTCCCTGTAAGAAGTTGACAGGCTAAAATCCAGCTCTTTAGCTATTTTTGCAGGCCCGGATTCTTCCAGCTCAAGCATAAGTGAAAGAATTTTTTTCTGCCTTATTGATAATTTAATACTATATTCCTCCACCGCCTGTGCAGGCGGTTTTTTTTCAGTGGCCATAACAGGCTCAACAGAAGAAACCGCATTTTCTCCTGAAGCAGCAAGACTTGCTGCAACGTTTTTCAGGTGCTCTTCAGGAATACTAATAGAATTGCTTTTATCCTGGGGTCGCACAGAAGTCCTTTTCTCGCCCACAATCTTTAATGATACAACCGTGCCCTTCTTGATATTGCTGTCAATGTCAACACTGCCCCCGGAAAAGACAATAGTTTCCCTCACTATGGGCAGACCCGAACCTACTCCCCTGATGTATTTTTTCATACTGCTGGTTGCTGATGTATAGCCAGGCAGAAAAGCTTTTTCCTTGTCAGGTATACCGGGACCCTGGTCCGATATTATTATATTATTTCCATTATCAAGAATTGTGATAATAATATCTTTAAAATCAGCATGAATAAGATTTTCCACAACTTCCTTTAATATGGTATAAGGCATCCTTCCCCCAAGCTCATGGGAAAGCGCATAAATTTTTTGGGGGACCTCGTCAATAAAAGTTTTTACTGTATTATGCCTAAAATCAATAACCCGCGGAATGCTTCTCATATTATCATATACTGCAATTCTTCCACAAACCGGCAAATCTGTTTTATTATAAACAGACGGCTCATCTGAGATGTTTTCAATATTTAAATCAGGCATTTTTGAAGATTAAATATTTATTTTATACCTTAAAAAATAATCATTATTTAGCAAAATATTTTAAGCAACAGATAAAAAAATTATAATTCATGAATGATAATATGGCAATTTTATTTTTTCATGTCTTTTCATCAAATACAAGTTCTCAACAGACTATTTTTTAAATATCCATGTTTAAAAATAATAAATTAATTGTTTCATTGAAAGCCGTTACAACGGCATTTTTTAAGTTATTAACATAATTTTCCACAGGTGTTGAAAACTAGCTGAAAATTTGCTAAAAAAACATTCAAAAATATTTTTCAAAGAACATATGTTTGTGTTTAAAGTCTAATATAAATATAATAAAATAAATAAAAAAGTATAATAAATAGGCAAGAATATAAAGTGAAATCAAAAAAAACAAAACTTAAATAAACAAAAAGGCCTTTTTAGTTAGAAAAAAAAATGAAAAAGACATAAAATAATAATAAATAAAATAAACATATTGATATTAAAAAAAAGTCCGGGATAAAATTACATATTGATAAGAACATA
>VGAZ01000055.1 GCA_016870615.1 Actinomycetota bacterium | reverse complement strand
GATAATTGTTGCAACTTTAAAGGGATGCGAACAGCTGGTCAAGAAGAAGTATGAGCATTTCGGTTCAATAAAAATTGCTACAAAGTATCCCAATATTGCAAAAAAATATTTTGACTCCAAGGGCATGCAGGTTGAAATTATAAAGCTTTACGGTTCTATTGAACTGGCGCCTGTTCTTGGCGTTTCTGATGAAATACTGGACATAACGGCAACTGGAAAAACATTAAAAGAAAATAATCTTGTTGAAATGGAAAATGTAATGGTTTCAACAACCAGGTTTATTTCAAATATAGTAAGTTACAGATATAAATTTGAAATGATAAATGAAATTATTAAAAGAATCCGGGGAACATTATGAAAAGAAAAAAAACAGTCTGCCGTAAAACCGCAGAAACTGATATAAAGCTTGAACTTAATATTGATGGTTCGGGTAATTCCCGGATAGATACTCCTATTCCTTTTTTAAATCATGTGCTTTCAAGTTTTACAAAACATGGCCATTTTGACCTGGATATTTCTGCGACAGGTGATATTGAAACGGATCCACATCATCTTATAGAAGATATTGGCATTTGCCTTGGCATGGCAATAAATGAATGCATAAAGGACAAAAAAGGTATTAACAGGTTTGGTTTTGTCATAATTCCAATGGATGATGCAGAAGTCACTGTTTCGCTGGACCTTGGAGGCAGGCCATATCTGAGGTTTTCTGCGGATATATTGGCTGAAAAAATTGGCGATTTTCCGACTTTACTCATCGAGGATTTTTTTCGCTCCCTTACCGATCATTCTTTCATGAACCTGCATATCAGTAAAAATGCCGGAATAAACTCACACCATATAATTGAAGCAATTTTTAAAGCTTTCGGGATAGCGCTGATGCAGGCTGCAAATCCAAGCGGTTATAATACTGTGCCTTCTACTAAAGGCTCGATTTAGATAATGGGCCAGGTTTTAAAGTTTATATTTTCTAAAAATAATCCAGGATTTTTTGGCAGGAAAAAAGTTTTAAAATGTATATAGCTGTAATAAATTATAATATGGGCAACATTAAAAGCGTTGCAAATGCTTTTTTAAGCCTGGGCATTAACATTGAGGTTACTTGCAGCCCTGAAGTCATAATGAATGCTTCCGGTGTTGTGTTGCCCGGGGTAGGAGCGTTTCATGATGCTGTAAAAAATTTAAAAGATTTAAATCTTTATAATACAATTAAGGAAGTAATTAAACAAAACAGGCCTTTTTTAGGAATATGCATTGGGCTGCAGGTTTTATTTGAATGTGGTACTGAAGGGCAAATATGCAGCGGCCTGGGGATTTTTAGGGGAAATGTGGAAAAAATCCCCCCGGGCTTTAAGATTCCGCATATGGGATGGAACGGGATTAAAATTATAAAAAAAGACAGCAAGATTTTTAAAGATATAAAAGACGGAGAAAGCTTTTATTTTGTTCATTCATATAGCGCAGTTCCTCAAGATTTAAGCATCATAAGCAGTACAGTTGAATACGGCAGTGAGCTGGTCTCAAGCATTGAATACGGAAATACATTCGGCCTGCAGTTTCATCCCGAGAAAAGCAGCCTTTGTGGTTTAAAAATTTTAAATAATTTTGCAGATATGGCATTTAATAATTAATTCTCACTTATTAAATACAATTAAAATACATGGATGGCATAAATGATTATATATCCGGCTATTGATATTATTGACGGGGAATGTGTAAGGCTGACAAAAGGTAATTATGAATTAAAGAAAAAATATTCGCCTGACCCTGAAGCTGTTGCAATGCAATGGAAAAAATGCGGGGCTGAGTGGCTGCATGTTGTGGATCTTGACGGAGCAAGGACAGGGGCGTTAAAAAACCTTGAAATAGTTGGCAAAATCAAAAAAACAACCGGTTTAAAGGTGCAGTATGGTGGGGGAATAAGAAGCATAGAAAGCATTGATACAGCACTTAATATGGCAATTGACAGGGTAATACTTGGAACAGCCATACTTAAGAATAAAGATTTTCTTGGGACAGTCTGCAAAAACTACCAGGGGCGTTTCATAA
This sequence comes from Actinomycetota bacterium, assembly GCA_016870615.1. Classification (GTDB taxonomy): domain Bacteria; phylum Actinomycetota; class Humimicrobiia; order Humimicrobiales; family Humimicrobiaceae; genus VGAZ01. Next base: position 9,842 of record VGAZ01000055.1, on the reverse strand, counting down.
TAAGCCTTGATTTTGACAGCACGGGCAAAATATATGCGCATGGCTGGCAGTCCGGAACGGGTCTTAACATTTTTAAATATTTTAAAGAAAATAAAATTTTTGGTACTGATGAGTTTATAATTACAAATATTTCAAGGGACGGCACTTTAAGCGGCACAGATACAAAAATAATTGAAAAAGTGCTTAAATTAAGCAATGCAAAGTTTATTGTTGCGGGTGGTGTTACAGACATTTCTGATATAATAAAACTCAAAAAACTGGAGGTGCAAGGCGTAAGCGGTGTAATTATCGGTAAGGCTCTTTATGAAGAAACAATAGATATAAAAGACGCCATTGCTGCTGCAAAAGGAGAGTTGCCTTGATTTCAAAAAGAATAATCCCATGCCTTGATGTTAATAAGGGAAGGGTTGTAAAAGGCGTTAGCTTTATAAATTTGAGAGACGCTGGAGATCCCGTTGAGCTTGCAGCTTTTTATGACAGGGAAGGTGCAGATGAGATTGTTTTTCTTGATATTACGGCTTCACATGAAAGAAGAAAAACAGTGGTTGAACTTGCTTCCAAAACATCAGAGAAGGTTTTTATACCTTATACTATTGGCGGTGGCATAAACAATGTGGAAGATGTAAGGGAAGTGCTGAAAAACGGCGCTGACAAAGTATCAATTAACACCGCTGCAGTGCTTGAGCCTGATCTTATAAGCAAATCATCTTCAATATTCGGAAATCAGTGCATAGTTGTGGCAATAGACGCAAAAAAGACATCAAAAGGAAGCTGGGAAGTTTATATACATGGTGGCAGGACCCCGACTGGCATTGATGCAGTTAAATGGGCCAAGCAGGCCCAGAGCCTTGGAGCTGGTGAAATCCTTCTCACCAGCATGGACAGGGACGGGACAAAAGATGGTTATGACCTTGAGCTCACAAGAAATGTTGTTGAAGCCATAAATATTCCTGTCATAGCGTCAGGAGGTGCAGGGAGCCTTGAACATTTAAGGGATGTATTTACAATAGCTAATGCGGATGCGGCTCTTGTAGCTTCCATATTTCATTATGGCCTTTATACAGTCAGGCAGGCAAAAGAATATCTTTTAGCCAGGAAAATAGATGTTAGGCTTACAGGCAGGAAGTAGCGCCATTTTCTTTTATTCGGGCAAAAAATAAAGCATTGGTATAAAATAATACAATAATAAATTTAAATACAAAAATTTAGGACAATGAACAAAAATATTTCTAATAAAAAAAATGATAGTTTAAATCCGGAGCTTATCCCGGCCATAATCCAGGATTATAAAAGCGGCCAGGTTCTTATGCTTGCCTATATGAACAGGAAGTCTTTCATAAAAAGCGTTAAAACAAAAAGCACATGGTTCTGGAGCAGGAGCAGGAAAGAATTGTGGAACAAAGGCGCAACTTCTGGCAACAGCCAGCAGATAAAAGAAATAAGGTATGACTGTGATAATGATGCCCTTCTTATAAAGGTGCAGCAGCAGGGCCCTGCATGCCATACTGGAAATGAAAGCTGTTTTTTCAATATATTTGATATTGGCAATAAAGAAAAAAAGGGTTTTAAAAGTGCTGAAGATATTTCAGGCATGCTTAAGTTCAGTGATGACTCTTTTAGCTCTTTAAATATAATTGAGGAATTATATAACACTATTATAAGCAGGATAGAACAGGAAAGTGAAAAATCCTATACATACGCTTTACACAAAGCAGGCCTGGAGGAAATACTTAAAAAAATTGGTGAAGAGGCTGTAGAAATAATATTATCTGCAAAACACCAGAGCAGAAAAAGGACAATATCAGAAATATCAGATCTTGTCTATCATCTTCTTGTGCTTATGGCCGAAAAAAAAATAAAACCCCGGGATATATGCAGGGAGCTTGATTCAAGGAAAAAATAACAGCTTTTATTAAAGAATATGGCAAAGCACATAAATAATAACTATGCTGTTTTTTTAGTTTATTAATTTGAAAAATATGAGTGCAGGCATTAATGCTTAAGGAGGACTATGGTAAAAGAGATAAAAAAGATTGCCATTCTTACCAGCGGTGGCGACGCAAGCGGCATGAATGCGTCAATAAGGGCACTTACCAGGTATGCAAAATCCAAATCACTTGAAGTGGTCGGGTTTTATGAAGGTTTTAAAGGACTTATTGCAAACAGCTATACAGTTCTTGATTCGGCAAGCGTCGGTGGCATTATAGACAGGGGAGGCACTATCTTGTACTCTGCAAGGTCCGAGGAATTTAAAACTGAACAAGGTATGGCGCAAGCCATACAAAACCTTAAAAGCCTTGGCGTGGACGGGCTTGTAGTAGTTGGAGGGGATGGTTCCTTCAGGGGAGCTCATGACCTTCATATAAGGGGAGTACAGGTTGTCGGAATTCCCGGAACCATAGATAATGATATTGCAGGTACTGATTACAGCATAGGTTTTGACACTGCCTTAAATGTAATAATCGGGCTTGTTTCAAAAATCAGGGATACTGCATTTTCACATGACAGGCTTTTTGTTATAGAGGTCATGGGCAGAAGCTCAGGAATAATTGCAATAAATACAGGCGTTGCATGTGCAGCAGATTATATACTTATACCTGAAGTTGAGGTTGATCTTGTAAAGATTGCCACAAAAATAAAGAATCACCGCAAGGGCAAAAGGCATACGCTTATTATAGTTGCTGAAGGTGCTGCCAAAGCTAGTGATGTGGCAGCATCCATTAAGCTGCTGGTGGGACTTGAAGTAAGGGTATCTGTGCTTGGACATATACAGCGCGGTGGTTCTCCGTCTGCAATGGACCGGCTGCTTTCTGCGGAATTCAGCAAAAAAGCTGTTGATCTTTTAATAAAAGGTGAAAGTGACTGCATGACTGCGATACAGGGTAAAAAAATTGTTTCTGTGCCGCTTGAATATGTTATGAGTAATAAAAAGGAAATAGACAGTGAGCTTTACAAGCTTGCACTTGTTTTATCCTGACTATGAGGCTGTTTCCATTTCATTTATTGCTTGAATAATTATTTACTGTAAAATATAGAGTCAATTTTATTAACCTGCAAATCTAAATGTTAAATATAATGTTTATATCTTTCAGCCTTGCTATGGACTGTTTTGCAGTATCTATAGCAGGTGGTTCAACAGTAAAAAAACCGTGTTTTACTGACGCTTTAAAAGTAGGCCTTTTCTTTGGCATGTTTCAGGCAGTTATGCCGCTTGTCGGATGGGCGCTGGGGCATAGTTTCAGGAATATGATTGAAAGCTTTGACCACTGGATAGCTTTTTGCCTGCTTGCTGCAATAGGAATAAAAATGCTGTATGAGGCCTTTAAAAAACCTGGAGACAAGAAAACAATTATTACAAAATTTCCAACCCTGCTGATTCTTTCTATTGCCACAAGCATAGATGCTCTTGTTATTGGCATAAGCCTTGCTTTTTTTAACACGCCAATTTATTTGTCTGTAATAGTAATAGGCTTGTTTACCTTTGTATTTTCAATTACCGGTTATTTTCTTGGGCATAAAATTGGAAAAGCAATTGGCAAGAAAATGGAGATTATTGGAGGGGTAATACTTATAGGAATAGGTGTAAAAGTATTAATCGGGCATTTATTATAAAGTTTTATCAAGTTTTAATTTATATGAATAGAAAATGAGAAAAATTAGTTTTATTATAATTTCTATAATTATTGTATTTTTACTGGCATTAGCTGTTTATTCTGTCTATGCACCAAATCGTGAAAAACAAAAAGCTGTAGCTTAAAGCACTGAGGCATCAGCAGAAACTACTTCTTTGCCGGAAACTATAACGGAAACTGCATCAACTGAGACTTCAGCAATTACAAGTGAAACAACGGCAGTAGAAACAACCCAGACAACTATTGAAGATGAAAATAAAAATCTCCCGACTCTTAAATTGGTTATCTATGAAGGACCGGTTATAATTGAAGATAATAGTATATGTTACTATAGAGTAGAAGCAATAGTTACCGGAGACCCTTATCCTGCTATTAAATTCAGCAAGGATGACAGCAATGGTGCCTGGGGGAAAAATAAGGCACAAGTAAATCTTAAAAATGGTGAAAGCTATAATCTTATTGTTACAGCAACTAATTCAGCCGGCAATATTACAAAGAGCATAGCACTGACCTGGAGCCAATAATTTTTAGAAAAAAGATTAGTCCGGTTTTAACTTATAAATTTAATAAAAACAGTCCACTTTTTAACTTTTAAATGACACAGGTATTTATAAAAATTGACTCATATTTTATGGTTTGTTAAAATGATTTTTAAATATTGAAAAAATTGTTTTATCAATGCTTTTTTAGCTTTTCCCGGTAGCTATGACAAATAGCCATATAGAAATATAAGTGGCAGTCAAGCCGGTATTTATATTATTATATATTTTCAATTAGACAGCCCCAGTACAAGTTTCGAGTTAAGTTATATATTTTGCCATTAAAGCTATCAACAAAATACTGGCCTTGCACTCTGCAGAGAAAAAAACAGATATATTGGATGAAAAGTTTTGTGATCAGTGCGGTGCTCAATTAAGGACTATAGCAAAGTTCTGTAATAACTGCGGGGCCGATACCTCTTCAATGGATATTTGGCAAGGTAAAAATACTCCAGCAGGCATGCAGGATGCTAAAAAAGTATTCCGGGATGAACACGAACATGCAAAGCAAAGCGCAGAGAGCAGGCAAGGGCTGAAACCGGAAGCATTTTCGCCTGGCTCTGATACGGTTAATAAAAATCCGTTATTGGTAAAACTTGCAGGCAAGAAGTTTTCAAAAAAAAACCTGATATTGATATTCAGTATTGCTGGATGCGCCCTCATAGCTGTTATTATTTTATTAAGCGTCTTTCTCACAAGGTCCTGCAGTAAAAGCAATATTACCAGTTACTCGGCCGATACCGCTATTGCCGGAACGGCATATTTTGATGCCATGGCTCCAGGTTTAGCTGAAGTTGTCTCTTCTGACCAGCTCGCCATACTATCTGTAGACGGCCCTCCCCAGGCATATACTATTTATATAGACCCCGTTACAGGCTCTGTAATTGAACAATGGAGCTATTTTATACTTGGAAGAGAGATAAACTTCATAGATGGTGTCTATAAGGGAGGTATGGAGGTGCCTCTTACTGAAAGTGCTTCCGGCTTACCTGTACCGCAGCTTACGGTATATCCATGGGAGATACTTAATAATTTTTCGGCCGAAGCTGTTGTAAACAAGACAGGGACTGCGCTCTTTAACACTTCCGCGCTTGTGCTTCCGGGGTGGAACGACAACTTTGAAGTTGCCCGGCTCTGGCTGCTTTCCGGCGGTGGGAATATGGTCACGGTAGATAGCAGCCTTGCCATGCTGAATATTGATCCCGGCAAAGCACTGGACCTTGACCAGTTTGCCATCGATGATTTTTTAGTTGGAACACTGAAAGGTGATAATAATCAGCTTGGCGCCATTCTCTCTCCCTCCGGGTACAACGGTTCTTACCAGCTTTCTCTATCACCCCGCGGCCAGGGTTCAACTGAAGACGGCACCGGGTTTATCTTTGACCTTGAGGGTACCGGTATTGAAAAAAAATTTGTCATCGGAAATGATGCAAAGGTAATAATTTCAGGAATCGACGGTTCAGAAAATCCTGCCGGTGAAGCAATAGGTACAGTGGATATGAAAAAAAACGGTAACGGTTATGACATTTTTATAAATGCCGTTATAAACGGCCAGGATATCTTTCTTGAAGGTTTCATGGGAAGTGCTGTCTGGAGGAGCAATGATAATTCCACTTTCAAAGCAATTGGCAATGATTCTGCACTTACTGTAAATCCTGAAGATAAAATTCCGGCTGAAATTGTTGAAAATACTGTAGAAGAAACAGCAGAGCCTTCAGAAACAGAATGGGTCCCGGTATGGACCGAAGCCTTTGAATCCAATGAAAATGGATGGCCGGTATCTTACGGCGAGCAAGGCAAATCAGCTTATTTTCAGTCAGATATTTTTGAGGGACAGTATCTGGTGTACGGCCAGCAGAAAAAAGAGGGAAATACGATTATCAAGCGTTTAATACCTCTGGACCTTGAGATGGTATTTACGGCAAGCATTGAAGTGGTACAGGAAGGATCTGAATTTTCTGGAGGCGGGCTGATATTTTCTGATAAAAATGAGGCCAATGAAATATATTTTATAGTATCTGCTACCAATGGCATTTTCAGGCTCATTCAAAAAGACAGCAACGGATATTCATATCCCCTGGACTACCGTGTTTCTTCCATAAATCCCCCGGGCCAGGTAAATATACTTTCAGTCAAACGATTTGGGCCGTTGTTTTATTTTTATATTAATTCTGAGCTGGTTGGCGGTTTAGAGGTGGAAAATCTTGTTATTGATAATATAGGTGTGGGCCTTATTACTTACTGGGAAGAAGAGCCAATCACCTGCTATTTTGATAATTTAGAAATTTATGGGATTCAGTAGGCTATTACATATGAACGGAGTATAAATTGAGAGTTTTACGTGAAGCATTCCTGAGTATTCTAGCTACTTCTTTACTGTTATATGGGGTTGTAAATGCAGGCATAACTGCAAAAACAATATATGATATTGAGATGGACATTAATTATGCTGCAGCAGCAAGGCAGCAACTGGTAAAACAATATACCCGGGTGGAGGAAAAGCGTGACGCAGCATTGAGAGAAAATGATATTGTTGCAGCTTCAGAGTATGAAATGCTACTTGATGCAATAACCTTAATCGACAGGCGCGTAAACATTATAGCTATCGGGGAGCAGGTCCAGCAGACAAAAGAAGCTTTCCTGGAAGATCAATGGGCAAAGTTTGTAGCTGAAAGAGTCATCGGGGCAATGGGATGGGGTTTTAGCAGAATAGGCTTTGGTGAGGTAACAGATACATACATAAAAGGCCGGAATTGGCCCCCAAGGTCAAATTTTGTAACATATAATCCTGTCACTGACCAGAATGTGCGTATAATACTTGGAGGCAGGCCTGAATTGACAATTATAAAGTTTAGTGATGAGATATCTGATTTTGGCAAGATGACTCTTGAGATATTTGACCAGATTCGGAGCAAGCAGGCAAACAAGGGTGAACTTATGACAGCATATGATGCCCAGAAGTTTATCAGTGAACAACTGGAAAAGCTTGAAGGTATTCGTGCCCTTCCTTCAGACATAGGCACATACATTGCCTCCTCAATGATAAGGAAGGGGGAAAAGGCGGGGTCACACATCAGTGACCAGGAAGAACTGAGTGAATTTGCCCGCGATTGGGCCTGTAAAAGGCTTACTGAGCTTGCAACAGCTCAATCCACCGTTTCCCCGGCAGGATTGGAACGGTCCGAAGCTCTCTGGTCAGCAGTTGATATGATTTGCGGAGCTTTGCCAGGTTCTGTTGCCAAAGAACCCCAGGGCCAAACTGATGTAATCGTCAAAGAAAAATCTGAAGAATCTGCTAAAGAAGAAGGTACCGGCGCTTACGATGGTCTTTACAGGGGAGAATTAAAAACTGAGGACAACGCCGGCACAAGGATACTCAACAGCTCAGTGGTCCTTGAAGTAGCTGGCGATAAAGTCACAGTTACGATTGAACACACCGTCTATTTTGAAGCAATAATAAATGGTGATTGTTTTGCTACATTGACACAACTGTATAAGGGTGAAGGGACCTTGAATAATCCGGTTTCAATTGATTTAGTGTGCAAATCATATAATCTCTCCACAGAAGGCGGTGGCTGCGGTTCATATAAAGAAAGATATGATGCAGATAATCCTGTAGGGAGGACTGCTAAATTTATCGGAAATTTTGTTGATTCAAGCCATTTTGAAGGAAGTTTCTTAAACCTGAAACTTAGCCTGGCAAAGTAGCTGGGATCAAATAATAGTCCTCGTTCTATAGGCTTATAGTTTTTATAAAATCAATGGCAGTATTAATAAAGGATATGTTTACTTCTTTGGTTTTTGCAATGCTATTGATTTCTAAATCTAATAATTTTATCATTCTCTCAATCAATCTATGCTCAACCATGAGAGGCCCAACAGGCATCATAGCTATTACTCCTATTTTTAATTTATTGCTATGTTATTAATAATACCACTAAAAAGAGATTTTTAAATTTATCTGTTTTGCTGGCCATAGCGAACGATGTTAGAACTGCAATTGCAGGCTCAGACAAGATTGTTTTTATACCGGAACTAAATTTTTAAGACTCGAGCTAGAAATAAACCTAACAACTACTTGACCAATGTTAGGTTTAATTGATATAATCCTAACAACTTTAATTAATATAATAATTTTAATAATGAAGACTGGAAAATTAATTCAACAACCAGGTGGATATAAAGCTTTTGTTCCCGAAAAATTTCCTCCTGATAAAAAAATTATTATAAACACAAAAACTCAACAACTGCATGCAATGGCTGTACTTATGCTTGGAAAACTAGACGGTATTACACAGCTGTTGCCTGACCTTGATTTTTTTATCCTGATGTATATAAGAAAAGAAGCTACAAGATCAAGCGAAATCGAAGGTACGAAAGCCACAATTATAGATGTAATAAAAAAAGAATCCAGGTTAGAATATAAATTTCCGCAGGATGTTGATAGGATTGTTCATTATATCAAGGCAATGGAATATGGCCTTGAAAGATTAAAGACCTTACCTCTATCATTAAGATTTATAAGAGAAATTCATAAAATACTATTAGAGGGTACTGCAGATGCTTCAGGCAAAACACCGGGGCAGTTCAGGCAGTCACAGAACTGGATAGGTGGCGGTTCTTTAAATACTGCAACCTTTATTCCGCCTCCTATAACTGAGCTTTACAGGTGTCTTGATGACCTTGAAAAATTCCTTTATTCAGAAAATGATTATACACCATTAATTAAGGCTGCACTTGTTCATGCCCAATTTGAAACAATCCATCCTTTCCTTGATGGTAATGGAAGAACAGGAAGACTTCTGACCACATTTTATCTTTGCAAATTAGGTATTCTTGAAAGACCGGTATTATATCTTTCAGATTATTTTTTAAAGAATAGACAGCAGTATTATAACAGCCTGGCAGGATATCACAGTGAAAAATGTGATATAGATTCCTGGTTGAATTTTTTTCTTGATGGTGTAGCTATTGTAGCGGAAGAGGCAATTGATATATCAAAGAAAATAAATTCTTTAAGGACAAGTGATTTGTTAAAAATTCAGACACTTGGCAAAAGAGTAAAGAAAGCAACCCTTGTTCTTGAAAAATTATATAATCTGCCGATTGTCACTGTGAAAAAAGTAGAGCAGTGGACCGGACTTTCCCGTACTCAGGCAAATGAGCTTACAAAAAAAATGGCTGAAATTGGAATATTAAAACAGATAGACAAAAAAATAGAATATGGGCGTCAATTCTGGTATAAGAACTATTTGGATTTATTTATAAGTAAATAAATAATCATTATTGTTTGTTATAGTTTACATACATACCGGAATGGCTGCTCTCTTCAGACTCACTTCAAACCATTGAAATTGTTTTACCCAACACCATACACGGCTGCAAAAGAAAAAATTTAAAACATCTAAAATAATACTTTTTATAAAAGAGGTTGCAGGAACATATTGAAAGATTTAAATTGGGCCCCCTGACCCTTGCGCATTTTGGGTGGGGGCAAAATGCGCCTTAAGACAATTCATGAGAACTTGTTAACAATTCCATTAAGTATAAAGCTAATTTATGCAGCTACAGTCATTATTATATAATTGGCTGATTTATTCCGGAATTTACGGCCGTTGTTAAAGAAAATAGTAAATTTTTATATTTAACAGCCGGCAGTAGCACTGAAAAC
>VGAZ01000054.1 GCA_016870615.1 Actinomycetota bacterium | reverse complement strand
CAATGCGATGATTTCGCATCATAGCCTGGCGATGGATCTTGCAGAGCAGGCAAAAAACAATTCAAAGAGATCTGAGATTATAAAACTTGCTGAAGATATATTAAAGCATGAACCTGCAGCAATAGATGAGCTTTATTCCTGGAAAAAAGATTGGTACAACGATAAAAAACGCTCTGAAAAGCTGGATGTCCCAAATCTTGGAAGTTTTGATGAGAAGTTTGATCTGAGGTTTTTAAATGCACTTATTTCACATCACAGAGAGGGAATAGAAATGACAAAGGAAATAAGATTAAAATCAACGCGGCTGGAGGTTTTAAATAATGCAGATGAAGTCGAGGCTTTTCTTGAAAACAGCACAGAAATGTTGAGCCTCTGGCGCTCACAGTGGTATCTGGAGGACTAAATGAAAACAGAAAAAGCAATTATTGCAATAAAAGGAATGACATGTGCAAGCTGTGCAGCCACTATTGAAAAAGTATTAAAAAAAATGGCAGGCATAAAAGATGTAAAAGTGAATTTTGCAACTGAGAAGATGTCAGTTGAATACGAACAAAATATAATTTCCCTGCCTGAAATGAATGAAGTTATAAAAAGGTTTGGATATGAGATGAATCTGGATTTGGAAAAATATCCTGGCAGTTTGGATAAAGATCTACGGCATCTGCAACAAAATGATAAGGGTTTTGGCAGCAGTGATGTCTATTCTAAAAAAGATGGATTCCCTAAAACTCCAGAATGTAAAATATCTGCAGGGCAAAACAAACCTGGCATAAGATATGGTTTATCTGGTGTGGATGCAGAAAGAATTAAAGCGGAGAAAGAGGCACAACTGCGCAAGCAGAGAAATAAGGTTGAATTTGTGCTGCCATTTGCTCTTGCTGTTTTTGCTTTCATGATGTGGGAGATAGCTGCTGCAGGTAATGCGAGGGTGCCGGCATTCTTCATCCCGCATGAACTCTATTCAGTTTTTCTTTTAATAATATCATCTGCAGTCCTGTTCTGGATTGGCCAGCCTTTTTTAAAAGGGATTGGAAATTTCATAAGATTCAGAACTGCAAATATGGATACCCTTGTAGGAATCGGCACAGTATCTGCATACATATACAGTGCTGTAGTTGTTCTCTTTCCACAGTTACGCAACATGCTCAACCTTCCTGACGTTCATTATTTTGATGTTACAATCGTAGTAATCGGCTTTATCTATTTTGGTAAATATCTTGAAGCCCGTTCAAAACTAAAAACAGGAGAAGCGATCGAAAAGCTTTTAAACCTTCAGGCAAAGACGGCGGTGGTGTTGCGAAACGGCAAGGAATTAGAATTGCCTGTTGAAGAACTTGTGCTTGATGATATTGTCATTGTAAAACCAGGCGGCAAAATACCGGTAGATGGAATTATTATTGAAGGTATCTCTTCAATTGATGAGTCAATGGTAACAGGTGAATCAATACCTGTTGATAAGAAAGAAGGGGATAAAGTCACAGGCGGGACAATTAACGGGCATGGAGCTTTTAAATTCAGGGCCAAAAGGATTGGACAGGATACACTGCTTGCGCAAATTATAAGGATGGTTGAAGAAGCACAGGGGTCACGGGCCCCGGTCCAGAAACTTGTTGACAGAATCTCATCAGTTTTTGTTCCGGTTGTGCTGGGTATAGCTGTAGTAGCGCTTATTATCTGGCTTGCAGCAGGCAGCCAGTTCATGCAATTTAACCAGGCATTCAGATATGGCCTGCTAAGCTTTGTCGGTGTTCTTATAATTGCGTGCCCCTGCGCTCTTGGCCTTGCAACGCCAACGGCAATTATTGTAGGAGTAGGAAAAGGTGCTTTAAATGGGCTTCTTATTAAAAATGCTGAAAGCCTTGAGAAGCTGCATAAAATAAATACCCTTGTTTTGGATAAGACCGGGACAATAACAAAAGGAAAGCCTGAAGTTACTGATTTTATTTTATATGACTCTGAGGATAATACAGATAAATACAAATCAAATGCTCTTGAGATCTTAGCTTCACTTGAAAAAAATTCTGAACATCCGCTTGCAGGAGCTATTGTTGCAAAAGCTGCAGAAAAAGATTTAAAGCTTTTAAAAATAAATAATTTTAAAAATTTTGAAGGAAAGGGAGTAAAAGGGGATTTAAATGGCATTACTTATTATGCAGGTAACACCAAACTTATGGATGATATTAAAATAAAATACAGCGACAAGCTCCTGGAAAAGATTACCTTTCAGGGAAAGACGCCGGTATTTTTTGCAGGTAATGGGAAACTAATAGCTGTGGCTGCCATTGCGGATAAATTAAAAGATAATAGTAAAGCTGTAATTAAAAAAATACAAGGCCTGGGAATTAGAATAGTACTTCTCTCCGGAGATAATAAAAATACTGCAGAGTATATAGGCAGTCAGGCAGAAATTAATGAAGTCTTTTCAGAAGTTCTCCCGCAGGATAAAGCGGAAAAAATTAAAGAGCTTCAAGCCAGCGGTTTAAAAGTTGCCATGGCGGGAGACGGCGTAAACGATGCACCTGCGCTTGCACAGGCAGATGTAGGAATTGCTATGAGCACAGGAACAGATGTCGCCATAGAATCTGCAGACATCACGATACTTGCAGGCGATATTTCAAAAATTCCGCAGGCTATACTCCTTTCAAGGCAGACCATGAGTACAATAAAGCAGAATCTTTTCTGGGCCTTTATTTATAATATAATAGGCATTCCGCTTGCAGCAGGGCTTTTTTACCCGATATGGGGCATTCTTTTGAACCCGGTTTTTGCTGGGCTTGCCATGGCTTTTTCAAGTGTGTCGGTAGTATCAAATTCATTAAGGCTAAAATTTACAAAACTGGTACGTTAAAATTATATTATAATGAAAGTATGCAGATAAAAAATGGAAAATGAGACAACGGATATCAAATTATTAAAAAAAGGAACTACCTGCCAGTATTTTATTGGCGGAATGCACTGTCCGGCATGTGAGCTTATTATTGAAAAAAAACTTTCAGGCAATATATCAGTAAATAATGTTGATGTTATACTGGCCAGCAGGAAAATTTATTTTGAATTGCAGACTGATATGCCTGAAAACCAGCTGCTTGAAAACATTAATGAAATTCTCCAAAAAGACGGGTATAAAATTTCTAAGCTTGCACCTTCGCACAGGATAAAGTGGCTTGATTTATTAAAGGGTTTTCTTGCGGCAGCCCTCATTTTTGCAGCATTTATACTTCTGCAAAAATCCGGCATTGCAGGACTGCTAAATGTAAGCAGCCTGACATTACCGGTAGCTTTTTTAATCGGAGTTATAGCATCTCTTTCTTCATGCATGGCAGTAGTCGGGGGACTGGTACTTTCAATCTCTTCGGGCTATGCAAGAACTAATGATAAAGTGCGGTCGCTTTTTTTGTTTCACTCAGCAAGAGTGGCAGGTTTTTTTATTCTTGGAGGGATACTGGGAATTGCCGGTGCTTATTTTACAATAAACCAGACAGCTAATTTTGTGATAAGCATTATTCTTTTTGTACTTATGATTGTAATAGGATTGAATTTGCTTGATATTAGCCCTTTTTTAAACAAATTCCAGTTAAGGGTTCCAAAAAGTTTTTCAAGAAAGATCCTTAACAACAGTGGGCTGCAAAACCGTTTTATGCCAGTAATCCTTGGGATACTGACTTTCTTTTTGCCCTGCGGTTTTACCCAGTCAATGCAGCTGAGCTCTATGATTTCAGGCAGTTTTCTTGATGGCGGCCTTTTAATGCTGGTGTTTGCTCTTGGAACGCTTCCGGTACTGGGAATAATTTCCTTTTCCAGTATAAGGTTTTCAAAAAGTTCGTTTTCAGGGATATTTTTCAAGACAGCAGGATTTATAGTGATTTTTTTTGCTTTATTTAATTTCATAAACTTGCTTGTTTCTGCCGGTCTTATAATGCCAATTTTTTAAAATATTTAGTAATAATCCAGTAAAATATTTATCAAAATTTTATAATTAAAAATTAAAAAAGGATAAAATCTATGGCTTTAGACAAAAAACCGCAAAAGAAGGATTCAATATTAAATTTCAGGAAGGCAAAGTCCCACATTGAAAAAATCATCAGCATGGTTGAGCAAGACAGATACTGTATGGATATAATGCAGCAGAATCTTGCAGTCATAGGGCTTTTAAAATCGGCACATCTTATTCTTCTTGAAAATCACCTGCGGCACTGCTTCAGCAATGCAATAAAGTCAGAAAACCTTTCGAGAAAAGAAGAGATGATTGAAGAAATCCTTAAGGTTACAAAGCTTGCAAATAAGTAGCAGAAGTATTGTCTCTTTTCTATTTCAAAGCCTTAAGATTCTCGAACCCCTGAAGATAATCGTCATATGTTATTTGTGACTCTATTCCAAAACCAGAAATAAGATCAAGGACTTCATTTGTCCGTATATTTTTGTTGCCAGACAGGGTCAAATAACTTTTCAAGTTCCCTGTCATAGGAAGCCATCTTTTTATAATACTGTGCATCATTTAACATCATGGCAGCTGAGTCATCCTGCGGTTTGCTGTTGTTTTGTTTCACAAGCTGGATGAATTGTTCATAATGGTCCCTGTATGGGCATGGCGTTAAAAGATTTCCTTTTGCAATGGATTCCAGGTTTTTTGTCCCGGTATTTTTCCTTCCGTGCCCCTGCTGTTTTTGCCAGTTCCTGATTGAGCTTAAAAATGGGCTGTTCCATATATTATCAAGGTTCCCGCCGCTCCTGTAAACATCTGCAATATTTCCTGCTGAATATGGCGTAAAAACACATGGCATTACATTTCCGTTCCAGTCTATATGAATATAGCCGCCGCCCCTGCCTGCAGCAATGCATCCGTTTACCAGTGTGCCGTGGTTCCAGAAATCAAGCAGGAAAAGCTTTTTATCCTCAATTACTTTCCATATAAGCTCCCTGAATTTAAGCCTTTGCCCGGGTGTGGGCATAAGGCCAAAGTCTGCATTCCTTCCCATGGGAAGATACTGGAAATAAAAACCGTAAAAGGCGCCCATTTTTTTAAAAAAGAAATCAAGAAACTCTCCTGAAAGCACGCTGGCACAGTTATTGCGGTTAACAGTTACAGAAATGCCAAAGGGCGCGCCTGCCTCTTTCATTAAATCCATTGCAGCAGTAATCCTGCCAAAAATGCCTTTGCCTCTTCTTTCATCTGTTTTGGGCCCCATGCCTTCCACAGAAAAAGCAGGGGTAATATTTTTGCAGGCTGCAATTCTTCCTGCTGTTTTTTTATCAATTAATGTACCGTTTGTAAAAGCAAGGAAGAGTAAATCCGGGTTTTTAAATGCTATATCCAAAATATCCCTGTTTTGCCCACTCCAGGCAAATGGCTCACCTCCGCTAAACACAACAAGCTTTATACCCCATAAATTTTTTGCATCCGATATTATCCGCTCAACTATTTCCCATGACAGTTTTGAACCGCCTGCACCCGATGCAGCGTAACAGTCAGCACATTTTAAATTGCAAGCATGCCCGGGGCTAATAACAAGCAAAAATGGGGGATCGGCATTATTTTGCTTATAAAATTCTTTTACTGGACCTTTTCTTTTTGAAGTGCTTAGCAGGGCATTTGCCCATAACTTAAGCGTGGCTTCAGAGACATCTTTTTTCAAAAAGCCTTTTTCAATACTCCGTCCAATTGCATTTACAGCTGCAACAGCCATTATTTTTTTCTCATTCTGTATTGTAATATTTGAGCCGGAAAAAGAGTTTTTTTTGCCAGGTTTTAAAAAAAAGGCGGTAATTTTTTCAAAAAGGCTAATTATTATTTTCCTGCACGTCCTGCTATACAGAAGGTTAACAGTAATTCTATACAGTAAATTTCTCATGATATTTAATAAGCATATATAAAAATATTACTTTTGTTTTGCTTAATACACAAAAGAAGCTAAAAAAATAACACCATTTCCTTAAAATAATTATCGCCTCTTATTTAAGCTAAAATCAGTCTATAAAATTATTGCCAGAATCATAAGAGTTATTAATAATCCAGTTAACAGAAAGACCTCTTCTTGCAAGATACTTTCTAACCTGGCTTTCATTGTTAAGTCTAAGATTATTATAATTTTCATGTGAATTATCCGACCAGACCCTGTGTGAAAAAAGCATGCTTAAAGCATTTTCTATCAAGTCCCAGTTTTGCCTGCTTATCTGGCGCAAAAGTAATTCTTTTCTTTCATCTTCATCGAGAAGCTCAAGTATTGCTGCAATTATATCCTTTATTATTGCGCACACTGCTTTAAAAGATCCGTTAAGGAATATTTTTTCTGAAATCCTGTGATTTTCATCGTTAGTATCCGGTGACCACATATCTTGAAGCGCATAAAGCGAAAAAAGGTTTAAGAGCCTTACATTGTTTGTCCTTTCAAGTTCACGCAGTCTGTCTGACTTTTCCAAATTAATAGTAAGAGGAGGAGCTGTAATGAATTTTTTAAAAAATGAAACTTTCAGCCTTCCTACAGTAAGCGGGCACCTTAAATCAGAATTGTATTCTGCAAGATACTTTTTCATCCTGTTATTCTCGTCTTCAAGAATACTGTCGTAAATATTGCTTTCTATCATATGCAGCGCCTCAGATTTTTTCCTGCCCCTGCTTACAAGATATAAAACAAATCCAGCCTCAGACTTGCTGTCAGCAAGCTCTATATACTCCTTCCATTCCTCTTCAAAAATGCTTGCCCATTTGTTTATCAAAACTGATACAAAAAACGGCATCTGTCGAAGCTTATCGTGGGCCACAAGGTTTGTTTCCTTTAAAATTTTAATTGCTGGTTCTAAATATACTTTGCACTCAATTCTTTTTCGGCCTGCCCAAATCTGGGCTGCAGCCTTGTGCTGTCCGTCAAAAAGATAAACATGGCTGCCGGAGAGCCTGCATACGGAAGGCGTTAGCTGGCTGTTTACAAGAAGGTGCCTGTAAAGTTCCCAGAGCCTTTTTATCTCAAGCGGCCTTGGCTGAAGCTCCATGTCATTATTTATACAGGAGAGCGGCAGGACTGCATAAAAATATTGAAAACCTGTGGAAGGGCAAACAGAAAGAGGAACTGTACGGCTGCTGTCATCATCCGGTAGTTTAATGGCCACAGTATTATTACTCATGTCTGTTTCATAAGAAAGCGGCTTTTTTGTATTTTCGTTTCCAAGTTTTAAAGAAAGAACATCATCAAGCTTGCAGATACTTCTACTGCTGAAAAATTCCTCCATCTCTTTATATGCCCTCAGTTCCATAATTGATAGCTGGCCAAGCTCTCTGTGGTGTTTTTTGCACACTGTTGCAATGCCGGTTAACTGTAAATCCCTGCCAGAAGTAAATGGGGTTAAATGATGATATTCAATATCTGCATCGCTTTGAACTGCAAGCCCGTCTACAGCGCAGATAATCCGGTTTTCTTTAGTGTTTCTCTTATTAATAATTTCCTTTTCTTTTTTACAGGGTTCCAGATGCACAGACATGATCTCCTCCTGCCTTTATTAACTTTTCATTTAAAAATTTATATAAACCCTTTTGATCTGAAAAAAATATTTCTGGTTAGATAAGCTATGCCGCCCAGTACAGCATTAAAAATATGTATAAATAAAACTACAAGGGAAAAAACAACAGCTTTTTCATTCTGTACTCCTACAGCTGAGAGTAAAAACACTATCAGGTTTTCCCGCACTCCAAGGCCGCCGATTGAAATTGGTATGCCTATTATTACAAATATCACTGGTACCATAAATGCATAAGTTAAAAAACTTACATTAAGCCCCAAAGCAATTGATATAAAATAAAACATTATAGTAAACAACAGCTGTGAAGCTATATTTAAAAAAAGCCCAAGGAAAAGGGCTGGCAGCTTATTTTTATAACTGGTGACTGCATCGCTAAAATCTTTTATTTTCAACCATGCTTTATCAAGTTTTTTAAATTTTTTAAAGAACCTGTCTATTTTAAAAAGCTGGGGTTTTGAAAGCAAAATAAAGAGCACAAATGCTATGGCCAAAAAAACTGTAATTGTAATCACATAATTTTTCAATAATCTGTAAATTGAAAAAGAGGTTGCTGCAAAAAAAATTGTAATGGTTATAAGCCCTAAGAATCTCTCTATAAAAACTGCTGATGCACTTTTTTGAACGGGCACATCCCTGTTTTTTGCTATATCATAAATCCTGAAAAAATCCCCGCCTATATTTGAGGGAAGAAGGTTATTGTAAAAATACCCTATCATCATTGAATGGAAAAGATATGCCCTGCTTACCCTTTCACCCTGGGCATAAAGGAGGACATGCCACCGCAGCGATTCTATGAAAAGCATAAAAAGATGCGTAATAAGCGCAAATGCTATAAAAAGGGAAACGGTGCTTGTAAGCACCTTATAAATTTCATCAAAATTTTTATAATTTTTTAATACAATAAAAGCTAAAAGAGCAAGGCTTATTAATATGCGGCTATAGTTTAAAACCCTGCCTTTTTTAGCGGGTATATTTGTTTTTGCGCCAGTTGTATAGCTTGAGCCTTCCAATAAAGATTAGTTGGACATATTATAATTTTAAAAAACCTGTTTTTATAAATATAAAGACATCAGTTTTTTTAAAAACAGCACTACTGTGTTTTTGTTTACTTATTTTTGTCTGCCCTGAAAATTTCTGCAAACAGTTCGCTCAGTATAAGGTAAGTGCCTTTAAAGAAATTATTTTCACCAAAATACTTTGAAGCGTAAATAGTGAAAAGCCTGTTTAAAAATTCTTCCGGAAAAAATTTCTCCAGCCCCCGTCCTATCTCAATCCTGTAGCACCGGTCAGCGGGATCAATTAAAAAAAGTATTCCGTTATCAATATTCTCCTTGCCTATGCCCCATTCGTTAAATAGGTCAAATGCATACTTTTCAATAGTTTTTCCTTCAAGCGTGTTAATAGTCACAACAGCAATTTCAGCGGTTGTGGCTTTTTCAAGCCTTTCAATAAGTGCCGTAATTTTTTTTATCTCGGGATTTGAAAATATTTTTGCAAAATCATTTACAGGTTTTGTGCGTGTATCAAGCTCAATGAGGACTCTTTCATCAGCATCATCCAGCCTTGCTATTATTGTATTTGAATAGCGCCTGCTCCAGTCCAGGGCTTTTGCCGAAAAAGTTATGCAGAGAGGCAGTTTTTCAGACTGATTTTGGCTTAAGGGCTCAGACTTTATAATTTCTACAAACTTCGGCTCATCAGGCACTGTAATTTCTATTTTGCTGTAAGGGCCTCCAAGATTTCTCAGTACAAAGCTGCCCTGCCTTACCTGGCCTTTATTTAAATCATTAAATACAAAATAAGTTCGGTCCGCGATAGGCTGCGGTTTTTCGTCCTTAAGCTGTTCATCGCTTATATATAAATCCTGCCCCTTATTATTTTTTTCCATATATTGAAGTTTAAACCCGGATTAATAAATAGAAATTACATTAATTATTGCAGATTAAAAAAAATGTGGCAATTAAATTATATTATATGGTTAAAAAACCTTTTTTTAGTTTATGATATCAATTATAATCACTTTTAAATTTTAAAAAGCCAAATAATTATAAATGACAATTTAGTTTAAGTATAATTTTGGAAAAAATAATTTATAACATTCTCCTGATATCATTATTTGTTATTTCAGCACTTGTATTTGTGGTCCTTTTTTTCATTAATGCGCCTTATGGCAGATTTACAAGCAGGAGCTGGGGAATAAGGATAAATCCTAAGATCGCATGGTTTATAATGGAGTGCCCTGCCTTTTTTGTCATACTTTTTTATTTTTTTGCCGGCAATAAAAAAGGGAGCATAGTTGCAATAATATTTATATGCATATGGTCAATTCACTATTTCCAGAGGACTTTTATATATTCACTGCTGTTAAAAAGCAATAAAAACACTTTTCCCGTGATTGTTGTCCTGTTCTCTATATTGTTTAATACCTTAAATGGATACTTAAATGGCAGATACCTTTTTTATTTTGCGCCAGATTATACTTTAAGCTGGCTAACAGATATCCGTTTTATTGCAGGCATTGCTATATTTTTTACTGGTTTTGCAATCAACCTTTATTCTGACTATATTTTAAGGAATCTTAGAACAAAAGGAGAGGAGAATATATATAAGATTCCTTTCGGCGGGTTTTTCAGGTATATATCTAGCCCGAATTATTTCGGGGAAATTATCGAGTGGACAGGCTGGGCGGTGGCCACCTGGAGCCTGCCAGGACTTGCTTTTGCAGTTTTTACCATTGCAAACCTGGCGCCAAGAGCTTTTTCTACCCATAAATGGTATCTGGCAAACTTTCCTGATTACCCGAAAAAACGCAAGGCTTTAATACCATTTATTATTTAATCAATAAACCCTGAAGGCCCAGGTTAATAATTTATTTATAATAATAAGGGCAATTTTTACGGTGGGACTTTATAAAAATTAAAGCGAAATTATCCCAAATACATTTAAGCCAAAAAAGGGCATCTGGAATGTATGGGTTGATTTATTTAAATATTTGTATATAATTTTCTTAATATTACTTGATTTGTTGTAATCATATAGCATATATTATTGAAGCATGGATATAGAAAAAAAGGAAAAATACTATACTATTCTGGTACACTCTGACGTAGACAGCAGGGTCTGGAGTCTTAAAATCCATTACAACTGGCTTCGTTTCGCTTTTATATTTATAAGCATAGTAATGATTTCAATTTTCACTCTTATTGCAAACATATATCTTGTAAGAAATGAACTTGGCAATAAAATAGCAGAGCTTGACAGGTTGCAGGAAAAAGTGAGTTATAAAGCAGTTGAAATAGCCAACCTTGAAAGTAAATCAAATGAAATAAAAGCAAAAACCAAACTGCTGGAAGATTACCTTGCCCAGGTTGAAGATCTTGACAGAATGGTAAGGGATATTACTGGTAAAGGCGGTTATGAAGGCGATGTAGCAATTTATACTACCGATCTGGGCGCAGATATAGATATTAAAAATGATACAGGTGAAATATTTTATTATGATTTTGCAGATGCAGAGGATCTTGACAGCATAAATAGAATACTTGATAACCTTATTGCAAAGGCTCCTGAAATTTCTCTTAAGCTTTCCGAGGATAAGAAACATATGGAGGACCACATCTATATGGTGGAGCATACTCCTTCTGTATGGCCAGCACAGGGAGTTCTTACAAGCGTTTTCCGTGAGTACAGGGGCAGGGGCCATTATCATGGAGGTATTGATATTGCAAATAAGGTTGGAGAACCAATTTATGCTGCAGCTTCAGGTGTTGTAGTTTTTGCAGACAGGAATAAGGGTTTTGGCAATGAAATAATAATCCATCACGGCTTTGGTTATATGACTGTATATGCCCATTTAAATAAAATATTGGTAAATGTAGGTGATGAAGTCACAAAAGGCCAGAAAATAGCGGAAATGGGTAATACCGGTTTCTCAACAGGTCCGCATCTACATTTTGAAATCATAAAAGATAATGTACAGGTAAATCCACTTGATTATGTTAAATAATCCAGTTCTCTATAAATCCATTTTAAAAAAACGCAAACCTGCTTCAAGTTTAAATATAAAATTTGTTCATATACAATTAAAATAATGTTTTATGATTTTTATTATGAATAAATTATATTTTGAAATAATGCTTTCTTTATTTACAGAAATAAATCTTTAAAAAATATATAAATATTTTATCTCCAAAGCTTTAAATACAGGTAATTAATTATAATTATTTATTAAAGGGATGTTAAAAATTTATAAATAATGTTAAAATAAATCTAATTTATATCCTACGTTCCGCAAGTAAAAAATACACTTTTTCGGCATTTTCCGCTTGTTAAGAACAGGTGTAATTATCCTTGGAAACAATAAGTAAATCAAGAATTTGTTCCTGAAGGGAAGAAATTTCATCGTA
>VGAZ01000053.1 GCA_016870615.1 Actinomycetota bacterium | reverse complement strand
AAGATGCCAGGGGCAGCGCACCTGAATTCCGGGGCTCCCTTGCTGCCCATAAGCCAAAATATGCTTTTGATTTCATAAGCTCATATGATATATCGCCCGAAATGTATGTGGGGTGATATAGAATCAAGAAATCAGTATCTTTGCTATCGGCCTCTTTACGGATTTTACCGGCTTCCTGCTGGTTTGTAACAGGGTCTTTATAAAATGTAAAATCAAAATCCATTTCTTTGGATAAATCGGCAAGATCCCTGCAATGTTTATTAAACAGTGATAACCCTTCAGCTGAAAAATAAGGCATTGAGCCGGCACAAAGGCAAATTTTTAATTTTTTCATGAGTTTTTCCCTGTTTTATAAAAAACATTTACATGTGCGCTTCTATTAAGAATCCATACCTGCATCACTCTTCAAGTAAAGCCAGGTAATTCCTTACTGGTACAAAGTTTGTTATTGAGTTACCTGAACCAAGAGAATATCGTCCTCCCGGATTGCAGAAATCAAGTGTTTTTTTAATTAATTCTCTTAAGCTCTGTTCATCAAAAGTCGCTAATTTATGCCATAATGTTTTTCTGTTTCAGATATTGCTTCATCAATTATATCTATAGCTTTTCCTGCAAGTTCTTCAGTCATTGTCAGGGGTGGCGCAAGGCGCAGGATATTGCCTGCAGGTATCCATGCAAGCCCCTTTGCAAATGCTTTTTCATAGACCATCTTGCCTGCATCAGCAAAAGCTTCATTTGATCCTTTTTCTTTTACAAGGTCTATTGCAAGAAGCAGGCCCCTACCCCTTACGTCGCCAACTATAGTGTGGGCCTCTTTCAATTCGCTCAGCCTGCCCTTTAGATACTCACCTACAGTGTTTACATTATCAAGAATTCTTTCTTCTTCTATAACTTCAAGTGTTGCAAGGCCCGCGGCACACGCTATGGGGTTTCCTCCATAAGTGGTGGAAGCAGAAGCTTTTTCAAGCGCCCAGGCATGCTCTTCTTTTACTGCAAATGCGCTTACAGGAAATCCTCCTCCTACACCTTTGCCAAGCGTTATTACATCCGGCACAAGGCCGAAATGCTCACAGCAGAACATCTTGCCTGTCCTGCCCATTCCGGTGAGGATTTCATCAACAACAAGAAGCATGTCCCTTTTCCTGCAAATATCTTCCACCCTTTTATAAACTTCATCAGGATAGGTTACTGTTCCGCTGTATCCCTGTATAAGCTCCATGACCATTGCGGCCTGCATGCCGGTACCTTCATTATCTATTGTGCCCTCAAGTATATCCATGCACACCAGGCTGCATGAAGGGTATTTAAGCTTGAAAGGGCACCTGAAGCAATTGGGGACAGGGCTTAAATGACAGCCTGCCGCACGCGGCCCGAATGCTTCATTTCCAAGAGATGAAAGGCTCATGGACGCCATTGTCTTGCCGTGCCAGTCCCCCCAGAAAGAAAACATCTCATATTTTCCGCCCTTTATTACGCGCACTGCGCGAAGAGCAGCTTCAACTGCTTCAGAGCCGCCGCAATACAATTGTATGCCATTTATGCTTCCAGGCAAAAGCGATGCAAGTTTCTCAAGAAAAAGAGTTTTTACAGGTGTGGTAAAATCATGGCAGTTCATAAGTTTGTCTGCATACTGTTTTATTTTTTCTGCAACTTTTGGATGGCAGTGCCCCGTGCTGTTGCAGTAAATGCCTGCTGAAAAATCTATATAAGTATTGCCGTCAACGTCAGTCATTGTGTTTTCATGGCCGCTTTCCCATACAACCGGAAACTGTTTTACCTGGTTTGAATATCCGCGCATATGCCTGACGGCCCTTTCGTGCCAGCTCCTGGATTTGGGGCCGGGCGGTTCAATTATTATATTAGGTATTTTTTTTAATGTTTTACCATTTTCTGTCATTTAGAATCTCCTGGTATTTATCCAGTTTTAAATATTTTAATCATTGAAAAGATTGTTAATCTATAAATGCCGGATATTTCAGTATCTCCCAAACTCATGTACTGCATTTATGAAAGCAACAAAGTTCTCAAATGGTATATAATTGACAATTGAATGCGATGAGCTGCAAATATAGCCGTAACCCGGTTTTAATACATCCATGTGCTCTTTAATATCCCTGTAGACATCCTCCGGGGTTCCTTTGGCAAGCGGAAACTCAATATCAATATTTCCCCACAATGCAATATCTTTTCCAAACCGCTGTTTATAATCCCTGTAATCAACGCAGTACGGATCCATTGGGTTTAGAGCATCTATGCCGTATTCAATAAGCCATGGGACTATGTCATCAATTTTGCCGTCACTGTGGCACATCACTGCAATGCCTGCTTCTTTTATGGGGTCAATTATCTTCTTATATCTTGTAAACCAGAGTTCTTTTAAAATCTTCGGCGGCAAAAAAAGTCCGCTTTTAAATCCAAAATCATCTGCTGTGTAGCACCAGTCTATCTTTTCATTAACTAAAGCTTTGGAAAACTTAACCCAGTATTCTGTGCTAACATCAAACATATACTCTATAAAAGCATAATCCTCATATACGTCCATCATAAAATCATTCAAATCCATCAAAAATTCATTTATAGTCATTACAAATGTTGCATAAAGAACACCAACGCCTATCTTTGTGCCCCTGACAGCCTCTTTGTATTCCCGGACATATTTCATCTTTTTTTCAATATCCTCATCAGTGGGCATAACGAGCTTTTCAAAATCCGCCCTTGTTTTAACAGGTTTACCTGATACAGGAACTTTTTGTCCATTTCCATCAATCATCTTAAAAGGTGTCCAGAGCGCCTCAAGGATTATTGAATCCTGCCCTATAATCCGGCAAATCTCTATCCAGTCCTTAGGATACATGGGCCTTACCTTGTTTTCATCAACGGCACCTTTTGCAGGATCACCTCCGTATGCAAGTGTGTTACCGGCATTTCTTCCCAGGATCTTTTCCACTATTTTATCCTCTATAATAACTTCAAAATTGGGCACCCTGTCAACTGGTTTTCTGCGCATTGCATCTGTTAGCCTCTGTATGTCAGGTTCGCCTGTGTAAGGTTCAAAAGAATAGCTGTTTATTTTTTTATTCATATGTTTTCAAATATTCCTTTCGCTTCGGTCAAGGTACAAAGTGGGATGGAAAAAGAGAAGCGTCCCTTTGTCCCTAATCCCGCTGATCCTGGTTATTTATGTTTTTAAATCTTTATAAGCCCTGTTATACCTGCTAAGCTCTTCTTCTGTGCGGCTTATATAATCAAGCGATGAAGATCTTTTTTTCAATACTGTATTTATATAAAGACTGTCAAGTATTGTAATAAATGATATTTTTGACGGCAGGTCCACTCTCTGGTAATTTGAGTTAATAGGGGCGCTGTATAAACATAAGTCTGAATAAACTGTAATGGGCGATTTGGAAAAAGCTGTAATGCTTATTGTTTTGGATTTATTTTTTTTCGCATTATTCATACAATCCACCACTTCAAGCGAAGCGCCTGAAAAAGATATGCCGATTGCAAGATCCTTTTCTGTGCTTTGTGTGGATATTATCCTCTGGGTGTATGTGTCAGTATCATACTGGCAGTTAAAACCTGCGCTTAAAAATTTTAAATAGGCATCAAGCGCAACAGATGCTGAATAGCTAACCCCAAAAAAAACTATTTTTTTTGCGGAAATAACCATCTCAACAGCTTTTGACATATCGTCAAAATTTATAAGTGAAAGAGTTTCTTTAAGATTATCTGATATTTTATTAAAAATATCTCTTGTAGTGCTTTCAATGCTGTCCTGGTTAAAATTATCAACAGCAATGCTCATGCCTATAGCCATTTCCCTTATAAGGGCGACTTTAAAGTCTTTAAATCCTTCAAAACCAAGTTTTTTCGTAAACCTAAAAACAGTAGGAAGGCTGACTTTAAGCTTTTTTGAAAGAGTTTCAATCTTAAGGCTATAAATTTCTTCAGGATTGCTGAGGATATAATCAGCTATTAGCAGCTCTGATTCAGTCATTTCAAGGGCCTGCATTTTCAGTTTTGTCAGGATGTTTGTATTACTGACCATAATATAAGGATGGGAAATATTTTTAATAATAAAGTAAATATTTTACAATATTATATTAATAAATATAAATTTTTTACATTATATATCCCGGAAAAATAAAAAGTCAATATCTTAATAGAATTTTAATAGAATTTTTTATTTAAAAAGATTTAACCAGGTATGAAATTGTTAAAGTCTAAAAACAATAATACCCTAACAGCATTTCAGAGCTTTAAATATCATCCTGAAATATTCCTGGAGGAAAATATCCACGCGTTTTAAATACGGCAGCTTGACCTCCCGGAGAACATTATCCTTTAGCATAAATTCCCAGAATGAGCCGACACCTGCCCATATTGCATAGGTTGCTACAGGAGGATTGACATCTGCATCGATTGAGCCGTCAGCAACACCTTTTTCAATTGATTTAAGGCATACATTAAAAATTTTATCGCGCAGGATTTCATATTCCTGATAATAGGGGATATGTTTAATGTCCATCTTTGAAAGTTTGCATGTTGTAAAATATGAAATAAGATTGAGGTAGTTTACTTCTTTCTTCAAAAACCCATGGAATTTTTCAAGCACTGATTTTATACTATCATAACCGTTTAAATCTTCCGGGATACTTTTCAGTATATCAAAAAGCAAAACCATTTTGTCAGCAATGAGTTTTGCGATTATGTTTTCCTCGTTTTTAAAATAATAATAGATAATACCTCTTGAAAGTTCCAGGTCTTTTGCCAGCCTTGAAAGAGTAAAACTATTAAAGCCTTCTTTTGATATGAGTTTTTCTGCAGAATCCAGTATTGCCTCTATCCTACTGTTTTTTTCCCTCTGCCTTCTTTCGTAAATACCCATAATTTTGGATTTGTTGATTTTTGTTAATTAAATAAATTATTTTATACTTATAATTAGTAGTGGTATAATAGTATTATATTATTATCAGTATAAACATGCTTTTAATATAAAATATTAAAATTTGTCATATACCGGTATTTTTGACTATTAATATACTGGATTTAAAAAATAAATTTTATAAAAGTTTATCAAAATATTGACAATATGTCAAAATTAATTATAATGTCAATTTGATAGACGGAATACGAAAAAACAATGCAGATAATTTTGCTGTATTTTGATATATTAAATGGAGTTGATTATAATAAATTATGGGTAACAGGAAAAAAACTGAAGAAGTCGGAATCAGAGGGTATCAGAGCATAAGCGGACTTGAAGCAGACATAATGCATTTTGTATGGGAGAAAAAGAAAATAACAGTCAGGGAAGTACACGAAATGCTTTTAAGAAAAGAAATGGCTGAAAAAAAATCAGGTTTTACTCCCTACACTACTGTGATGTCAACAATGTCTTCTCTTGCAGACAGGGGGTTTTTAAAACAGGACACCAGCTCAAAAACCTATATCTACACTGCTGCAATGGACAGCAAAGAACTTACAAAAAAAATAATTATGGCAGTTGCTGAAAAACTGCTGGTTTAAGTTTGCAAATATTTTTAATTAATTGCCTTCATTTTTTGCACGATTCCTGCGAATAAAAATCATGCCAAAAATATTAAATTTTTGTTAATTTTTTATTGACAATAAAAGTCGTGTATGATAATTTTGTTTACTCTAAAGAACAGGAGGCAACCTTTAGGATTTAACCAGAATTTAAGTTCGAAAGCGCTTACTTTTAAGGTTAAGATTTTAAAGAGTCCCTAAGAAAAGTTCAAAGAGATTGCTCCAAGTTGTTTAATAACCTAAGGCGCTAGCTATGGCGAAGGTTAACTTGGAGCTCTTCTTATTTATACAGCATTTCTATCATTTCTTTATTTAAAATAGGGATTTTACGCCAGTTTTTTCCAGTACTTTATTTCCAGCATTGTAATGCAATAAATAATTAATATTTTACATATTTTTTAGCTTAATTAATAGCTGGAAGCAAAAAGAGCAGTTTTTTTAAAAGATAATGATTGCCTTTGTGAAATATATACAAATATTTTATCTTGTGTACTTATTATTCTTTAATTTTTTTTGCAACATCAGAGAGCAGCATAATTTTTCCGTGCGGGCACGCAGCAATGCATTCACCGCAGCCGGTACATTTGTCCTGGTCAAATTCCGGCATTGCAGTTTCCCTGTTCCATATAATTGCCTCGTTTGGGCATGCCTTATAGCATTTCCGGCACCCAATGCATCCGGACTCGCATTTTTCCCTGCCCGGTATATCCCTTATGTCCTTATAGCTGCAGAGAAATACCACTTTTGTATCTGCAGGTACAAGACTTATAATATTACGGGGACATTCAGCAACGCAAAGCCCGCAACCCGTGCACCTGTCGGGATCTACAACTGCCACCTTAGTTCTGATATTTATGCGAATTGCATTTGAGGGGCACACTTTGATGCAGTCTCCAAGGCCCAGGCAGCTGTACGGACATCTCTTGAAGCCGCTTAGAAGCTTACTGGCGGTTTTGCAGGAACCCACACCGGTGTATGAGCCTACATTTCCACAGTTGCCTGAGCAGGCGACAACAGCTTTTTTATTAAGCGCTGATTTGTCAACCTTCATATCCAGCGCACTTTCCAGGCCCGCAAGCATATCCTCATCCTGAAGCACTGTTGCACATGTATTGCTGAAAAAAACTTTCTTGTCAGCAGAAAGCGCCTGCGCGTAGGCAAAACAACCCGGGTATCCGCAGGCTCCGCAGTTCATTCCGGGCAGGTTTGCATTTATTGCTTCTGCCTTTTTAAGGCTCTCAGGTTCTTTTGGCAGGAACCTGTATGTAAGCGTTATGAGAACTGCGCAAACAAGCCCAACTGCAGTTAAAATTAAAATTGTCCAGAGCATATTATTTAAAAACTCCCTTTTACAGGCTAACTTCTAAAAATTAATTTTAAAATCCGCGTAATTCAAAATATTGTCCAATTTTAAAATAATCCGGGATTATTTATATTCCCGCTAATTAAAAAATATAAAGATGTTAAACTTTTTTATAATAATCCGCCAAATCCCATAAATGCCAGCGCCAGGAATGCCGCTGTAATAAAAGCAACAGGCAGCCCCCTCATGGATTTCGGTATTTCAGCAATTTCAAGCCTTTCCCTTATGCCTGACATTATTATTAGTACCAGTGTAAAACCAACCCCGGCCCCAATTGCACTTACAATACTCTGCAGTATGCTAAAACCGGCAGAAGCATTTATAAGAGTTATTCCAAGAACTGCGCAGTTTGTTGTAATTAAAGGAAGATAAATGCCAAGGGCATTATATAATAATATATTTGTCCTTCTTATAGTTATTTCTACAATCTGCACAAGCGAGGCAATAACAAGTATATATATGATTATATTCATGAATTCCACATTAAAAGGAATGAGGATGTAATTATGTATAATTGCAGTTGCAAGTGATGCCAGAAGCATTACAAGAGTTACTGCAACGCCCATACTTATCGCATTTCCCAGTTTTTTTGATACACCAAAAAAAGGGCACAGTCCTAGAAACTTGGTAAGGACCATATTATTGATTAATACCATACCTATAAAAATAGTTATAAGGCTTGTGCTGTTATTCATTTTTTAAAACCCCCAGCCACCTGAATAATGCAAGAAGCAAACCCAGCACCAGAAAAGCTCCAGGCGGCATTATGAAAAATGCCATAGGAGTTTCTGATAAAACAGGTATTGAAAAAAGTGTAAACCCAAAAATTGAAAGGCTTCCAGTGCCAAGTATTTCCCTGAAAAGCGACACAAGCAATAGTGATACCGTAAAGCCTATTCCTATTCCAAACGCATCAGCAATAGAATATAAAACCGGGTTTTTCTGGGCAAATGCTTCAGCCCTGCCAAGTATAATGCAGTTAACAACAATAAGCGCAAGATAAATGCCGAGAGACTCATAAAGCGGCGGTATATAAGCTTCAAAAACAAGGCTCAAAATAGTGACAAATGTGGCAATTACAACTATAAAAACTGGAATCCTTACCATATCTGGAGTAATTTTCCTTATAAGAGATATGATTATATTTGAGCAAAGCAAAACAAAAATAACCCCTGCGCCCATGCCAAGCGCATTATCAATTGAACTTGTAACTGCAAGAGCAGGACATAGGCCCAGGACAAGGACAAATACCGGGTTTGTCACTACTATACCCTTTACAAATTCAACCCAGAATTTTTTTCCTGGCGATATTTCTTTTAATTGACTCATTTTTATAAATTGTTTTTTTATTAAAACTTAATGTCATTTAATTACTGTTTTTAATAAGCTCAATTATTTCTTCCATCTGGCCCCTGAGCGCATCAGCAACTGCTTTTGAGCTTATGGTGGCGCCTGTAATTGCATCTATTTTGCCTCCATCAATAGTTAAACCGACATCCTGCTGGCCCAAACCTTTAAACTGGTCAGTAAAGGAGCTCTCTGCTATCTTAGTGCCAAGCCCGGGGGTTTCGGTATTTGACAGTATTGATATTGCCTTGACATTATAATTGCTGTCAATTCCTGCAAGCATATTTATATCTCCACCATAACCCTTACCTTTTAATGTAAACGCAAATCCTGCAATATCATTTCCCGCATATATTTCATAATACTTATCCAGGTATTTAAAATCAGTCATTTCCGGAAATATAATATTTAATTGTTTTAATATTTCTGCGTCCCTCTGTTGGGCTATCTTTGCCTGGGTAATATTGCCTATTACCATTATCAGGCTTACTGATATGAGTACAATAATCACAAGAAATACCAGTGGATATATTTTACTTTCCAGTATTTTTCTTCCTGCTGATTTGCTATTTTTATTATTTTCCATCTTTTTTTGCTATTTTTTTTACAAAACCAAATGGTTTTGGCCTTACATATTTATCAATTAGGGGAGTAAATGCATTCATTATTAAAATTGAAAATGCAACTCCTTCAGGCAAAGAGCCAAAGTTCCTTATAAGAAGTGTTATGATGCCAGCTCCAAGAGCAAATACAATGCGCCCTGCGCCTGTAACAGGAGATGTGACATAATCTGTTGCCATAAAGAAAGCGCCTATCATTAAACCGCCTGAAAGCACCTGGAACAGCACATCGTTTCCAAAAATAAGCGAACCCAGGGCAACAGTTCCAATATAGACTGCAGGTATCCTCCAGTCAATCAGACGCAATACAATAAGTATAATACCCCCAATAAGTATAGCAAGCGCAGATGTCTCCCCTATGGATCCCGCAATATTGCCAAAAAACAAGTCTTTATAAAGTGCTGCGCGCGTGCCTTCATATATATAGCTTTCACTTAGCGGGCTTGCTGAGGTGATTGCATCTGCTGCAGCATAACCTGGAACAAACCACTTTGCAGGCAGATACCAGCTTGTCATAGCTGCAGGAAAACAAATAGCAAGAAAAGCCCTTCCGGCAAGCGCCGGGTTAAATATATTAAATCCAAGCCCCCCGAAAGCCTCTTTTGCAATTGCTATTGAAAAAGCTGCTCCAATAATAGCCATCCAGAAAGGAATTCTTGGCGGAAGCACAAGAGCAAAAAGAAGCCCTGTAATTAAAGCGCTGCCATCCATATAAAATGGCTTTTTCCTCAATTTTTTAATTGCAAATTCCGTGAGCAGGGCTGTAGCCATAGATACTATAATCAGGTAAAGAGCCCTGGGACCAAAGAAATAAACTGCTGCCGCCGAGGGCAGGGCAAGGGCTGCAAGAACAATATACATCACTTTTGCGGTAGAAAACCCGCCCCAGATATGCGGAGGATGAGCGATGTATACTTCGCCACTGTCAATCAGTTTTGTTTCATCTATCTTTGAATCCATAAATAAACTTTCACAAATAAATTTTTAAATTTTTATTTTTTCCTTGCAATTACTGCCTTGCCAGTTTTAATATACCCCACAAGAGGTATTGCAGA
Organism: Actinomycetota bacterium; assembly: GCA_016870615.1. Lineage (GTDB taxonomy): Bacteria > Actinomycetota > Humimicrobiia > Humimicrobiales > Humimicrobiaceae > VGAZ01. Next base: position 2,190 of record VGAZ01000053.1, on the reverse strand, counting down.
CGGACAGACATAAGCGCAGCTGCCGCATTCTATGCAGCATTCTATATAATAGTCACTGCACTGTTCCCACATATTGTTTTTGGCATAGGTTCCGTACATAAGAGGCATTAGATTCATAGGGCACACACTGACACACTTTCCGCATCTTATGCAGTTTTTTTCAACAAGTTTTTCCCCTTGCTTTACAAGCACGCAACCATTGCCTTTAACAATTGGAAAATTCATATTGGCGACAGAAAAACCTGTCATAGGACCACCAAAAATAATATCATAAGGTTTTTCTTTAAGAACCCCGAAATAATCCTTAAGGTCTTTTACCAGCGTTCCTATGCGTACCATAAGATTCAGTGGTTTTTCTATGTCTCCTGTTACAGTTATAACCCTTTCAATAAGGGGTTTGTCATAAGCAACTGCATCAAATATGGCTTTTGCTGTTGATACATTCTGGACCACAACTCCAACATTTAGAGGCAATCCCCCAACAGGTACCTTTCTTTTCAAAATATTCTTGATAAGTGTTTTTTCGGCCCCCATTGGGTATCTTGAAGGAAGGGCAGATATGCTGAAAATATGTTCAATTCCGAGTTCTTTTATAATATCTGCAAGATTTTTAATTGCATCTTCCTTATTGTTTTCTATTGCAATTATTACCTTTTGCGGATTAAGTATCTTAAATATAATATATGCTCCTGCCAATATTTCCATACCCTGTTCAAGCATTAACCTGTGGTCCGCAGTGATATAGGGTTCGCATTCACAGCCATTTAGAATAACTGTATCTATTTTTTTTCCTTCAGGAACCGACAATTTAACATGTGTAGGAAATGCAGCGCCACCCAGGCCCACTATTCCGGCAGCTTTTATTTTCTGTATAAGCCCCGGCGCCTGCTCACTGTCAATTTTTTTTAAAAAGGCCCTGAATTCTTCTACGCTTTTTATAGAGGCGCTGTTATCAAAAACTACCTCATCTTCATATAATGCGCCTGCCGCATCACTATCCTGGGCGTCCCCTGTTTGCTGCTGGGCAGATTTTGATACAATCTCAACAGCGCTTATTATGGTGCTTGTCGCAGGGCTTACAGTTTTTAAAATGCTTTTTACAGTCCCTGTTATTGTTGAATGTATATTTGCAGAAACAAAAGAGTCTGACTCAGCTATTAACTGGCCTGTTTTTACACTATCGCCCCTCTGCACCAGGAGGCTGCACTCTGCGCCTGTGTGCATTTGCATCGGTATTATTACTCTTGAAGGTGGGGGAATTAATAAAATAGGGCTATGTTCAGACTTTTTATTCTCTTTAAGTTTAAGTCCCGAAACAAAACGGGGTTTTCTTGATACTATGTTCATATTCAATATAGATTATCAAAAAATAACAGAAATTACATTTAAAATTTAAAAATTTTTTTAACTACTTTATATACATATCAATGCCTGATGATTTCATAATATTCCTGTTATTATCAATTATAAGGGCCTCAGTATTATCAAGGCTCTCAACAAGTTGCATCCCTTCTTCCGGCCCCAGCACAAAAACAGCAGTTGCCAGTATGTCAGCTACAGTTGCATTTTCGGCAACAATTGTTGAGCTTATACAAAGATTTGAAGAATAGCCTGTCCTTGGATCAATAATATGCGAAACTTTCTTTTCAGGGTCAAAATACCTGTAATAATTACCGCTTGTGGCAATTGCCATGTCTTCAAGTGCAAAAGTTACAAGCTTTTGCCTGTTATTATCAGGATTTTCCAGGCTTACAACCCATTTGCCCCCATCAGGTTTTTTACCCATAGTCGCAATATCTCCTCCTGCATTTATTATTGCATTTTTTATGCCCCGGCTTTTAAGATATTGAAGCATTTTATCAACAATATAGCCTTTTGCAACACCCCCTAAAGTGGCGGACATTCCATCTTTTTTAAAACTGATGATGCCGGGCTTAATTTCTATCATACCTGAATCCACATATTTAAGCGCCTCATTGACTTTTTGTTCCTGAATATCCTCAGTCTCTTCCCATAGGCCTTCGGACCACAACATAAGCACTGGATTTACAGTTATTTCAAAAACGCCTTTGGTTATGCTATTGTACTGCACCGAAAGTTCAATTATGTCTATGAGCTCTGCAGGGGGATTATTAATATATCCCTGGTTATTAAGTATTGATATGCTGCTTTGTGTATCATAATTTGAGA
>VGAZ01000052.1 GCA_016870615.1 Actinomycetota bacterium | reverse complement strand
CTCCTTCGCTTTCGCTTCAGTCCGTCCTTTCGAATCCCAGTAAACATGCCACTTGCATGTTTACATACCTAAAAAGGTAGCCTCAATGTAAAATTTAACAAAAACCTGGCACGCCTGGAGGGATTCGGTCTTTCGTCAAATCCTGCTGGATTTGCTGCAGAGCCGCGGACTCCTTCGCTTTCGCTTCAGTCCGTCCTTTCGAATCCCAGTAAACATGCCACTTGCATGTTTACATACCTAAAAAGGTAGCCTCAATGTAAAATTTAACAAAAACCTGGCACGCCTGGAGGGATTCGAACCCCCGACGCACGGATTCGAAGTCCGACGCTCTATCCAACTGAGCTACAGGCGCTCTTTTTAAAATTATATATTTTTGTCAAATAACTGTATATTACCGTAACAGCTATTTAATATAAACAAAATGGGGTGAGAAACGGGATTCGAACCCGCGGCCTCAGGAGCCACAATCCTGCGCTCTAATCCAACTGAGCTATTCCCACCACAATAAAAATTATATTACTATTTAAGCAAAACTTTAATAAGTTAATTTTATTAAAATAATCCTAATCCTGGCGCGCTTGAAAGGATTTAAGTCTTTCGTCAAATCCTGCTGGATTTGCTGCAGAGCCGCGGACTCACTCGCCTTCGCTCGCTCCGTCCATTCGAATCCCTCCACATGCCACCGGCATGTGTTCGTCAAGCGCTTTATCTTAACACTTTAATAAGCCTACACATGGCGCGCTTGAAAGGATTCGAACCTTCGGCCTACGGATTAGAAGTCCGTCGCTCTATCCAACTGAGCTACAAGCGCTCTCCAAAAAGCCAAACTAATACTTTAATGAAAAACATATTATAAGTCAAGAATTTTGGGTGTTTTTGGGTGTTTTAAAATCCTGCAGCATTACCTGAAAAAACAATCTTTAAAAACTTCAATGTTAACTTTCCCGTAGATTTAATTAACAGCAGTAATATAACAAGTACAGTAAAACAATAACACCTATAAGATATTAAGAAGCACAGTCCTCTAAACCTGTTGTGCCTGCTATTTATATTCCAGTATATCTATTTCACCATTTATCCCGCCGATAACACCTTCTGCCATGGCAGCAAGCTCATCCTCCCCTGGATAAACAAGTATTTTATCTGTAATAAACTTAATCCTTGATATTATTAAATCAGTAAATATTTTTTCATACGAAAGCCCGCCTGTAAGAACTATTGCATCAACATTTCCGGATACAGGTACTGCCATTACTGCAATTTCTTTTGCCACCTGGTAAGCCATTGCCTCAATAATGCTTATTACCTTGCTGTCTTTGCCTTCATTATATTTCTTAATTACATCTTGCATATTGTTGGTTCCAAGATATGCGACCAGTCCGCCTTCTCCATATATCAGCCTGTTTGCCTGCCTGTAATCAAGTTTATTTTCAAGAACATATTTTAAAAACGGCATTATAGGAATTGCTCCGGCTCTTTCGGGAGAAAAAGGACCTTCGCCTTCCACAGCATTGGTAACATCTATAACCCTGCCATAGCTGTGCATTCCCACTGATATCCCGCTTCCCAGCATGGCAACTATAAGGTTTAGCTCACTGTATTTTTTACCGAGATCCTTAGACGCCCATCTTGCCATGCGCTTCTGGTTAAGCGCATGAAAAAGCGTGCTTCTTGGAAACAGGGGGCTGCCGCTTATTCTTGCTATATCATCCATCTCATCAACACATACAGGATCAAGTATGTAAGCTTTCTTTTTATATCTTTTTGCAAAATCATCTGCTATAAGGGCGCCAAGGTTTGATGCATGCTCAACCTTCGGATTTAAAAGAGTTTCTATCATTTTATCATTTACTTCATACAGCCCGCTTTTTAATGGTTTTAGAATTCCACCCCTGCCGATAAAAAAATCAACTTCCTTTAAATCTATATTATTTTTATCAATAAAATTATTAATTGCTTCAAACCTGAAATCAAGCTGCTCCCCAAAACTATGGAATCTTTTCAAATAATCCGAATCATGCCTGACAGTATCGCTGAAAATAAGTTCCGTATCATTGAAGAATCCTATTTTTGTTGACGTATTGCCTGGGTTTATTGCAAGTATCCTGTACACCTTAAAAATCTCCCGGTTTTAAATTATATTATTAAAATAGCTTTTTAACTGCTAAATACATAATAATAAAATGTCTTTTACATCATCTTTTGAATACTCTTTAATGCCCCACAAATCTGCAAGCTCCAAAACACTTGATGACATCTCTTCAATATCGCCCTCCGGTATACCGGAATCCTCAAATGATACAGGGCTTCCAATTTTTTTAAACCAGCTCTCTAGCGCCTCTATACCTTCAATAGCTGATTTACCCGGATTTGGCCCACCAAGCCCGAATACATTTTCAGAAAAAGCTGCAAATCTTTCGGTATTATCTTTACATTTATATTTCATCCATGCAGGAATAATAATTGAAAGCGCTGCCCCATGTGCAATATCATAAAATGCGCCCAGCACATGGGCAAACATGTGATTCGGTACGCTGGCTCCCTCAAGACCGCATGTTGTAAGCCCGTTCCAGGCAAGGGAAGCAGCCCACATCGCTGTTGCCCTTCCATAATAATCGTCCGGCTTTTTTAAAATAATTTCAGTACTTTCCATAATAGTTTTAACAAGAGCTTCGACTATTTTGTCCTGCACAGGGTACCAGTTATTATCATGAGTAAAATAACCTTCAGCTGCATGTGCAATAGCATCTACGGCGCTGTATGCAGTGTAATCGGGAGGGATTGTATATGTTGAAGTGGGATCAAGTATTGAGAGCTTTGGGAAAAGATGCCCGTTAATGAAGCCGAATTTCTGCCTGGTCTGTTCATTGGACAGGACTGTACCCCCATTCATTTCTGATCCTGCAGCAGGTATTGTAAGAATGGTCAGCACCGGAAGGGCTTTTTTTATTTTCGCAGTGCCGTTGTAAAAATCCCATACATCGCCGTCATAACACAACCCTGCAGCAATAGCTTTGGACTCATCTATAACACTCCCGCCGCCAACAGCAAGTATAAATTCAACTTTTTCCTTTCTTGCCAGCTTTATGCCTTCATTTACATGTGAGAGTACCGGGTTTGACTTGACCCCCGGGTGCTCTATGAAATTAATGCGAGCATCATTTAAAGACTTTACAACTTTATCATAAACCCCGTTTTTCTTAATACTTCCCTTTCCATAGACAAGCAAAAGTTTTTTACCGTATTTCTGCGCATAGGAGCCTATAAGCGAAATCTTATCTTCTCCAAAAACAATTTTTGTAGGAATGTGAAATTCAAAACTTTTCATTTTTAAAATTATTCCTTTCTCTTTGTTTAAGGCGTAAAACTGTTTAAAAAAGGGAAACGTCCCTTTTATGATTTATATGAATTGGAGCGGGAAACGGGATTCGAACCCGCGACCCTCAACTTGGAAGGCTGATGCTCTAGCCAGCTGAGCTATTCCCGCCCGAAATTTGAAGTATTAATTATATCAGGAATTAAAAATATTTTTTAAAAATTTAAATCCTTAAAAACATGGTCGGGGTGAGAGGATTTGAACCTCCGGCCTCCTGCTCCCAAAGCAGGCGCGCTAAGCCAAACTGCGCTACACCCCGAGTCCTTTTTGGCGCATTGTGTATATTAACACATATTTTAAAATTTTCAATAAAGCTGTTTTGCTAAAAAACCTGACATTTTTTTTAAAGCTTTTCCCCTGTGGCTGATACTGTTTTTTTCAGGCTGGGAAATTTGGGCCATTGTCAGGTTATAACCTTCGGGAATAAATAAAGGGTCATAACCAAATCCCCCGGTTCCTTTTTCCTTAAAACCAATTTTTCCCCTGCATATGCCTGTAGACAGATTTACCTGCCCGATTTTATCATCCCATAAAACCATCCTGCATATAAACCTTGCTGTCCTTTTTTCAAAACTTCTGATGCCCTCTAACTCCTTTAGCAATTTTTCCCTGTTATCGGCATCACTTGCATCGGTACCGGCATATACTGATGATATAACACCCGGACGTCCGCCAAGAGCATCCACTGCAAGGCCCGAGTCATCAGCAAGAGCCCAGCAGCCGCAGTATTTTGCTATCTGCCTCGCTTTTATTTTTGCATTTGATAAAAAACTCCTGCTGCCTTCCTTAACATCAGGAAAATCGCTGAAGTCTTTATAGATCAGGATTTCAATCAGGTCAAGTAAACCTTTTGCTTTAAAAAAGTCTTTAATCTCGCTAATCTTTCCGTCATTTTTCGTTGCTATGACTATTTTCATAAGATATTGATGCGGTTATTATTTCACTTGACAAAATTGTTAATGATTATTAAATTACTTACAGAGTGACAATCAAGCGGTTTCCCATTAACCTGCTTCCCCATAAATCAACTTGTCACACTAAAAAATCAAAGAACATTTCTCTTATATTGTGTTATTATATATAGTATAACTCTATATATATTTACGTTAATAATTATTATATAGATATATAATATATTAAATAAATATCACTTTCTTATTTATTTATAAATAAAAAATTATATATTCATTTCTCTTATACTGTGGATCATTATAATTCCTGTTCTCAAATTATAATAGCTTACTCATAGCAATGACTATAATAAAGTAAAAATACAAATCATGCTTTGTATGTAACAGGATAATTTTTTTATTTTTTACAAATCATTAAAATTGGACAAATAAATCCTGTATTATCAAAATTACCCGAGTATTGTTTTTCTTTCCATATCAATTATTTCCCTGAGGGCTTTTTCTGAAATATCCATCATAAAGTTAAATTGCTCCCTTGCAAATGGCAGGCCCTCAGCACTTGCCTGTATTTCAACAAATTTTCCTGTTGAGTCCATAACCACATTCATATCTACCTGTGCGCTGCTGTCTTCTGCAAAACACAGATCCGCCATTACCTGCTCATTTACAATACCAACACTGATTGCTGCGAGAAAACCCTTAATGGGCATTTCAGGGATCTTCTGGGAGCTTACAAGGCTACTCATACAGTCATAAAGCGCAAGAAAACTGCCGTTAATTGCTGCTGTCCTTGTTCCGCCGTCTGCCTCCACTACATCACAGTCAATCCATACGGTGCGCTCCCCTATAAGCGAAAGATCAATTACGGCTCTAAGGGACCTTCCAATCAGCCTCTGTATCTCATGAAACCTGCCGCTTATTTTTCCAGCAACCTGCGGCCTTATTATTCTCTGCGGGGCTGAACGCGGAAGCATATCATATTCTGCAGTTATCCAGCCCTGGCCCTTTCCTCTTAAAAACGGGGGGACTTTTTCATCTATGGTTGCAGTGCATATTACCCGGGTATTGCCCATTTCAATAAAGACTGAGCCCTCTGCGTGGGAAATATAGTTTCGCGTAATTTTTATACCTCTTATCTGGTCATTGCGCCTGCCGTCAATTCTTGCATTTGAAGTATCCATAAACTAAACCGCCTGACTTAGAATTTTTAATATATAATAATTTCATTTAACTTTAGCAAATTAAACTTGGTGATTTAAAAATTTCACAAACTCCCTGGTTTTTGCCATATTCATGATGGCTGTATATCAAGGTCTGCACTGATTATTTCTTTTATATCATCACCCAGGAAGCGCTTGCCTATCTCAAGCAACCTGCTCTCTGAACCGGTCTCAAAAAACATCCTTGAAGCTGCAATCCCGGAGGCATTTTCAATATTTTGCAGGCAAAGTATGCGGACAACTTCTTTTGCTGTTTCTTCTGCAGAACTTATAATTTTAAAACCATCATTGCAGCGCGCTTTAATCTGCTGTTCAATCAATGGAAAATGAGTGCATCCAAGAATAAGCACATCAATATCCTGGCCTGTGAGCGGGCTTATGCATTCACTTATTGCAGCATCAAGTTGATAGCCTTCAAGTACGCCTTTTTCAATATAATCTATAAGAAGGGTTGCAGGACTTGAAAAAATACTGGCTGTTTTATCAATTTTATGAATTGCTTTATCATAGGCTGCGCTTTTTACTGTACCTTCTGTTGCAATTACACCTATTCTTTTATTTTGAGTATTTTCCACCGCGGCCTTTGCCCCGGGCTCTATAACACCAATTACAGGTATATCAAAATCTTTTCTTAAATCCTCAAGTGCTGCAGCAGATGCAGTATTGCATGCTGCCACCAGCAGCTTTATATCCCTGTTGCATAAAAATTCGGCAATTTTAAATACAAACCTTTTTACATCTTCAAGTTTTTTTGTCCCGTAAGGAAACCTTGCAGTGTCGCCAAAATAAAAAAGATTTTCAGCAGGCGCCTTTTTTATAATTTCCCGCAAAACGGTAAGGCCGCCTACTCCTGAATCAAAAATACCTATTGGGCGCTTATCCAAATTTTAACTTTCCTTAAATGGTTAATATGCAATCCACTTATTATAATCAATTAATATGAAAAAATTAAACAATAAATAAATCAGTACATAAGCCTGTTAATGCTCTGTATTATGCAAATCCATGTGGATCCCCTGTTAAAGAGCACCTGGTTTCCCTCTGTATCGTGAAACTCAAAAGGATCAAATATGCTGTTTCTTGCCCATGTTCCTTCAACGACATTACCATCCATAAAATAATATGCCTCGCCTTGATTATGGGTTCCTGTGGTCCTTGCAAGCATGTGTCCATACTGGTCTATAGGGCCTTCTATATCAGTAAGCATGACAATAACATTATTTAGGCTTATCTGCTGGCCGGTTTCAAAATCATTATGAGGCGCGCCTGCTATTGACTTTAAGTATTTATTGGTTTCTTTATCATAAACAAATCCTGCAACATAAGACTCACTTGAAAAATTAACAGTTATTTCAGAAATATTGCCTCTTTCAGGCTCGGGCGCATCAATTTTAAATGCCAGTGGAGACTGCCCGCCCTCAAGGGAGTATCCGTATTTTTCCCCGTCTTTTCTTATGCCTTCAGTATCAATGAATGCAGTGTGCTCCAGGGCATCGCTTCTTGTTCTATCACGCCATCCTGCAGAAGTGTAGTTAACATAGGCTGTACTATTTGCATCAAGAACATCCATATCCATATTCTTGATGGCATCATAAGCCTGAGGATAGGATCCCCAGAATGTATATATGGGGTCAAGGCTCCTTGCTATTTCAGCAAAGTATATCCTTGCGCTTCTTACAGGGCCTATAATATCTGCATCAAATGATGAATATACGGTAACAAATCTTGTAACGCCCCCCTCTGCAACAATTTCAAAAACAATATCAGCATAAATAAGGCCGGAATGGGGCCTTGCTACTGGATTATTCTGTACCATTATTGCAAGCGGACGGTAGTTGTGCACGGTATCTGAAAGTTCGAGCCCGCTGAATTTATTGATATTATCTGATATTGCTTCCTCTTCAACAATGGCTGTAGTTTCTGCAGGCGCAGTTTCTGCTGTTGCAATTGCTGTTTCGGGTGCAGTTTCCTCAATTGCGGCACTGCTTTCCTGGACGGTGCCGGATGCGTCTTTAGACTTACAGCCGGAAAGCCCTGTTGCAGCAGATAAAAGAAATGCTGCTAATATAAAAATGACGGCAATCTTCAGGCACACTAAGACTGGTTTTTCTTTCACTATTTTTTTCTTTTCCAATACAAACAACTCCTGTCTTAATGTCATGGTTGATGATAAATTTTTAACATTATAAAGAGATTTAGTTTAAAGTAAAAGAATTAAATGGATTTTATATTTTGGGCAAACCACTTAAGAGTTTTTTCAAATGCTTCCTGCCTTGGCACCAGCGGCCTGTATCCTAAATCCGGGAAGTACATGCATACGTAATTTTTTAATAGCAGGGATATTAAAAAGAAATAATAGTATTTTACCAGAATATGTCAATACATATTTCAAGAATGTTATTAAAATAAAAAGGGAATAATTAAAATTTAAGTTTTACTTAAAAGCTATTTTAATAAGGTATACACCCATTCTGCAGATTATTATGTTATGAATTTTATTTAAACAATCACAATAGACTGTATGGATGGTCCAATAAAAGAATTTTTAAATTTTATTAATTTCAACAAATTTATAAAGGTAATAGTATGCTTCCGGGCTGAATTTTTTAATGGTTTTAAAATTATTACTGAATTTGCCATCAGTAATTTCTAAATTTAATATATCTTCTTTATTATTGAAAAACGCAATATCATAAATATTATTTTTTAATAAAGCTGCAAGGTAAGCCACTTTTGCTGCACTTAGTACTGCTTCCTCTAATATGAAATTTGTTGAAATTATGAAACTTCTGACTCTTTTTATACCTTCCAAAAGACTTGAAAATTCATCTATTTTATATTTACCCCTGGATGCAACAGTTATCGAAGTGTCTATTATATCTTTATATATTTCACATAGATCTACTTTCAAATTTCTATATCTTATTTCATTTTTTGCTACATTTGAAAAAGTATCACTGACAGCTCTAAGGTTTTTTGCTTCATTAAATAAAATGCTGATATCAAACATCTGCTTTATTATTTCTAATTCTTTATTAACGCCATAAGGTATTCCAGTAGTATTGGGCGCAAAAGCCGTTAATTTATCACCTAACATACATTCAACCGATGGCATTGATACTTTTTGTATTTCATCTTCTATATCTAATAGATTGCAGGAAATATCTTTTTGGACTAATTCAGCAAAAGAATTCGTTTCAAATAATACATCCAGTAAAATATATTTATCCCTTCCGTCTAAAAGGGACTTAAAATAGAATTTAAAGTGAGTCTTATTAATATTTTTAGTATTTACCCTTTCAGATTCTTCAAATTTATAGAATACATTATTATTCTTTATAAGATTATTAAGCACTTTAATTATTGAATTTATGCTTATATCTTTTTCTATTAAAATATCGATATCGATTGAAAATCTATGTATTTCTTTAATTAACAGCAATAATGCAGTTCCACCTTTAAATATAAATGGCAAGCCAGTCTTTTTAATTGATTCTAATAAATAAAGTGCATAAATTACCTTTTCCACTAACTCAGGATTAGCTTTATTTTTACCTCTCTGTAGAAAAACACATCTGCTATTAATCCATTCTTTTGAAAAACTATTTTCTTTAATCATTGTTTTTTATGGAAGTCCAATTTTAATGATATTAAGTAAAAAATTCTTTATATCTTCTTTAATCCCTCTTTTTCTGGCATATCTTAAAAGTGTCGTTAAATTAATCGTATATTGCTCAAATATTCTTTTAAAAATATTAATCAATTCCTGGCCCTGGAAGCTTATAAATAAATCTTTTTCAAAGAAAATATCAACCAGTATCTTTTCTATTTTAGGTATATAAATACTTTCAATTTTAATATTTGGGGTCCCCTGAATAAAAGACTTTATAATTATCACATTTTCCCCAGATATATATTTTTCTATAAAATCTTTTTTAGGACTAATATATACCTGTTTGCCTTTTTCCTTTAGGGAATAAAATGCCGGATCCAGGATATCTTTATCAGTTTCAATAATAATAAATGAGTTAAATGGTTGATGAATCATGAAATTATTAAGCCAGGAAGTTTCCCATAAATATATTTGGACATGCGGATATGATTTTGATAAAAAATTATATAAATTTTTAGCTCTTGGGCTGATTGTTGGCACAAAAATTTTTAAGCTTCCTAATTTATATACACCTCTTTTTAAATCTCTTATTACACCTTTTTCTTTTAATTTATAAATCCTCCACTTTAGTGTCCCAGTTTTTAAGCTTGTTTCTTTTTCACTATAGAAATCATAAAGATCTTTGTAAGTAAAAAAGGATTTATTTTTAAATTTTGATATTATATCTTCGATTCTGAATTTATTATCTTTCATTTTATCAATCACCTGTCTAATACAAACTAAAGGGAAAAATATTTAATTATTCCTTTTGGTTGGATTCTATTATAACAGATATTAATATGATTGATAAAGGATTTTTAGTATTTTTTTGAACTATTAATTATGAAAATAAATCTTCTATATTTTTATTTATTGTAGTATTTACTTTAATCCCTGTTTTTTTGTTATTTCTTAGTCATTTTTTCTTCAACAAACAACCCAGGTTTTTTCTTACCTTTATTTTCTTGTTTTTTTTAATACTCTTATATTTATATATCTTTTAGTGTTTTAAAGTTAAAAGCTTAATTAAACCGTCAACTTCGCTGATGGGAGCCTTGCATGTGTAATTGGAGCATGCATATATGGCAGGTTTTTCATTTATCATGCCCATACTGCTTAAATAAGGAGCAATAGCTGATAATTGATTTCCTTCATTTCCGGGTTGTTTTAGCACAACAACTTTATTTGGGGCAAATACAGAGTTTATATCATTAAGTATTTGTTTTACCTGCCTTGAATTTTTATCCCCGGCTATGACAATTTCATAAGTGGGTCCCAGTAAAAAATCATAAGAGGAAATAAACTGGGTGTATGCTTCAGGCGCTTTGTTTACCGTACCTGAAAAAGCTTTAATAACTTCAAGTGCTTTGTCCTCAAACAAGCTATCGCCTGTAATCCTGCCCAGTTTAATAAGGTTGAGAAGCGCTATTGAATTGCCGGAAGGTATGGCGCCGTCATAAGTATCTTTCTGCGCAAATTCATTAAGCTCGCTGTTTTGGTGAGTAAAATAAAAACCGCCGGCTTTTTCGTCCCAGAAGTTTTCAAGCATATATTTATTTAGCTTTATTGCAGTTTTTAAATATGAAATATTAAAAGTCGCCTGGTACAGCTCAATGAGCCCCATGATAAAAAAGGAATAATCGTCAAGGTTGGCAGCAATTGCAGGCTGGCCGTCCCTGTAGCGGTGCAGCAGGTTGCCCTCCTCTGTAATCAAGTTATCTAAAATAAAATCTGCAGCAGCAACTGCAGCATTTTGATAACTGCTGTTATTAAATACTCTTGCCCCCAGGCTAAGCGCGGATATCATGAGTCCGTTCCAGTCTGTTAAAATCTTGTCATCTTTAAATGGGTGTATCCTTTTGTTCCTGGAAATACACATCTTTTTAATTGAGCTTTGTAAAAAACTGTCTAGATCTTTTAAGCTCATGCCGTATTTTGCGGAAATATCATTAAGCGGTTTGTCAATATATAAAACACTTCCGCTCTCCAGGTTGCTTATACCGACATTAAAAACATCAATAATGAGCCCGGAGTCTTTATCGTTAAATAATTTTTTAATATCATTTTTTGTCCAGGTATAGAATTTTCCTTCAATTCCCTCACTGTCTGCATCCTCAGCTGAATAAAAACCACCATTTTCTGATGTCATGTCCCTTAGTATGTATGAAAAAATATCCTGTGCAATATCCTTATATTTTTCCTCCATTGTCACCTGGTAAGCTTCAATGCATGCAATTGATATCTGCGCCTGGTCATACAGCATCTTCTCAAAATGCGGCACAATCCACTTTTCATCAGTTGAGTATCGGTGAAAACCAAAGCCAATATGATCCCAGATTCCGCCGGACCGCAAGTCATTTATTGTTTTTTCAACCATATTAAGGGCATATTCGTTTTTAGTTCTTTTGTGGTACCTCAATAAAAAATACAGATGATGCATGGTTGGAAATTTTGGGGCAGTTCCAAAGCCGCCATTGCTTATATCAAAAAGCTGGGCCAGCCTGTCAAATGTTATATCCAGTATTGAGCTGTCAAAAACCCCGCCGCTTTTTTGAGTATCGGCGCTCATGTAAAGCCCGGCAATTTTTTTAGAATTATCAATTATTTCACTTCGCCTGTTTAGCCACAAATCTTTTATGAGGGGAATAAGGCTGAGCATGCCGGTAATGCCATATTTATTATTTTTTGGTATATAGGTGGCAGCAAAGAACGGTTTTTTATCAGGTACCATAATAATTGTAAGGGGCCAGCCCCCTGAACCAGTGAGCATCTGGCAGTATTTCATATAAATCTTGTCGATATCGGGCCGCTCTTCGCGGTCAACTTTTATGCATATAAATGTATCATTTAAAATGTTTGCAACTTCAGTATCTTCAAAAGATTCCTTTTCCATAACATGGCACCAGTGGCAGGTTGAATACCCTATGGAAAGAAAAACCGGCTTATCTTCTGTTTTAGCTTTTTTAAAAGCATCTTTTCCCCAGGGATACCAGTTTACAGGATTGTATGCATGCTGAAGAAGATAGGGGCTTTTTTCTGATACCAGGTGATTAGCTTTAATACTCTCAATTTTTTTATCCATTTTTTAAATATAAAGTCAAATCAATTTTGCAATTATTCTTTTAGCTTTTCTTATTGCCTGAAAGAAATAAGAAAACCGTCCACTTTATTTTTTTAATTCATTAAAGGTGTTATCTCCAGTTTTTGTATTTATCCAGTATA
>VGAZ01000051.1 GCA_016870615.1 Actinomycetota bacterium | reverse complement strand
GTCGATGAAACTGTGAAGATATTCCAGGAAGAACATCCTAATGTAACCGTTACAACAACACTTCAGGCAACAGAAAATGTGTTCAGTGATTTCCCCACAGCGTCAGCTGCCGGCAATCCTCCGGATCTTCAGTATATGTGGAATGGTGTTTACTGCATGGATTGGGCATGGCAGGGTCATGTGGAACCGTTGAATGCTTATTTTACTGACGAAGAACTCGACATGATGTATTCTCTTCCACTGACAAGTTTTGAAGGCAAGGCCTACAGGGTAGGATGGTACAGCTTTGCTTTTGGCTGGGCTTATAATAAGAGCATGCTTGAAGAGTGCGGAGTAGCATCTGAGCCAAAAACATGGGACCAGTGGCTGGATGCATGTGAAAAAATAAAAGCAAAAGGCTATACCCCAATATCCTTGGGAGCAAAAGACAAGCTGGTAGGTGACTGGCTGCAGGCTGTATTTGGATATCAGCAACTTGATACATACGGGGATGTCCTTCGTCTGAGTACAGGAGAGCTCAGATGGGATGATCCAAAATATTACGAGCACTGGGTAAAGATTAAAGAATTGTGGGATAAGGGATATATAAACAGCGATGTTAATTCACTGGATCTTTACCAGGGACAGGAAATGCTTTTCAAAGGTGAATCTGCATTTACGATTGCAGTAGGGTCAATTATCCCTGCTATAGAAGAAGCAATAGGTGTTGGGAATGTAGGCTATATGACGACACCGGCTTTTGGCATAGGTAAACTTGCAGGCACCCCGACTATGGATGTGCAGGGCATAGGAATTGCTTCAGGTTCAGCAAATAAGGAGCTGGCTGCTGAGTTCTTAAGGCTCATGCACAGAAAAGACAGGCTTGATGCTATTTATGCATTGGGCGGATTTCCTGCAAACAGAAGCTTTGATTCAAGCCAGATTGAAGGTGATGTATATAAAGTAATGTGGGATATGATACAAAATGGAATTGTTTATATGAGCGATGTAGTCCCATATGCAGTTACAGATGGTGCTGCAAATAGCGGTTGCCAGCAGTTATTTGCAGGCCAGTCTACACCTGAGGATTTGGGTAAAGAAGCTCAAAGACTTCTTGAAGAGTGGAAAAGCCAGAATCCTGATATGCTCGAAAATTATGTTAACTGGATGAAATAGTGCTGTATAATTAAACATACAATTAAGTTAACTATAATGGTATGCAGGAATCAATGCTTTGCTTTCTGCATACCATTCATTAACAGGAGAAAGATTTGTATTTAAAGACCAGAAAACTGACACCTTATATATACCTGCTACCAATGATACTTATACTACTTTTTATATATGGATATTCGGTGGTAAAAGTTTTTGATTTTTCATTCAGGCGTATAAGAGGTATAACAGGTGTATTTGTAGGATTTGATAATTATAAATTTGTTCTTGTAGACCCTATTTTCAGGCATTCTGTGCTGAATAATTTTCAGTTATTTCTTTTAATTCCGTTTCTTGTATTTTTTTCTATAATTTTTTCTGTTTTGCTTTTTGAAAGACTGCGGGGCTGGAGATTTTACAGGGTTTCACTCTTTTTGCCTTATATACTGGCAATTCCAGTAGCAGGAACAATATTCGGTTATATGTTTACAAAAAATGGCATTATAAATGAAATTTTAAGAGCCCTTGGCTTAGATTTCATGGCCATTGACTGGCTTGGAAACCCGAAATTTGCCCTCTGGACCCTGATGATAATTATACTGTGGAAGGAGATAGGGTTTGGTATAGCCTTATTTCTTGCAAGACTGATGAGTGTGGACGAAAGTATCTATGACAGTGCATCGATTGACGGTGCAAGCTGGTGGGGCAAATTAATTTTTATAACTATTCCGCAGCTGAGGAACATAATAACATTTTTTTCAATAATAACAATTATTAATATGCTAAGCTGGGTGTTTGCTTATTCATATACAGTAACCCTTGGAGGCCCGGGATGGTCAACTGTGGTTATGGAACTTTATATTTTCAATAAACTGGCAAGGAGCCAGACCCCAAACCTCGGAATGGCTTCCGCTGCTTCTGTAATATTATTACTTATTACAATTGTCTTTATAATTATCAGCTACAGGGTCAGAAGGCGCGGTGAGGTGGTTGAATAAAATGAGAAGAATAAGGATTAAAGGCGATGTTATATTCAAGCAGATAATAATGGTAATTACTACGATACTTGCTCTTTACCCGGTTATCTGGTTAATTTCAATAGCTTTTAAAGATAAGAATCAATATCTTGAAAATAAATTTTTCTTTTCATGGCCGCTTCAGATGGTTAGTTTTGATTCTGCGCTAAGGGGCGGCAGATTCTTTTTATGGTTTATGAATTCTGCAATAATGACTGTGGGTTCGGTAATACTGTGTACAATAATAGCAGTCTTTGCAGCATATGCATTTGCCAAAATGCGTTTTAAGGGCCAGGATTTGCTGATGAATATTTTAATAGCACTGATGGTAATCCCTGTAGTTGTTCTTATTGTTCCTTTATTTATACTTTATACCCAAACAAAACTGATGGCTACATATCCGGGTATGATAATTATTTATGCCGCTGTATGTATGCCATTTTCTGTTTATCTTTTAACAAACTTCTTCAAGACAATACCACATGAAATAATAGAAGCAGGTATTGTAGACGGATGTTCAAGCTTTACAATTTTAACAAAAGTTGTAATGCCGCTGTCGGGACCTCCGGTTACTACTTTAATAGTTGTCAACGCATTATGGATATGGAACGAACTTCTGCTTGCCCTTGTATTTTTGCCAAAGGATAATCTGAGGACCCTGATTGTTGGTATCACTGTTTTTAAATCAAAATATAATCTTGAAGTGCCGACAACTATGGCAGGGCTTCTGCTTACCACTATCCCAATGGTTGTGCTTTACATAGTGTTCCAGAAATTTTTTATAAGAGGCTTAACTGCCGGTTCTATAAAATAAAAAGATACCTGTAAAGAATATACTTATATAATGCAAGGTTAATAAATAAAAGCTTTGCTAATATAACAATGCTTTTAAAAAAATATGATGCTTACAGAATCAAAAGTACTGTCCAAAGATGAAATAGAAAAGATACACCAGGCATCACTGGAAATACTGAATTCTGCAGGTGTTAAAATTTTCAGTAAAAGAGTGCTGGATTTTTTAGGTAATTTCAATTTTGCCAGAATTGATAAAAAATCATTGATTGTTAAATTTTCTCCGGATTCAGTATTGGATATTTTAAAGAAAGCACCTCATCATTTTAAACTTTTCAGCCAGGATAAGGCGACTTGCTTAGAAATTGGAAAAAGAAATTATCATCTGATTAATGGGCATTGTGCTGCTTTTTATTATGATTTTTTACAAAAAAAGAGGAGAAGGATTTTAAAAAAAGAAGTTGAAGAATTTGCAGTTCTAAGTGACTATCTTTACGAAATCTCAATAGCCGGGATTGAAGGTTTGCCCGCAGATATCCGGAATGAAAAGGCAGCCTTAACAGAAGGTGCCGGCATGACACTATGCAATACATCGAAACCTTTCCACTATACGCCTGAAAATATTTTTGATGATAATTCTGTAAAAGAATTGATCAAGATAAGCACAGGGTCAGGTGAACTGGCAAAAAAACCTTCACTTGTCTGCATGGTTGTTAATCTGAGTCCTCTTGCATGGCCCGAAGAAATTGCAGAAGTATTGCTTGCAAATTCTTTTGAAGGTATACCGCTTGCTATTATGGTATCCCCATATTCCGGGGTTTCGGCGCCTTATACTATTGCAGGCCAGATTGCACTTTTTAACGCAGAAGTATTAAGCGGTGTCCTGATTAACCAGCTGGCAAACCCCGGATGCCCAGTTATATACGGCTGTTCATGCGCATCATTTGATATGGGGTTGTCGGTTACAAATATTGCAACTCCTGAAACAGCATTGATGCGCATTGCACTGGCACAGATGGCGGGATATTACGGCATTCCTTCAATGACTTCTGCACCGGACACTGACTCCAATTGTTTTGATGAACAGAATGGCTGGGAAAAGATAATTACATCGTTTACATCATTTGCTTCAGGCATAAACCTTATATTAAATGCAGGCCTGTTTTCTACAGGGACAGAAGTTAGCTACAGCCAGTTATTAATGGATTGTGAGATAATAAGATATGTAAAAAGAATGATTGAAGGTATAAAAGTTGACAGCAGCAGGCTGGCAGTCAATGTTATTGAGGAAGCAGGCCCTCTTGGGAATTTTTTGCTTAGCAGGCATACACTCGAATACCTAAGAAAAGGTGAATATTTAAAATCCTGGATATCAAACAGGCATATGCATTCACAGTGGGAAAGCAGGGGCTTAGTGGCTGTTGATGAAGCTGCAAACAATGAGGCGCTTAGAATACTCCAAACACATAAACCGTGTATTAAATATGAAACAATAAAGAAGATTAAAAAATATATTAGTAATATAAAAGTATGAGGTGTTAGATGAAACTGAATTTAATTGAGGCTTTAAATGCGGAAGAGATTGGCAAAATCGATTGCCTGTCAAGAGAGATTTTAAGCAAAAAAGGCATCTTAATTCCTTCATCAGAAGTAAAAGATACACTGGTAAAGAAAGGGATTAGATTTGACGGTTTTATTGCAAAATTTGATGATAAAGCCATTGAAGATTCCTTGAACAGCGTCCCACCAAACATTAAATTATTTAACAGCGATCTTTCAGGTTCAATTGATATTGGAAAAGATACAAAGTATGCAAGCGGTCACAATGCAATATATATGTTTGATAAGAATACTAAAAAAAGGATTCCAGCAAAGAAAAATGAAGTTGCAAATTTTGCCCTTGTTGCAGATTTTCTGGAGGATATAGATATTGTTGGTATTGAAGCTTATCCGCAGGATGTAAACCCAAAATCATCCATACTGCATGGACTTGATGCAGTGCTGAATAATACAGCAAAACCTGTTTATTTTTCACCTGAAAATTATATTGAAGTTGAATTTTTGCTTAAAATAATTGAATCAGTAAGCCCGGATTTTAAAAACCTCCCTATAGGCATATGCCAGGTATCACCGCACAGCCCATTGGCATGGGATGAAGTAACCATAAAAGCATTAATAATGCTTGCAGAGAAAAATTTCCCGGTTGTAGTTTTGCCTGCGCCTTTTTCTTTTGTGTCATCTCCTATAACTCTGGCTGGTGAAATCCTGCAATCCAATATAGAGCTTTTAAGCGCACTTGTAATTACACAGCTTATAAACCCGGGAACACCTTTTATATTTGGTAATGCAAAATCAGATGCGGACATGGCTACCGGCGAGTATTTAATCGGCACACCGGAATGCAGCCTTTTCAGGACTGCTTCAGCACAGATAGCAAAATACTACAATGTTC
This sequence comes from Actinomycetota bacterium, assembly GCA_016870615.1. Lineage (GTDB taxonomy): Bacteria > Actinomycetota > Humimicrobiia > Humimicrobiales > Humimicrobiaceae > VGAZ01. Next base: position 7,203 of record VGAZ01000051.1, on the reverse strand, counting down.
CCTCTCATTCTATTGGTCCTGATACAGATGCAAACCAGCATGATATTCAAAACGGCTTTGAAAAAGGGATGTCCCTGGCTGCCGCCTCAATAGCAGACACCAGTATAATTGTTAATGCAGGAATGTTTGCAACCGGGATGACAGTAAGTTATGAGCAGCTTTTAATAGATGCAGAAATGATAAAATTCATGAAAAGATTTAAGGAAGGCATAGATGTTGTTGAAGAAAAACTTGCTTATAAATCCTTGCTTGATGTTGAACATGGAAAAGACTTCATTGCAGATCCCCTCACAATCAAATATATGAGAAGCAATGAGCACGTGAAACCGTTTGTTTCAAACAGGAGGAATTACCATTCATGGATACAGGCCGGAACACCCGATATTTCAGATAATGCAGAAAAACTTGCAGGGCAGATTTTAAAAAACCACAGACCAAAAAGCATAGACAGGTCCATAAAAACCCGGATTACTTTAATTATCGATGAATTTGAGAAAAAGTATAGGCAATAAAATATTAATATATATTTCACTGGGACAGCTATTTTATTGCCTTTATTAATAAATAAAAAATAAAGGGAGTTCTTGAAGAAGTCAATAAAAGACAGGAGAAAATAATTGAAAAAACTTTCTGCCATTGAAAGATTAAAAAGGACACTTGATTTTAAAGATACTGACGTTGTGGCAACAGGTGAGATTTTCCAGAATTCAGAAATTATCTCAGAATTTTCCGGAAGGAAAGTAAATAATGACTGGACCCTGGATGAGTTGATAGCAACATACAGGGGCCTGGAAGTGGATACTGGCCTGCTTATTGCACCTGCTGCAAAGCCCTGTATTGAGGATAGGTTGGGACTCAAATATGAAGTTACTTTCTGGTCTGAATGGGTCATTGAAAGACCTTTTAGGGATATTGAAGGTTTAAAAAAATATATTAAATGGATGATAATGGAAGTGAAAAATTCTGAACCTGAAAGCATGTGGAGTTATGCAGGCAAGGGAGGAATTGTGGGCCAGGATTTTTCAAATTACAGTAAATATTTTAAAAATCTGAGAAAAAAGTTCGGCACTACGACAATACCTTCACACATAGAAAGTCCTGTGGGGCTTGATACAATGTATAATATTGCAGGTTTTGAATTATTTTCTTTTCTCTGTTTTGATGACATTGGTCTTGTGATAGAGTGGTTTGAAGCACTAAATAATCATGAGGTAAATAGGGTTAGACTGGTTGGAGATAAGTCACTGTCTCCGCTTGTAATTGTTTATTGTGATATTGCTTCCAATAACGGCCCAATTTTTTCACCTGATTTTTACGAAAAATTTTTCTTTAAAGGGGTAAAAAATCTTGTTCAGGCGTGGCATGAACATGAGGTCAAGGTAATCTATCATTCTGAAGGCAATCTTAGGATGCTGATGGACCAGCTGGTCAGTTGCGGCATTGATGGTATCAACCCCTGTGAAAAAATAAACATAAGCATTGATTATGTAAGAAATAATTATCCGAAGTTAGTAATATGGGGAGGTATTGACCAGTTTAAATTATTGCCTTACGGTACAGAAGAAGAAGTTGAGGCTGAAGTGGAAAAAGCAATTGATATTTGTAAAGATGGAGGGCTGATACTGGGATCAGACGGAGAGATACACCCTGGATGTAAAGCCAAGAATGTAATTGCTATGTTCAGAAAGGCTAAAAACATTAAATTCAACTAATAAAATAAAAATTAAAGGCTTAAAAAAATGTTCAACAAAAAAAATATTAAAGCGCCAAAAGTAGGATTTTGTATTGTCCAGCACCCTGTTGAAGTAGGCTCTGAAAACTCAAAAAAATATTTGGAAATGGTAAAAAAAGTTTTTCCCCAGGATAGTATTTCTTTTATAGTTTTTAATAAAGTTATAGATAATGATAATTGTTCAAAAGAGGCCGGCCTGTATTTCAGGGAAAATAATATAGACTTGCTAATAGCAGTTTATGCTTCCTGGAGCAATGATTTCCACCTGGTAGACATGCTTGAATATATTGATGTTCCTCTGGTGCTATGGGCATTACCTGGTATGGAGACCGGCTCCCTGTGCGGTATTCATCAGCTTGGAGTAGTGCTATTTGAACTTAAGAAGAAATATAAAATATTTTTTGGTGCACTGGATGATAAAAATATACATAATCAAGTATTAAGTTACTGCAGGGCTGCAGGCTTAAAAAATTATTTACGAAAGCAAAAAATAGGGCTTTTTGGTTACAGGGTGCACGGCATGACGGAAGTTACATTTGACGAGCTTGAACTGAAAAATAAATTCGGCCCTAGAATTGTCCACTATGGTATTAATGAGCTAATTAAAAATAGTATAGAAATCACTAATGAGGAAGCAGCAAGAGAATGGAATTCTGTAAAATCAGTTATAAATAAAATAAATGTCCCTGACACATATGGCCTTGAAGCATGTAAAAAATATCTGGCGTTTAAAAAAATTGCAGAAGAAGAAAATTTAGCAGCCTTTGCAGTTGAATGCTATCCAGAACTTATGGGACAGACATGTCTTTCTGCATCAATTCTTGCTGAAAAAGATGGCGTAATTTTTTCATGCGAAGGAGATGTTAACTCTGCTGTTGCGATGATTATATTGAATTATTTGACAGGTGAGCCTGTTCACAACACAGATCTTTTAGACCCGGATTCTGAAAACTCCGTGGTTTTTTCACATTGCGGCTCCGGCGCTTTCTCAATTGCAAAGGACAAATCATGTATTGAATTATGCCAGGTAAGACTAAAAGAAAACGGGGTATGCGTTATCTTTTTACCAAAACTTGGAGAAATTACACTGGTAAATATAGTGGGCCGGAAAGATACTTACAGGATATCTGCAATTGAGGGTTATTCCCAGGAAACAGAAATGGTATTTCCAGGCAATCCTGTAAGTGCAAGGCTCGATATTACATCAGGTAAATTCCTGGAACTTATTGCAAATAATGCGATTGGCCACCACTGGATGATAGGTTACGGAAAAGTTCTCAGGGAAATAGAGCATTTTGCTGAACTTGCGGATATTAAATTTATAAATATGCAATAAAATATCCAGTATTAAACAGATTTATAAATTAACCATTATTTTTAAAAGATAGGAGGAAAACAAGTTTGAGTCTTCTTGGAATAGATCTGGGGACAACAGGTATAAAATGTGCCGCATACAGTGAAGACGGCACAATGCTTGGAAAAACTTACCGTGAATACACACTTTATATGCCTAAAAAGGGAGTTGTTGAGCTGGATGCCAATAAAGTCTGGGAAACATTATGTGAAAATATTTCAGAACTTAACACTTTTACAGAAGTGGCAAGCGATCCGGTGGATGCACTTAGCATATCTGTTTCAGGTGACGAGGCTCTGCCTGTGGATGCATCTGGAAGACCTCTTTATAATACAATAATGGCTATGGATAAAAGAGGGGAAAAAGAAAACAGGTGGATAAACAGCATTCTCGGTGAAGAAAACATATACAGGATAACCGGACAGCCTCCTGCAAATCTATATCCTCTAAACAGGCTTATATGGTTTAAGCAGAACAGGCCTGATATTTTTGAAAAAACATCAAAGTTTTTATGCTGGGAGGAGTTCATATTCCAAAAACTGGGTGCAGAGCCTGTAACAGATTATTCAGTTGTTTGCAGGACCCTTGCATTTGACATATTAAAAAGAGATTATTCAGAAGAAATCTTAAAACCGGTTGGCATTGATAAGAGCATTTTTCCAAAAGCTGCACTTTCTGGAACATTAATAGGCAAAGCAGATAAGAAACTTTCAGAAAGACTTGGCTTTAAAAAAGAGGTAAGCATAGTAACCGGGGGATTTGACCAGATATGCGCTGCACTTGGTTCAGGTGTTATAAAAGACGGCATGGCTTCTATAGGAACAGGAACATTTGAGGTTATGCAGATATGTTTTGCCAATCCGTTAAGTGACCCAAAACTTATGAAATTCGGGTATCCTTTCTGTAACCATGCGCTTGCAGATCTTTTTATTACCATGTCAATAAATTCAAGTGGCGGCGTTATATTTAAATGGTACAGGGATAATTTTGGTTATTATGAAAAGCAGGCGGCAAAAGAGTCAGGATTAAATGCATATGATGTTATTATGGATTTAGCGCTTAAGGCGAAATACCCTGTACTTTTCATGCCATATTTTGAGGGCTCCCAGACACCTAAAAACAATCCGGATGCCACCGGCGCTCTGATAGGGTTAACGCTTCGCACCACAAAAGAAGATATTATAAAAGGCATGTTTGAAGGCATTACTTTTGACCTGAAGCTCAATCTTGAAAAGTTTGAGGAAACAGGTGTTAAAATTGACGCCATCAGGGCAACCGGGGGAGGGGCCAGGTCAGACACATGGCTTCAGATAAAAGCAGATATAACAGGCAAAACGATACAGAAAATAGATGTGGATGAGTCCGGATGTATGGCTGTTGCAGTTCTTGCAGGATATGGGACAGGCAAGTTTGACTCTGTAAAGGATGTGTTGGGAAAATGGGTCAAGATTGGAAAACAGTTTGAACCTGACGCCAAAAAGTTTAAAAAATACGAAAGCAAATACCGGCAGTGGTTGCAAGTAGCAACCGATCTTGACAAGCATAAGATAATGCATTAGCTAAAAGGATTTAATCAATTATCTATATTTCAAATCTTATTTTAAAGAATTCAATTATTATATATATTTGAAAAAGTCTATTAATAAAAATAAAGGTGCATATAAATGTTATACAATCATATACGAAATTATGGCTGCAGGTTAAATACTGATTATTTTTATAAGAACTTAAGAGTTGCTGTTCTTGAGAATGAGTATGTTCGGCTTTCGATTCTTATTGATAAGGGCACAGATATTTTTGAATTCTTGTATAAGCCCAGGGACATTGACTTCATGTGGCTTTCACCATGGGGTATAAATTCGCCTTCAAGCTTTGTGCCCTCGGTTTGCGCCCGTGAAGGCAACTTCATGGATTATTATGAGGGCGGGTGGCAGGAAATACTTCCTAACTTCGGCTATGGAGGCAAATACTACGGTGGTGCAGAAGAAGGTTTGCATGGAGAAATTTGTCTAATACCATGGAACTATGAGGTCATTGAGAACAGCCCTGGGATAATTTCAGTTAAATTTTCTGTAAGGACATACAGGACGCCTTTTTATCTTGAAAAAACGCTTACATTAAAAAAAGGTGATCCGAAATTATATATTTCTGAAAAGCTAAAAAATGAAGGTTTTGTGCCTGTTGAGTTTATGTGGACACATCATCCTGCTTATGGAGGCGCATTCCTGGATGACAGTATGATAATTGATATTCCGGCAAATGATGTAAAACTTGTAATGAAAGGCATTGGAGAAAGTGTTTATTATGAAAAAGATAATCCTGAGAATAAATGGCCTGTTTTTAAAGGAAGTTCCGGGCAGCTAACAGATTTCAGTAAATCTCCATCCCTTGTAAAAGATAATAAAAATGGCATTGATGAGATAGGGGTTGCATTAAAAAAAGATGGATGGTATGCAATAAGCAATCAGATGAAGAAAGCAGGTATAGGATTCAGATGGGACACAGGTGTGTTTCCATATTTATGGATATGGAGGATGTATGGCAAAAGCTGCCAGGATGCGCCATGGTTTGGGAGAGTAGAATGCATTGCAATTGAACTTTGCTCAAGCTGTTCCGGGGAAGGCCTTAATAGAGCTATAGAGAATAAAACAGCTCTAAAGCTATTACCTGGGCAGGAAATCAGCACTGATTTTATGGCAATAACTTTTGAAGGAGGCAAAAGGGTTAAATACATAGACAGCGAAGGTAGTGTTGTTTTTACAAAATGATCTTCTTTTTTAATATATGGTTTTAATTAAAAATATGATTATAAAATATATTTGCTGCATTGATTTATTAATTTACCGGATTTTATTATTTTTAAATCATTGCATAATCGGGCAAATATTACTAAAATACCAAAGGCAGGCATAAGAGACAACCTGAAATTAAGATTTATTAAAAAACTGTTTTTAATGGTTTAATAAAGCCCGGTTCTTGTTATGAAGATTTTATTTTGACTAAACAAGCATTTATTTATCATCTTTTTTTAAGGAGAGACAAAAATGATGCCAAAACTTATACTAATGTTCACATTAAACGATGTTACAGTCCCCGATGCAATGGAATACTTTGAGCAGGTTAAAGATTTGCCTGTGGATTATTTCGGATACAAGGAGATAGGGCTTGCTCCCGATAAAATGAAAGAGTTCAATGATAAAATCCACCAGGCAGGATTTGAATCATTTCTGGAAGTGGTTGAGTACGAAGAAGAAAAAATTGCAGCTCCGGCAAAACTTGCAGTGGATTCAGGATTTGATTGCCTTATGGGCACAATTTACTACCCCTCAATATGGGACATAATAGGCAAAAAAATAAAATATTTCCCGTTCTGCGGAAAAATATATGACAGGCCCTCTGTTCTTGACGGCACCATTGATGAAATAGTTGCTGATGCCAAAAGGTTAGAAGAAGCTGGAGCAGACGGATTTGACATACTTGCTTACAGGTATAAATATAAAGATAAAATAGGGGAGCTTGTAAATACACTCAAGAATTCAGTTAAAATCCCTATAGTATCTGCAGGTTCTATAAACAGCTTTGAAAGGCTGGACGAGACGATAGCACAGGGAGTATGGGGCTTTACAATAGGCGGAGCTTTTTTTGAGAAGAAATTTGTACCGGATGGCTCATACAGGGATAATGTTGCCGCTGTTCTTAAAAGGCTGGGAAAGAATGTTTGATATGCGGCCCAGTCAGTATGGCTCTTATGGCATTTAAGCTTTATTAGATTATCAGGAATTAATTATAGATTTACTGATGCAGTAATTATATATACAGGGTTTTATTTATGGCTAATCTCTGGCTTGATACATTTTTAGGAAAAACAGGCAAATATATTATACAGTTTATTGACAATTACTATATTTACCTTGTGCCTGTAATACTTGCTTATGGAGTTTTCCTGGCTCTTGCATCCTTTAATCTTAAAAGAATTGAAAGAAGAGTCATAGGGGAAATAATCAGGCAGGCAAAACATTTAACAAAGGTTAATCCAAATATTAATTATGCAGATTTGATTTATCATATTAATCCTGATTGGGAAGCAATAATTAAAAAAAGCTCTTTTTTGCCATTT